>JAGWHN010000021.1:0-245 GCA_028866785.1 Microcaldota archaeon
AAGCGCCTTCTCCTTGAACGCGCGGTTTTGCATCCTGAATTTGTAAAGGTCATAGACCTCCCTGATCGGAGTGTGACAGTACCAGAGAACCCTTGGGTTCTTGTGCCTAATCCACTCGCTTGGCGAGGTGTGCGCATTGATTACATCATAGTCCTCCTTTATCTTGAGGTTGTAGAATGTGTAGCCAGCCCTCATTCCCTGCGAGGCGCGATATGGAAGCGAGTCGGCGAAAGGGATTTTCTTTG
>JAGWHN010000021.1:255-13414 GCA_028866785.1 Microcaldota archaeon
TCTGATCCCTTGCGAAGCTCTGTATGGGAGAGAATTTGAAAATGGAATCTTCTTTGTGATAACCTCGATGTCAAGGTCCTTGAATTCCTCGAAGGTCTCCTTCTTGTTGTACTCAATCGTGTAGATCTTCGCGTCGTAGTGCTGTGCAATCTTTAGTAGGACTCGCTCTGCGCCTCCCTTGAGGTTAAGATATGGCTGTGTTATCACGAGCTTCAATCAAATCAACCAGGCATCGTGTAGTTGTTTGTCACGTAGCTTGCCTTTGGCGTAACTGGCGGAAGTCCGCCCGTGTAGTTGTTTAGCTGGAAGATCATTATCGGATTCGTGGAGTTAAAGTAGTTGATTCCAGTGAAGTTCGCAGGATACGTCAGGCTAAAGCCTGGCATCTTCCCGAAGAAGAACCCGTTATAGTAGCTTGAATTGTAGAATGCGGTAGGGGCATCTGTGATTGTGTCGTTTGGCCCGTTTGGCAGGTATATCACAAAGAAGTCAGCGAAGTTCTGGTTGTTCACCGAGACTGTTCCGTAGTAGAACGTTGTTGTAGGGATTATGACCGCATTTGTCTTTGTTCCGTTCTGGTCGTAGAGGTATGTCGGCTGAACCGTGTTGTAGAGCGTCGTTGGGACGCAGAACGTCTGATTGAGGAAGCTGCTGCCTGAAAGCATCAGCACCTTGAGAGCCTGAACAGAGGAGTTTGAGAACTGGCAGTAGTTGTTTATGTTGTTGCTCGCCGTAGGCACAAGCGCATAGACAGGGCTGTGCGTGAGCTCGCATTGCGATGTCCCGAGTGCAGGGTATGATTGCCCATGCGAAAGTCCCTGCTGAACCGCATATGCAAGGCTTGTCTGGCCCGCATTCACGCACGCAAGGAAGTTGAGCGCGCCCCACTTCTGCATGAGCTCGCTGTCGAATAGGACATACTTTGACTGAATTGAATCCATGTAGGCTGCAAGGGTTGAGCTGTTCACGCCGTCCCTTCCGGAAAGGACATACTGAGCCGCTGTCGCATAGTCTTCCGTTGCAACTGCGTTGTCTCCCCTGAGCACAGCGTTTGAGTTGCCAAACCAGTTGATCCAGTCTCCATAGTCCCACCACGCAAGTATCCTTGGCGCATATGGGCCCACGTTGCTCTTCATCCAGCTTGTGGCGTCAAGCCATGCCTGCGAGATTGTCTGGCAGTAGAGCGTGTAGCCCATCCCGTTTCCTGCCTGCGCAAGCGCATTGCAGTTAGGGTTTGATGCTGCTCCAAGTATGCTGATGAATACAGATGATTCTAGAACTGCCGCTACGACTGCGATAATCACCACTATCCTGACGCCGTTTGACTTCAGGTCAAGCTTTGGTATCGAATTCTTTATCTCGCTGAGCTTATACTTGCTGTTGATGAGCAAAAGAAGCTCCCCGATTATTGCGCCGATTGCAAGGATGTATCCCACGCCGAAGTGCGGGAGGTACTTCACCTCAATCATTCCCGCAAGAGCAAGAGGTAGGATTGCTGCAAAGGAGAGAATCGAGAATTTCGAGTCCCTGTAGTAGATTGCGATAAGCATGAGCGCAGTGAACAGAAGCAGCACAAACCAGACAAGCATGTTGACTCCGAAGATGCTTGCGCCGATTATTCCAAATCCTGAGTTTCCGAAGTTGAAGTTGACTCCTGTTGGTGCATATTCCTGAACGGTTGCGAAGAGCGGAATTGAAGGCGTTGTGAAGTGCTGGCTGAGCGTTATGTATTTCTGGACAGGCTCGCCAAGCGATGTGAAGTTGATCAGTATGAGCGCAACGATTGACATGACCGCGAGCCATGCAACGTAGGTCTTTGCGTCAGGGTGCGACTTGAGCGCCTTGTACTTGTAGAGGAGCTTTGGAACAAACTCGAAAACTGCAACGAAGACGAGCGCAAAGAGCGCGAATCCGAAGATGATTGGAACGTGAAGGATTGTAGGGGTCCTGTTTGTGAGGACGCTTCCATATGGTGCAAAGAGCTCGTAGAAGACGGCGATGATTGCAATAACGATGAGGTTCATCTTGTAGAAGTCCATTGTCTTCTCGATCTTCCAGTCAACAAGCTCCGGCTTTAGGTAGACCGCAAGGAAGATTGCCACAAGAAGCCCCACAACGAATCCCGCAATCGCAAGGATCGAGATTCCCGCAAATGAGGCGACCGCCACAAGGCCAGCGAATCCACCGATTACTCCGAAGGTTGCGGTCTTGTTTCCAAGGACGAAGATGATGCCCTGCAAGAGTATGTAAATCGCAAGAACTCCCGCGTCTACAGTGTAGTAGTGGGCGGAGAGGAAGGTTGAGACGAACGCGATTCCCGCAAGGATCGCAAATCTCTTCTCTTTCATGTTGTTTACCGCAAGCAGGTATGCCGCGTAGAAGAAGAACAGCGTGAAGATGCCGATTGGCTCAAGCAGCTGCTCCCCTGCGATGAATGTAGTTATGAGCGCAGGCATTGACGCGGCAAGTATTGCGCCGATTATGGCAGGGAACTCCCCATACTCGTGGTAGAGGAACATGAACACGACAAAGACAAGCAGCGCCGCCACTATCGGGGGGTAGAAGCTTGATGTGTTGCTCATGAGCGTGGTGTCGAGCTGGTTTAGGTTTGTGGTTGAAAGGCCATACCAGTAAGCCTCAAGGTACGGGATAATTGGCTCGATTCGGTGTGGGCTTCCGGCGGCGAGGACCGGCCATGCGGAATGGTCATAGAGCACCTGGTAGCCATGAACCAGTATGGATGAAGTGGAAAGCAAATCGAAGTAAGGGTCGAACTCAAAGAAGTGTGCGGCTGTTGGAAGACTCATTATCCTTGAGATAAACGCGACAAGCATGAGGATCACAAGAAGGTACCAGATCAGCTTGCTGTTTTGGCCCTTCTTTTGGTGCTCCTCCGGATTCTCGTGGACCGCAGTTTCAGCGGAAAGATGAGGCTCTGCAGCGTGCTCGGCCTTTGGAGCGACCTTCATTCCAAGGAATGGCTTGATCAGATCAAGGTTTAGGAGCCCTTGCCAGAGGCAAAGCCCTATCCCGATTATTGAAAGTATGATTACGTTGAGGTTGTAGAGCCCGACAGAGAATGCAAATGCAGGCATGTAAGGTATCAAGTAGGACTCAAGCCAGATCATCGCTGGTGGAAAGAGCAGGCCGAAAGTGAAGCCCATAACGCCTATCTCGAGCCTGTTTAGCTTGGTCTTGCCAAGAAGCGCGAGCGCTAGGAAGAAGCCTGGCACTATGATTGATAGCAGTGCAATAAACGCCGGAAGAATGAAGCTCATCTAGACACGTATTTTATAATTAATCAGCTAATAGTTAACTGCAGAGAATATATTTAAACACTCTTAGAGCGCTGGAAAAATGAGGCAAAATGTGGCGGTAATCGGGGCAGGAACTGCCGGGTTAATCACCGCAAGGAAGCTCTCCGAATTGGGAATACAGACCACAATCTACGACCAAAAGCCTAGGCCAGGCTTCCCCGTCAGGGCATCGGGAATTCTCTCAATCAACGGACTTGAGACGCTGGGAGTTGATTATAAAAGAGTCATGACGAACACGCTCCATGGCGCGATACTGCACATAGGCAAGGAGAACATACGCGTGCGCTCCCAAAAGCCGATGGCGTACGTGCTTGAGAGGCTAAGGCTCAACGAGCTCTGCCAGGATGAGGCGGTGAGCGCAGGTGCGGAGGTGAAGGTTGGCGCAAAGGCGGACGGAGTGATGCTGGACTCACTCTCAAAGTCGAATATAATAGTAGGAGCTGATGGAGCGGTATCAACAGTCGCAAGGCACTTTAATTTCCCTGCGATAGAAAAGCACATCCTCACATTCAGGGCAGAATATGACTTCGCCATGGCAGACCCAAGCATGGTTGAGCTCTTTTTTGACAAGGACATAACGCCAGGGTTCTTTGGATGGATTGCCGCAGAGTCAAAGGACACTGCAGAAATAGGAATAGGGATTGACTCAAGGTTCGGAAACAGCAAGGCTGCATTTGAGAGATTCAAGAAGGTCCCAGAGATTGCGGAGATTGTTGCAAACGGAAAGCTAAGGAGCGAGGGGGCAAGCGTGATTCCGGTCGGGATCAGGAAGAGATTCGTTGATGATTCAAAGGGCGTGCTTTTGGTCGGAGACGCGGCAGGGCACATCAAGCCAACGACAGGCGGAGGGATAATTTTCGGCGGAAATGGGGCGCTGTACGCCGCAAAGGGGATTGAGGCACACATAAACAGGGGTGTGAAGCTGAGCAACTACGAAAAGCTCTGGAGAAAGGAGTTTGAGAAGGAGGTTAGGCTGCACGATTTCTTCTACAATGTCTACGCCTCGCTGAACAAGAAGAACCTTGAGAATGTGGCAAGGGCGATGAGGATACTGAAGCTAGACTCGTTCCTGAGCAAGTACGGGGACATGGACAGGCCAAGCCTCGTGATAAAGCGATTCTTCCTAAGGGGACTTACGAAATAATATGTATTCAAATGCACCATTTTTTGATGAGGGACTCAAAGACTGCTGTTGATTTTTTAAGGTTTAGAATGCTAACGTGCTCATTTGCCTTGTGGCTGAACTTGGGCTCTCCGGGTCCGAAGACAACGCAATCCATCCCAAATGCTCTTCCGTAAAGCTCTGCCTCTGTGTAAAAACGGCTACAAAAAGTGCTTCCGCCAGTAAGAGATTTTAATGTTTGGACGATTTGAGATTTGGAATCAACACTAAAGGCTTCCTGGGCGACCTTCACCTCAAACTTTGCCTTAGGGTCTACTTTCTTCATTGCAGTCTTTATTTTACTTATGGCATCTTTAGTGGTGTGGCCAGGTATTATTCTGCGGTCGATATGGACCTCGCAGCTGTTTGGCACGACATTGCCCGCAATTCCTCCATTGATTTTCGTGATTGTCATCACATCTTTTTCAGGGATCTTGTTTTCAGGCATTTCTATTTGGGAAATGAATTTTGCAGCCTTTGCTATTGCATTAGAGCCAAGCCATGGTGTAGAGGCATGTGACATTTTTCCGCTGAAGGTTATTTTTGCTCCGAGAAGCCCTCGCTGGGCAGTCTGTATTTTCATCCCTGTGGGCTCTGCGACTATTCCGTATTTTATACCACCAAACAGTCTACTGCGATTTTTTATCAGCCATTTGGAGCCCTTGAATTTTGATTCCTCGTCGCCCACAAATGAAAGCAATAACTTACGCTTGAATTTATTTGGTTCGAGATCATGGAGGGATGCGAGAATTGCCGCAAGTGCGCCCTTCATGTCAGCAGCGCCTCTGCCATAGATGCTGTTTCCGGAGACTTTTGCAAGTGCGCCGTTTGAGTAGGTTGGCGTATCACCGAGCGGAACGGTATCGGTGTGGCCATTCAACATTAAGCCGCCGTTTCCCTTGCCCAACACTGCAACTAAGTTGAATCTGCCTGACTCAAACTCTATGAGCTCTGATTCAATCTTTAGCTCCCAGAGGTAATCCTGAATAAATTTTGTGACCTGCTTCTCCCTGCCTGGCGGATTTTCCGTATTAATATTAATGAGAGACTTGGCAAGCTCGGTTACTAAAACTTCGTTTTTAACCATATGGTACTAGATTAGAAGCTATTTTATATAAAATCTAGCTTTGCGGTAACTATAACTGCATCTCCACCGTTTTGGTCTAGACCGATTTGATTAAATCTGCTTTGTATTTTTGTTGTCTCTAGATCAGGTAGATTTACAGGATAATTTCCGAGTTTGCCTTTGCTATAAGCTTTTTTACAAACTCCTGTGTTATCATCAATTACAGCGTTACGTAATTCCACGGTCTTGTCTCTGAGCGCATCTAAGATTTGCCTATTTTGTTCTGAAGAGCTGTAATCTTCATCTATGGGTAAAATAGATACAGGATTAAGCCGCCTTAGCATTTTGATTAGATTTGGATTCTGCGTTCTTCCGGCCACAATGCGGCTTTTTTCCAAATTAATTGCCTCGCGCATAATCAACTGACCCAATCCTGCGCCTTGTTTAGCAAAACCGATAGAGTTTATGAATAATATGTTGCCAAGTTCACATGAAGGGCTCTCGAATATAGCATATCCTATTTTTTGCCCTTCTTTCTCAACAAGTATTCCAAAACTTATTTCTCGTATTCTCCTTAAAACTCTTTCAGGAGGCCACTCCTGAAAAGAACCTTCTTTATTGTAAAAGGCACTACCAAAAATCAATGAGATATCTTCGGATTTTTTAATAAGATTTTCTTCCGAAATTAATTTTGGTTTAAACAGAATCAACTTGTGGCTCTGCCCAGAAACATTTTCCACAATTTTATATTCGAACCCGCTATTATCTTTTTTTGCAAATGCCACCACAACACCAAACAATTTGTGGATTTTAGGATTTATATGCAAACCGATATGGTCGTTTTCTAAGGAAAAAAAGACTATTTTTCGAAAGGTTTTTAGATATGGAAAACGAGACTTTTCCATGCGAAAGTTTCAGATAGGAGTGATGGGCTCCGTTATTGATCTCAATTATTCTCAGGCTGCAGAAAAGGCTGCAGAGAGACTTGGATACTCAATAGCGAGAAGAGGTGCGATACTGTTTTTCGGGGCCGAAAAGGACTATGACTCGCTCTCAACCGCAGCTTGCAGGGGTGCAAGGAGGGGGAGGGGAATGACTGTAGGAGTGACTTATGGCAAGCACAAGAATATTTGGCAAAAAGACGCAGATATAATAATTCCCTCAGGACTTGAAAGAGGAGGGGGCAGGGAGCTAGTTTTAACGCTTGCCTGCGACGCGGTAATCGCAATCAGCGGGGGATCAGGGACCCTAACCGAGCTTGCAATAGCATATCAGGCAGACATACCTATGGTTGCACTCAAAGGATTTGGGGGATGGGCTGACGAGCTTGCGGGAAAGTATTTTGATGGCAGAAAGCGCAGGAAGGTGCTGCTTGCAAAGACCCCTGAAGAGGCGGTCAAAATCGCCATGGCCGAAGCAAAGAAGTACAGGGAAAAATACGAAAACCAGAAGTGAATTAGCCCTTTAGTACCTTTTTCTGCAGTATATCCTCAACGCCCTTGGTATATTCATAATCGGAGACGTAGCTTGCCTTATTCTTTATGCTTTCGGGCGCGTTAGACAGGGTATAGAAAGTCCCAACTGAGCCTATCATTGAGTCGCTCTCATCATCGCTTATCATCACCGTCGGACAGCCCTTGTAGTCACGTTCTACAATCTTTTCAAATGTGGATGCTTTGCTACATCCTATCGGGTTGATTAGGACGTTGCCAAAAACTGGCGAGACCACGATTTCAAGCTTTAGGCCCAGATCTGCAATTTTCGCGGATACGGCTGACGCGACAAGTCTTGCAAGCGGGATATCTTTTACGAATTTTCCATCTACAACCTTACCGACAAATATACTCATTGTATATTTCCTGAACTTGTTTGCCACAAAGAGTTCCCCGCTATTCTTAATGTTAGGAGACTTTAGAAATGAAACAGTATCCCTAGTTAGGAATTTACTTCCGGGAAAGCTTGATTCAAGAAGTTTGGAAAGTTCAGCCGCCAGTGAGACTATTTGCTTTGCATCGGAGTATTGCTCCATTTTTTGGCCAGGGAAAGTGAAGAAAGCCCCATTTTCACCGATTATAAAGCCATTAAGAAAAAATTGTTTATATATGGGGAGCAGATCCTCAATCGCCCTGTTTGAGTTGAGCGCAAAGAGTGCGCCTTGAGCTTCGCACTTCTTTATGACATCAAAAATCGAATTGGAATTAATCTTGTAATCTGGATCCACAAGGGTTCCGTCGATGTCCAAGAGCACGATGGTACGCATCTAAATACGCCTTATCTGATTTAGCATTTTTATTTTGTTTAGTATCTCAATTACCCCGTCAGAGTAAGCATTCTCAGAGAGTATATCAGCAAATGCCTTTGCCCTTGGAGTCGCATTTTCGACAACTCCCGCCATTCCACCATTTAGCTGCACTGCCCTGAACGCAGGCACGTCATTATCTCCGTCGCCTATTATAATCGTTTCGTCGCCCTTGATCATATTTCGCTTTACAAGATAATCTATACCTGTTCCCTTCCCTGAATTTACGTACCTTACCAAAAAGTTTCCTCTACCAGTATCATAGGTTATTAGGTTAGTGTAGTTTGAAAGAAGACTTTCTACAGCAGGTACTGCTTGCGCAATTAGTTCGTCGCACCTTGTCCCCTGAGCTGTTCTTAGGTGCACACTTATACTATACTCTTTTTCATCATTTATTTTGAAGACGAGGTCTTCTCTTTTCATTTCGTGTAAAAGCTTTCCAGAGGTAATTGCTTCTTTTATGATTGATTGGGCAGCATTTAGGTTTGTTAGGTTATTAACTAGATTTATTCTTTTTTGCTTGTTAGGAGAATAGATTGCTGCACCGTCTTCAAAAACTATAAGTCCGTTGAGATTTAGTTCTTGATATACTCTAAGACTACTCTTTAGGGATCTATTTGTGAGAAGACCAATTGTGAAACCCTCATTTATCATCCCGCCAATAACTCCCTTGAGGTCAGGATTGTAATAGCTCTTTGAATCAAAAATTGTTCCATCTATGTCTATGAATGCAGTGTTTATTTTTTTAGTGGCTGATTTCATCATCTTATCACTTTCTTATTGCAACTGAAATGTCTTCAACCCTCTCCCTGATTGACTCAATAAATGCAGGTGACCGTGGATCTTTGTTCTTCCTAAAACGGACGGAAAGTGCGTATTGAAAAATCTCTCCAAACTTGAATAACTCATTACCGAACGGTGTTCCAAGCGTCTTCTCCGCAATTTCATTTGCAAAGTTTTTCGCGAGCTTTGCGCTTTCATAGCCATTTGGAAGTGAATAAACCTCGCCAGTCAAGGTTGCAAACATTGCAAGGTCGAGAATTGGAACGCCCTTCGCTCCAGCCTTTGCATCGATTATCGTAAGTCTCTCTTCATTGACAAAAATATTATCAGGCGTTAGATCCCTTGTAGCCCAAGTAAATTTATTAGGCGACATTTTACCCAAATCTAGATTCTTAATTTTGGTGACATCACTATTATTACCAAATCCAGAGGGAATCAAATAAATCTCAAAATATCTTAAAATGTCCTGTTTTCTATCTTCAAGCCATTTTTGAGAGGAATACGCATCTTGATTGAGACTTATTTTGTAAGCTTCCTCAAGGCGTTTAAACATTACTTTCGTCATTTCAATGGTTTTTTGGTTTTTGGTGGAACGATTTCTAAAGTCTGTCCCAAGATACTCAAGAATAATATAGGACATTCCGTTTGAATCACCTTCAGCAAAAATTTTAGGAGCCACAATTTGAGATATGCCCAACTTTTCCATTTCGAAATAAGAAACTTTATTATTCATAATTTCTGATCTACCAAGTTCACTTGCGCCAATTTTTATGACGGCTTCTCGATCCTTGTAGATTATTTTGAATACTTCACATCCGCCTCTTCCGGTCTTTAAACTAAGTGCATTCTTGTCTTCTGACATTGATGCGGCGAACTTCTCTACAGATTTTTCCACAAACATTTCAATTCTACCATATTTTAAGGTTCAAAATTATCGTCCATAAACAGCTAGGTATAGGACGCTTTAGGAATGATGGCTCTGCTCAACTGACCTTAGGGCGACCCTTAGATCTGCTCCTATTGTTGAGAGGTTGTAAGGCTGTTCCTTTCCAGAATCCATATCCTTTATATTGACCTTATTATCTTTAAGCTCTTTCTCTCCGACTATAGCGACATAAGGGACGGACTGTTTGTTTGCGTAGTCAAGAGCCTTTGTGAGCTTCTTGTCTGCCGCGACATCGCAGCTTATTCCGTTCCTCCTGAGGTTCGCAGCGACTTCGAGCGAAACTCCCAGCGTGTTCATAGGTATGATCAGCACCATCGGGATTCGCTCCTGCTTTGAATCAAACATGGCGCCCTTCTTCTCCTCCAGCGCGGCATAGATGACATCAAGCCCGAAAGTCATTCCTGTGGCAGGGTACTCCTGCTCGCTCTTCATGAACTCCTGGACCATCTTGTCCCATCTTCCCCCTGCGGCAAGAGAACTTGTCATCTTCGAGTTGCCATTGAGGTAGACTTCCCACATAGGGCCGGTGTAGTATCCGAGGCCCCTTGCAAGTGTAGGGGCGAACCTGAGATCTCCAGACACGCCCATGTTGGCGCAGTACCCGAATATCTCCTGAAGCTCGCTAATTCCCTTCTTGCCGGTCTCGTTTGTGATCATGCCTGAAAGGAAGGAGAGCTTCTCTTTAATCCCTTTTTGCATTTCGATTGCGGCAAGCGTATCAAAGAGCCTTATTGCAGACTCCTCGCTCACCCCTTTCTCAATTAACTCCTTCTTAACGTAATCCTCACCAAACTTCACGATCTTGTCAAGCGACAGGGCAGCGTCGCCGCACTGCTCAGGGGCGATTCCCGACTGCTCGAAGATTCCGAATAGAAGCTTCCTGTTGTTTAGCTGCACATTGACGTCAAGCCCGAGCTTCCCGAATACCCTGAAGGTCATGTCGATTAGCTCCGCATCCGTGCTGAGGCTCTTTGCGCCAACAACGTCAACGTCGCACTGGGTGAACTCCCTTAGCCTTCCGAGTTTCACCGGGCCGTCCCTGAAGACCTTCCCGATCTCGTACCTCTTGAATGGAAGCCTTACATTAGGGTTCATCTCGATTAGCTTTGCGAACTTGAATGTCAGCTCATACCTTAGGCACAGCTCCCTCTGACCTTGGTCAGTGAGCCTGTAGGTCTCCTTTAGTATCTCGGAGCCTCCTCCGTACTTGCTCGCAGCAACCTCATAATTCTCAAGAATGCTCGTTTCTATAGGACCGTAGCCGTACAGCTTGAAGTTCTGCTTTAGCACATCAACGATTCGCTCTCGCACGATCTGCTCTGAGGGCATGTACTCTCTTGTGCCTTTGACTTCTCGAGTATCAGCACTTGAATTATTTTTAGTTGTGTTCATAAAATCATCAATTTAGTTTCCTCTGTTCCTTATGTTTCTCTTTGCTTCCTCAGTCAGCAAGACAAACTCTCCGATTCTGTCCCTGTTCACTCCGTTGGACTTTAGAATCTCCAGTATCTCCTTGTTGTATCTAAGGCAAATTTCAATCGCTTCCCTTTCGTTTTGCTCTGGAACCGATGCGTCCTTAACAAGCATCTCAGTGTAAGGAACGAAAACCCTCGCTCCATTTACACGGTAACTATCAGGCACTTGTTTTCCGTCAATAAGAAACAGGTCCCTGAGCTCCATCCATTCATAGAATTCCGTTGGGATCCGCACACTGACCCTGTCCCCATAGATTTTAAGGAGATTCCCATATCCTTGAGGTGTTGAAAGTCCAAGCACAATATGGTTAACAAAGATATCAGCAGACCTTAACAACTCCTCAATCATAGTGACCGTGTTGCCTTCAAAACTTCCCACATCTAACATTGCAACTTCTATCTTTTTTGACGGATATTTGTGCTTCAAGAAGTTTATCATAACGGCGAGGTCCTTTACCTGATCTTGAAGCGGTGCAGAGTTATGTCGGTTTGTAAGCGGGAGCTTATCGCCGTTGATAGGATTAATTGCCCTTGTAACTTCAAGGTGTAATGAGGCGTAACGCCGATATACCCTATCCAAACTTATCGAAATAGGATATATGTCGTTCCTTACCAGTTCAACAAGTTTTTTTTGAATACTTGACGATATTGTTGCTGTATCAAAAACTTTAATATTTGTATCAGGACTGAGAACTCCCTTGAATTCTTTGATTAGTGAATCCTGCAGCCTGTCAATCTGGTCCCTTAGCTTAGGGACGGTCATTACCTCATTTACCCCTAGCTTGTTGAGCAACGTATCATTGACATCTTTGGTTATGATATAGGTTCGGTTTGCCATAAGATAGCCTCGATAAAAGCCTCCTTTAACACGGTAAGTACGCTTCCGGACTTTAAATAGCTCATTCACTTTTCGTTTTCTTCAATTTTGTGAGGCGATAAGGGTTTAACTTTTATATAAATAATGCATGTTTGCGATGCTTATTTTGCCGCCTTTTGCAATCCTGCTGATGCTTCTTCTTACAGTTTGCAATTTTGCTCTTCCCTTCTCCTCAACTTTGATCACAAAGCCGTAATCGCCGCTTGTGAGAAATACCTCTCTAACGCCATTGCACATCGCTATTGCCCTTGCAATCTTTTGAGAATTTAAAGGAAGCTTAGGTTTTAGGAGAAGGAAGCCCTGGTCAAGCTTGAATTGACTATTCTTTCGAATCGTCATAGGATCAGCGTTTTTCACTCATGAATCTGAATGTGCCAGAGGTAGTCTCCGGCATCGCTGAAATGCGAAGAGCACTTCCAGCAGGAATAACTCTTTCCTGATATCGCTGCCTCTTCATGTGAGGAGGCAATATTTCCAAATAGAGGGAGTTTCATTTTTACCACTTTACGCTGCTGTCTCATACTTCTTTAGAATCTGCTCCACTTCTGTGAGAAGGGATTGAACCTTATCGAAATCGCCATAATGAAGGAAGGAAAAGAGCTTCTGAAACTTGAACCTGATCAATGTGACTTCCACCTTCCTCCTGCGGAGATATGCGTAGTAGTTCATAGAAACACGTTTTTTTAGTTAAGAAGAAAGAGTCGTGGAGACGGGGGTGAGATCTTCAGGGAGTGAAGGATAAAACCAGTGCATAGCCAAGATTTTGTAAACAAAATTATTGACCATACGATCCCCACGACTTACTACTCTTATGGCAGACCTTGTATATATTTATAGGCTAGAAAAAGACACTTTGAACAGCAAAAGCTTAGAAAAATAAATACGTAATTCAACTTTTTATTCAATTTAATATAGGTTATAGATAGTTATTAGACGAAAGAGTAGACAGGTTTAAATATCTAAAACTTTAATTTTTAACTATGTTAACTTTACCCGACAAAATAAAGGTAACTCTTGGAAGACTTAGGGCAGAGTTTAAATTTCATGTATCACTCAAGAAAATTAATGGAAAATATTATGTTTATAGACAAACCACAGCTTGGAATAAGAGTACTAAAAAATTGAAGGTGCTTTCTACTTATCTTGGAAGAATCACAGGGGAGGGAGCATTCATTAAAAAAGAAATAACACAGGACGATGAATTAGAAAATGCAAAATCTGTAATAGTGGCGCA
>JAGWHN010000022.1 GCA_028866785.1 Microcaldota archaeon
GGACAGTCGGTAACCTTCTCCTCAATCGCCAGCGGAGGAACGGGACCTTACACCTACAACTTCATCGTGTTCAACTCGGTCACGAACACGATCATCGCAAACCAAATCGGTTCGTCTAACTCATTTGCATTCACCTCAAACGCAAACCTTGCGGGCAACACGCTAAAGTCCAACGTGATAGTCACCGACTCCGCAACGACTCCGACATCCGCGAACTCGATAGATTCAGGACTTGTCACAGTCACCTCAGGACTATCGGTAACGATTGCGCCGTCAACGGCGACGAACCTTGACGCAGGTCAGTCACTCACATTCACCGCATCCGCAATCGGCGGAACCTCCCCGTACACATACAACTTCATCGTGTTCAACAGCATAACCCACACGATCATCGCAAACCAGCTTGGATCATCCAACTCATTTGCGTTCACATCGAACACGAACCTGGTGGGCAACACACTAAAGTCAAACGTTATTGTAACTGATAGCGCAACCATACCATCAACCACTAACTCCATTGATTCGGGATTAGTGACTGTTAACTCCGCAGTCTCTGCGACAATTGCACCTTCAAGTGCGACCCTGCTTGACGCGGGACAGTCGGTAACCTTCTCCTCAATCGCCAGCGGAGGAACGGGACCTTACACCTACAACTTCATCGTGTTCAACTCGATAACCAACACGATAGTCGCAAGCCAACTCGGTTCATCTTCATCATTCATCTTTGCATCAAACGGCAACCTTGCGGGCAACACACTAAAGTCAAACGTGGTTGTCACCGACTCCGCAACTGTACCAACCAGCGCAAACTCAATCAACTCCGGTCTAGTGACAGTCAATTCGGCGCTCAGCGCCACGATTGCGCCTTCGACTGCGACCAACCTCAATGCAGGACAGTCGGTAACCTTCTCCTCAATCGCCAGCGGAGGAACGGGACCTTACACCTACAACTTCATCGTGTTCAACTCGGTCACGAACACGATCATCGCAAACCAAATCGGTTCGTCTAACTCATTTGCATTCACCTCAAACGCAAACCTTGCGGGCAACACGCTAAAGTCCAACGTGATAGTCACCGACTCCGCAACGACTCCGACATCCGCGAACTCGATAGATTCAGGACTTGTCACAGTCACCTCAGGACTATCGGTAACGATTGCGCCGTCAACGGCGACGAACCTTGACGCAGGTCAGTCACTCACATTCACCGCATCCGCAATCGGCGGAACCTCCCCGTACACATACAACTTCATCGTGTTCAACAGCATAACCCACACGATCATCGCAAACCAGCTTGGATCATCCAACTCATTTGCGTTCACATCGAACACGAACCTGGTGGGCAACACACTAAAGTCAAACGTGATCGTCGTGGACAGCGCCACTGTTCCAAATACCGCCAACTCAGTTGACTCAGGTCTTGTAACCGTTAACTCTGTACCGACACTTTCAATCTCTGCTTCAAATACGCTGCTTGATTCTGGTCAGTCTGTGACTTGGACAATAACCGCCAATGGCGGAACGGGCGCTCACTTTGACACTCAGTTACTCAACCAGACTGGCTCTAGCTCACAGGTCCAAAGCAATGTGCTCATACTTACCCTTGGCGGGTCAAACACAATCAGCTTTGTCACAAAATCTCCCGTCCAGGGCAATACCTTTAGCTATAATGCATTATCCACAGACCTAGGAACTACAGTGCCTTATGCCTTCAACTCGATTACAAGCTCGATAACTGTCAATTCAGTTCCATCTGTTTCATCGTTTACTCAGTCCAACTCCGCACTAGCAGTAAATGATTTTGATACCTACACGCTCACTCTTGCAGCCTCAAGCGGAACCGGTCCGTTCACGGTCAATTTCGTCTACACCAACAACGGCGTCGTTGCAAACACGGTTAGCGGCGTTGCGATAGGGGGCAGTGCATCAAACACGATCCAGTTCACAACAGGCGGAACCTACACGATCAACGCAATAGTGACTGATGCCGGAACTACGACCAGCTATCTATTCAATTCGGTAACGTTAACATCGACCGTGGGCAACCAGCTTTCGATAGCCGCGCCAACACCGTCCTCGCAAAGCGTCACGCAGGGCGGAACCGCAACAATAACTGCAACTGCCCCGACAACGGGAACCTCGCCTTACACATATCAGTGGCTCGAGGAGGCACCTGGAGCAGGCTCATACACGAACTCGGCTGACTGCGCATCGCCAACTACGCTTACCTGCTCGTTTGCAACCACGACCTCCACGACCACTGGCACCTACTCATTTGAGATAAAGGTGACAGACTCCGCATCGACGCCTGCGACCGCAACATCCGGCGCGGTAACCGTTACCGTCAACACTGCGGGCGCAGCCCTTAGCGTGACCGGAAATGTGATAAATGCAACAATCTACGCGGGGCAGCAAATCGCGCTGAACTCAACAGCGTCCGGAGGGACGGCGCCTTACACCTACCAGTGGTTCAATCTGACAAGCAACACGCCCGTGGCGATGAACGGGGTGGGCTCCAATTCGATCGGATTCACCTTTAACTCCTTCCCTGGCAGCGTAGGGAACTTCATCTACTTCGTCAAGGTGTTTGACAGCGCCTCCGCAAATGCGATATCTAGCAACGTGCTTGTCACGGTGAATGCGCTGCCTATCCAGACCAACTCGTTTAGCATAACAAGCTCCACGAACACGGTGGTCAACTTCGCAAACGCAAATTCAGTGTTTACGGTCACAACAAACTCCCCGTCATCCAGCGGAAATGTGATCGTGCAGAATGTGACCACAGTGACCTACACGGCTCCTACCCCTCCAGCACAGTCAACCTATGGAAAACTTGCAGTTCTAAATATAAGCTTCAACAAGACGGCAGGAACCTCGCTTACGATAGCAACCGTGATGGCCTATCCGTGCAACTTGGCTGCCGCAAACATAACCGTCCAGGAGTTCAACAACAGCGCATGGAGCACAATTCCATTCACCGTCAACTCAACAGCCTGCACGGTTAACTACACGATCTACAAGGACCCGATAATAGGTCTCTTCTTCCAGAAGTCGACCCAGACAACCACCACAACAACCACCACCATTCCGGCGGGCTCTGGCGCGGCTCCCGCTGCTGGCGGAGGCGGCGGAGTCGCACCAACCGCGCAGATAACTTCGATCCCGTCGCTTCAGTTCATAACCGCGCCTCTCTACAGCTCCGTGGGACTGGGAACCTCCGCGCTCTTGGTGCTCGGCCTGCAGAACACGGGCATACAGGGCGAGACGGTGCACCTTAGCATACCTGAGAGCTTCCAGAGCATGCTCCAGCTCTCGACCAGCTCGCTCTACATACTTCCAAACCAGCAGGTGAGCATACAGCTGACGCTAAAGCCTAACGCCACGCTCGCATCGGGAGTCTACATACTGCCGCTCAACGTGAGCCTAAACAACGGCGGGCCTATAGTGAACCAGACCGAGTACCTCGCATTCAACCTATACTCCTCGGCAAACTCCAGCGCACAGCTGATCAGCCAGATCCAGCTCCAAAACAACACCGATGCGGCGCAGGGAACAATACAGGTGAGCAACCCGACGCCAAACCTGCTCACAAACCTCACGCTCCAGACCCTAATACCAAAGGCGCTTGTGGGGAATGTCTCCGAAATCCACACGACCGGACTGCTTGCAAGCATCTCTGACATACCTGGATACTACATGGTCGTCTGGCAGATACCTCAGATCTCGCCTCTCACATCGGTCTATGGGTACTACACGATATACCAGCCGCAAAGCCAGAGGCTGCTGCAGTCGATAAGGAATGTGCTCGCCCAGCCTGCATCCTCCCTGCCTGCAGGAGTGCTCAAGGTCGTGAACATTGCCTTCCCGACATTCTACGTCAACTCGACAGGGCAGATCAGCCTCTTTGCTGTCTACACCGGAGTCACCCCTGAGCCGATCTCGTTCATACTCACAGGGCCTCCTGGAATACTCATCGATAACCCGTCCGCCTCGATTAACAGCACCTACAACAAGCTGCTAAACCCTACCTTCAACGTAAGGCCTATCGGCAGCGCAGGAAAGTACCTGCTCACGCTCTTTGTCAGCACCGACGGGTTCAACGCAACCTACTCGCTGCCGCTAACGGTGCTCCCAATCTCGCAGTCCCCGTCCGCGCAGCTCAGCTCCTCAATCGCCTCCATGATACTTGCGGTGCAAAGCTACATTGCGCACACTGTGCTTGTGCTTGGGGCCGTAGCTGCAATCGCGCTGATAGTGGTGATCTACCTGCTAAGCAAGTACGTGAGGCTTCCAATCCTAAGGAGAAACAACTCTGACCAGCTTGAGAGGCTGCGCGAGCAGATAAAGGGCGGCGCAAGGCAAGAAGAGCCAAAGGGCGAAAAGGGTAAGAAGCCGCAGAGGAAAAGAAAGTAGTGGTTGATGCCTGATGCCTAAGCCTTATGTCTCAGTTGTGATACCCACATGGAACGAGGAGGGAAACATCGGCAGGGTCATTCCCGCGATAAAGCGCGTTCTTTCGGGCTACTCATACGAGATTATAATTGTGGACAGGCACTCACGGGACAAGACGGCTGCAAAGGCAAAGAGCCTCGGCGCAATCGTGCTATACGATGACATCGGGAAGGGATCCGCGCTGCTGCTTGGCCTCTCACGGGCGAGGGGCGAGATACTGATCTCAATGGATGCGGACCTCTCAAACGAGCCAAAGGAGCTCAAGCTGCTCATCGCTGGGATAGAGACGGGGTACGACATCTGCATGGGCTCGCGCTTCATAATCGGCGGCGGCTCTGATGACATGCCTGCGCTTAGAAGGTTCGGGAACAAGGTGTTCATCTTGATGGTGAACCTTTTCTTCGGCTCGAACTACACCGACCTTTGCTACGGCTATCGGAGCTTTAGGAGGGGCGCGATGCAGAGGCTTGCGCTTAGCGAGAGGGGATTTGGCATAGAGACTGAGATCAACATCAAGGCGATAAAGAGGCGCCTTAGGGTGCTTGAGGTGCCGAGCATGGAGAAAAAGAGGGCGTCGGGAGTCGGAAAGCTAAACACCTTCAGGGACGGGTATGTGATCTTGCGCACGATTTTCAGGAACATAGGCTAGAGTGGAAACTTTATTAAGCCATTTATCGCATTATAATCGAAAAGTGAGGGCATGTCGGAAGAAGATGATATTGGAAATGCGCTAAAGTCCTCCTCGAAGAAGAGGAGGGCGCCGAGCATAGCATGGCCGATACTCATCTGGATAATCCTCCTGCTGATCGCGCTCCTTCTCGACGGCTTTGCGACGATCAATGCGCCATCGGGCCAGGTCGCCCTGAATGGCATTTTCCTTGCGATAGCAAACTTCATACTAAATCTTCCCGGAATAGTCATAATGCCAATCATCTTCGGCGCAGCAATCGGGGGCATCGCCGGCCTTAAGGGCAGGACGATAAGGGACGGCGCGCAGCTTGGCGCGATCGACGGCCTTTATGCGAGCGTCATCTACATCGTTGCGATAGTGGTCATCTTCCTGATAATGCTCTATGCGCTTCCATCCCTTGCGCCAACGCTCAGCTACCTTGCAATATACTGGCTCATTTTGCCTGTGGCGCTTGCGATAGTGGTATCGGTGATATTCGGCGCCCTTACCTCGCTTAGAAAATAGGATCACTTAACGGCGCTGACTATCTTCACGACATCCCCATCCTTTAGCGCATGCTCCCTTCCGATTCGCATTTTTCTTTTTGCGTCGACTGCGTACAGGAAGTTCTTTTCCAGGTCCGTGTGTATCATTCTGGCAAGATCCACCGCTGTGCTCCCATTCTCGAGCAACCTGGCATCCGGAAGAACGTGCCCAAAATGATCAGTGTACTTGTTTTCGTCCTCCACAGAATACACAACAATCAGGTTTAGCGTGCCAAAGACAATCTTGTCAAGAATTTCCTGGATCCCCGTTCCCCTCTTTGCAATGAATGATTTCATGAAGTTGAGCGCCTTTTTTTGCTCCTCGCTTACCTCCCCTGTTATATTGAAGCTTTTTGCTCCAGACGAATAGTCGATTATTTTTGCCTTCGCTGCCTTCTTTAATGCAAGTTCAATCGCCGCGGAGCACGACACCACTTGCATTCCGCTTAATGCAGACTTTATTTTTTCTATCTGCTCTGCGGATGCGGCATCCTCCTTGTTTGCCGCCACGACAATCGGCTTGCTCACCTTGACTAGCTCCCTTGAAAAATTCAGTATCTCCTCCTCCTTCCAGCTTATGCTTGAAGATGTGAGGCCTAGTTTGTTGATGGTGCCCTCGATTGCAGCCTCGCTTATCTTGAGCCCCGCAAGAATCTCATGGATCGCCTTTGCCCCGTCTTTTCTCTTTAGTATCCCCACGATGTGCCTCTTTATTATCCCCGCGACCCATTGCGAGAGCTCCTCTGAAATCATCCTGACCTCCTCAGCCGGATCCGATCCCTCCGCGCGGTTTCCCTCCAGGTCGGTTTTTCCGCTTGCATCTATCACCTGGATTAGCACATCTGCGGCAATCGCATCGCTGAGAAACTGGTTCCCCATTCCCTTCCCAAGATGGGCCCCTGGAACGAGCCCCGCAACGTCAACAATCTCAATCGGGATATACCTGATCCCATCAACGCAATTCGAGTTTCTGGGAGTGCATTTCACGCCAAGCTGCTTTTCGGGACACTCCCTTGCAACATATGCGACTCCCCTGTTTGGCTTTATGGTCGTGAACGGATAGTCCGCAATCTCCGCATTTGCCATCGTGAGGGCGGAGAACAGGGTGCTTTTTCCCTTGTTTGGCGCACCTATTATTCCAATCAGCATCAAACCACTAATCAAAGAAGCGCACTTTTATGACCTGCTTGTTCTTGACCTCCCTCATCACGTAATAGACAAGCATCGTTGCGAGCATCACTATTATCCCGGTGCTTATGACCCCGTTAGGGAAGGCGTAGAAGAAAATGAGTATCGCGATTATCGAGAGGATCGGAAGGTATGGGTAGAGCGGCATCTGGAAGACATGCCTGAACTCCACCATGCTCTTTTCGCCGAGTATGTTCTTCTTCTCCTGGTAGTGGTTCCTGATCCTCCTGATCTTTATGAGCGCAAGCCCCGTCAAAAGGTAGCTGAATAGTATCCCGAAGTTGCTTATCGCCGCTATCACGTAGATATTGCCCGAGAAGAGGAAGAGTATTCCAAGAACTGCAGTTAGCAGTATTGAATTGACTGGCGCATCCTGTCTGTTCTTTGTGAGGAAGCCCTTTGGAAGAAGCCCATCGACCGACATCTGGTATAGCGTCCTTGAGCCGCCAACCATCATGGAGAGCGTTGCGGAGGTTGTGGCAACCAGCGCGCCTATGCTGATAAGCACGAAGAGCCACTGCGGCGCGCTTGCGGATTGCAGCGCATACGTGAGCGGGTTTGCGACAAGCCCGAACTCATTCCCTGGGACAAGGGCGAGGAGGGAAACGGTGACCCCCACATACAAAATCATGCTCATTATCACTGAAATTATGATCGCCTTCGCCGCGGTCCTTCCGCCGCCCACAAGGTCCGGAGTAAGCGAGGCTATTGCCTGGAATCCCGCGTATGCAAAGAGCGCAATCACGCTTGCCGCGAAGATCCCGTTGGTGCCGTTTGTCATGAATCCCGTTATCTGGTGCACGGTCCAGGTGCCATAGAGCGCGGCAAATCCTATGAACAGCGCAAGCACGAGCACCTTGAAGATGACCAGTATCAAATCCGTGTTCGCGGTGTTCTTTATGCCCCTGTAGTTGATGAATGTGAGCGCGAGTATGAGCAGTATCGAAAACGCATAGGTGTAGACCTGGCCTGTAACGTTAAGGGCGCTTGAGAGGTAGGAGCCGAATCCAAGAGCTATTGTGGCAACTGCCGCGGCATATCCAAGATAAAGCAGGATTCCGCCGATGAAGCCCAGCTCGCTACCAAATGCGTGGTATGCAAACGAGTATGTCGCGCCCCTCTCCCTTGGCATCTCGCTTGAGAGCTCTCCCAGCTCGAGCGCGAGTATGATCGCGACAATCCCTGTTATCACAAATGCAATAAGAGCCCCGGACCCTGCGAGGTTGATCGTAGTGCCGCTGAGCACGAATATTCCCGCCCCGATTATCGCGCCGAGCCCGATTGCGGTAGCTCCCGCAAGCCCAATTTTCGCCATGCGGATATGTGAGACTCAAAATCCTATAAATCTTCGTTTTTGGATTCCGTACAAAAGATGATTAATCTTTAAATAGGGAAAAAGAAGAAATTGCTAGAATGGAAATCAGCGCAAGAAAGAACTCCGAGGCGCGCAGCATGCAGGGCGAAAAGGATAGCGAGCGCCTAGCGCTAAACCTCGGCTATTTGCCAAGAACCCTTACAAGGGCAGAGTGGCGCGATTCGATAAAGCTTGAGGAATCCTACCTGCTCCAGGCGCTTTATAAAACAAGGGACAACGAAGAGGTGCGAAATTTGGGGACAGCGCTCTCCTGCCTTAATTATCTTGGGCAGCTGGTCGAGGGCTCAACGCTCAGCATAAGCAAAAAGGGAATCAAAGACCTTGCCTCATACCTCAGGATCAGGGAAGGGCTTCAGTTTGCATATCCCGATTCGTCCTCGCTCCCCATGGCGCAGGAGTTTGCAGTGATCGGCGCGTACCTTGCAATCGCATCGGGCCCGATTGTCTCCTCGCAGGAGGAGAGGGCTCTTCTTAAAATTGCGCTAAATGACCTTCTGCCCACAATAAACCTTGCCCTGAGCCAGAGGGCGCAAAACCCTCCGCGGCCGCAAATGGAGGCCAAATACCAGGAAAGCTATCAATCCGGGCTTGAAAAGCTCAAGCGGATACTCCAGCAAGATGTCGGTACCGACTTGATCACAAGCGGCGAAAAGAGCGTGCTCTTCCAGCTCCTGCACGGCGCAAAGAGGAAGCTGTTTTTGGACCAACTAGATCGGCTCCCTAGCAGCGGGCTCTCACCCGACGAGGTGGTGCACAGGATTTACGATAGCTATATCGATGTGGAGAGAGGGGGAAGGATCAGGATAGGCGACATCGAGAAGCTGAGCGCCTTTGTTATTTTGGGCAACAACATTGATCCGCTCCCATTTGAGAAGATGCACGCGAAGTATCTGGGAAAGAGGGAGTTTGACGGATCGCTTAGGCTTGACCTTCTTTCTCCAAACGGGCGCTTAGTAATCTCTCAGATAATGCAGCTGCACAAAGAGGCATACTCCGAGAGCATTGACATAAACGATTACGCGAGCATCATCGAGGCGGGAGTCGCCGTCACATACTTTGACCGCATAATACGGATGATAAATGGGGAGAGGGTGAAGTTCTCAGTTAAGGAGATCCCAAAGCTCTTCGAGCTGCTTGACGGGGTGGCGCGAAGAGGGGCGACCCTCACGCAGGAGGAGCTTGAGTCCGCGGCGGGCCTGGTCCAGGAGGGGGAGATAAGCCAGCACGCGCTTCACTATCTCGTTGGCGTCTCGCTCATACAGCTAAAAGCCTCCATGCTGCTTGAGCTCGGATTGCTCATGGAGACAAACAAGGAACGGCTCGGCTACATAGAGCTCCTCTCAAAGATGATCGCGCTAAACAATCGCCATCTAAAGGGCGGCATGAAGTACGAAAACGAGGTGCGCAAGAATCTGGAGGAGTATGGCGCCGCGCTCGACAAGCTTTTGATAAAGGCGCGCGACGGGAAGGCGCAGGAGTTCACCCATAAGGAGCTTCTCTCCCTTTGCCTCTCCTTTTACGAGAGGAAGCTCTCGCTGCTAGATGCGGGGAACAGCCACCCGGAGCTCGGCCATCTTGTAAACTTGGAGGAGCTCGACAGGCTCTTTGCGCTGGCCGCGCTAAGGTTTTAGGGGAATTATTTAAAGGTGCAAGTGCAAAGGAGCTAATGCGCAGGGGTGGCAGAGCTTGGCCAAATGCGACGGGTTCAGGGCCCGCTTCCTTTAGTGGATGCTAGGGTTCAAATCCCTACCCCTGCATTTTATTGTAGCCACCTAAAGCATAAATATTTAAATATGTAGTCACCTAAAATATTATGCATCTTGAAACTAGGATTGTCAAGAACAAGAAAAAGTACTACCTTGCCTATACCTATCGAGTCCTAGACAAAATTAAGAAAGTACGTGTTTTCCTTGGAACGGATCTTACAAAGGAAATCCTATCCCAAAAAATAAATGATGCCGAGACTCTGCTTGAAACAAAAGTAACTGAAATAAAGAGGATAAATGATCCGTATCAAACTGCACTTTCTTCACTCGAAATCAGTGAACTAAAAACTTTGCAAAGTAGGGGAAAAATAGAGCTAATGCACTTAAGTGAGGGTGATTGGAAAAAATTCATTGAGACTTTCACCTATGACACAAATGCGATTGAAGGCTCAAGCGTTACCCAAAGAGAAGTGGAAAATATCTTGCAGAGTGACAAGTGGCCTGACAAATCAAAGGAAGAAATCTCAGAAACAAAAGGGGTTGCAGAAGCTGTAACTTTCATTAGAAAAACTAAGGAGCATATTTCCCTTAGTATGTTAAAGGAGCTTCATTGGTTAATTTTCAAAAATTCCAAGAGCTATGCTGGTAAATTTAGGGCAAAAGGGGTTGAAGTCGCAGTTTTTAATTCAAGCGGCGAAAAAGTACATCAGGGTGCAAAGTCGACTGAGGTTGTTTCACTACTAAATAAGTTGGTTAAATGGTATCAGGAAAACAGATTAAAATATCCACCTATAGTACTTGCCGCAATAGTTCATAATCAGTTTGAAATGATACATCCTTTTGAGGACGGAAATGGTAGAATTGGGCGTCTGATCCTCAATAATATCCTACTCAAGCACAAACTGCCCCCTGTAAATATAGAGTTAAAACATCGTGCAATTTATTACTCCGCACTTAAGATTTACGAAACTACAGGTAATATACGACCTATAATCGAACTAATACTAAAAGAGTACAAAAATCTGAAAAAGATGCTCAAATAACAGGTGACTACAATTCATCATTATGTAGTCACCCCTTTTATTATCTTCCCTTTAAATACTTTTTTAAGCCATATTAGTCTACTATTTACTTACAGCTGATGCCAGTGTTTACGATACCAAACATATTCTTGCACAAGAACCTCAGGTACTACATAGCTCTGCCTATTGCCCTGATGATTATTGGACTTATTTTGTCAACGCATCTGACGCTCGACACATCGCTTAGCGGCGGAATAAGCGTGATACTTTCGACAAACTCAACGATAAACACCGCAACGGTCGCATCGCAGCTCTCAAGCGCGCTCAAGGTGCCTTCGCCTGCGGTATTCCAAAGCCCCGGCACGGTTCAGGTGACGATCGCAAACAACCAGAGCATCGTGAATGCGCAGGATTATCTCCTAAACTTCTATGCTTACAGGTCAAATTACACCACATGGAACTTCAATGCAACAACTCTCCAGTCTGCTTATAACACAAATCCCTCAAACCAGACTTTGAGATCCGAGATTGCAACTGCAAACCAGGGCATCAATGCCTCGCTTGCTGGAATGGATACGCAGCTGGGCCTCGAGCTCGGCTCGCTTTCAAAGTTTGTCGGAAAGATGAATTATGACCCTACAAATCCGGACAACATGTCGCTTGTCGCGCAAAACGCCTACACAAATTCCACATTTGTCTACAAGCAGCAGGTCATAGCAGCGCTCCACTCCTCAATTCCATTTTCAACATTCACCTATCAGGAGGTCACCCCAACGCTTAGCAGGTTCTTCCTCAGCCAGGTCATCGGAATACTTATCGCCGCGTTCGTCCTGATTTCAATCGCAGTGCTTGTGATCTTCAGGTCATGGGCGCCATCGCTTGCAATAATCTTCGGTGCAGGAAACGACATAATAATCGCGCTTGGTGCGATGGTCCTGCTAAACATCCCTCTTGGGCTTGCAAGCCTTGGAGGACTTTTGATGCTTATCGGATACGCAATTGATACTGAAATGATTACGGCTGTTAGGATACTTAAGAGAAGGGAGGGAACTCCTGAAGAGCGTGCCTACAGCGCAATGAAGACGGGACTTACAATGACCGTTGCGGCAATTGCTTCGTTTGCAGTCCTGTTCGTTGTCTCGCTTATCGCATATGTTCCTACTTACTACCAGATTTCAGGAGTGGTTCTCTTCGGCCTTATAGGGGACATAATCACCACCTGGTTTGGAAATGCACCTTTGATCTTGATGTACAAGAAGAGGCACGATCGTGGTTAAAATGGGAGTTCTTGATTACCTAAAGGACAGGAGAATACTCTTCCTGATACTAATCGTTGTAGCGCTTGGGGCGCTTGACGTCACCTACGGAGGACCAAACTACCTCCACTTTGGAATCGAGTTCATAGGAGGAACGCAAATCCCAATAACTCTTCAGCAAAGCGTCACGCCCGACCAGATGAGCAACCTGATCGGGATTCTCCAGCAGCGAGTCTCCACATTCGGGCTCAAGCAGGTCACGGTTGAGGGAATCGGAAGCTCTGCCATTTACGTTACAATACCAAGTGTCTCACCAACAGAAGTAAACTCCACAATAAACATAATTGAAAGCCAAGGAGTCTTCCAAGGAATAGTAAGCACCAAAGAGGCGCTGAACGGAAGTTCGATTCTGAGCGGAAGCATCGGTAGCGTGCAGCCAACTGTTGTTGGCAGCAACGTCTCCTGGTCAGTAACGTTCTACCTTACTCCTAAAGGCCAATCAAAGTTCTCCAAGGTGGTCTTTGGCCAAGGGTACCAGCCACTATATCTTTTCCTTGACAGGCCTGTAAAGACTATAATCCTACTTAATTCCTCGCTTTATCAGTCAAGTGCAACTGTTTCCGGTCTGACAACAGCGCAGGCAATAACCACAATGCAAAACGCAGTTACGTTCGGGAACAGCACAATTCCGATTGAGCTGCTAAACAGGAACTCAAGCAACTGGAACCTCCTTGCACCTTACTTTGCAAGCCACAACAAAACCTACAGCAGGGTGGTCCTTGCAAAGAACACTCCAGCAAGCATAGTCTCGGCGCTCACAAGCATGAACTACACGCTTTCGTTTGCAACTCCTCAGAACATGACTCCTCAGTTCGAACAAATTGCGACCGCATCATCATCCTTGTCTGCCGTCAACACCTGGCCTGCAATCGGGCTTCTTTCTGCCCCAAGGCTTGACCCGACGGTCACCAACGGCACCTCTGGCGCATCATATGTGATCTCTGGCGCATCTCCTTCAAACCTCACTCTTACAAACAAGATAAACTTCGCGCAGCAGGAGTCAAAGACGATAGCTAGCATCCTTTCGGGAGGGGCGCTTCCTGTCAAGGTAATAGTCGGCGCGCCTAC
>JAGWHN010000023.1 GCA_028866785.1 Microcaldota archaeon
GTTGCGGCAAAGGCAATCGAGAAGGGAGTTACACACATTAACATTAAGATTAGAGCTCCAGGAGGACACGGAACAAAGACTCCGGGATCTGGAGCGCAGGCAGTCGTCAGAGCACTTGCAAGAAGCGGTTTCAGAATCGGAAGCATCGAAGACGTAACCCCAATTCCTACAGACACGACCAAGAGGCCAGGAGGCAGGCGTGGAAGAAGAGTTTAAGTTACCTGTACGTTTAGTAAATTAATTGGAGCACTAGCCTTGCCATTGATAAAAAACGAAAGGGTAGAGAACTATAAATAGTCTGAAATTAATTCACATTTGAGATTTATGAGTTCTTACAAGTGGAAACCGGAAATTTACATTTCAAGGGTTGAGAGGCACCCAGATACGAATTTTCAAAATTACATGCACATGGAATTAAGGTACATTAAAAATGTAAAGCAGATAGAGAACAAAACGGTAGTCGATTTAGGGGCAGGATATGGAAGGGTTGAAAAGAAATTATCGGAGATAGCCCGTAAAGTAATAGCGGTGGAATTAGATGATGTAATGTTCTCAACATTAAGGGACAAAACGAAGACGCTAAAAAACGTTAGTTTGGTAAAAGGGGATGTTAACAAGTTGTCTGAGTTTATAAGTGGCGAGAATCTTGTATTAATATCGTTGCAAAATTCGTTAGGTACTTGGATTGGAAATAGGCATGAGGCATTGAAACAAATTAGAGAAGTGATAGAGAGAAATAAAGGAGAGATAATAATATCGCTTCTTAATCAAAAGTCTTTGAAGGGTTGGGGTGTAGATTTAATTTATTCAAATGTTAAGGAGATGGTAGGTGAGGTCGATCTTGCAAGGACTAATTTTGAAAAAGGACTTTTTGTAAGCAAAACAGGATACATCAGTAAATGGTATAGTAGAATTGAGGCTGAGCAGATATCTCAAGAAATTGGAGGCACGGTTATTTCACTGCTTTCAACACCTTATTACCATATCATTCACAATAGCCGTAACAAATAAATTTAGAACAAAAGTACTTCGGCAATTAGATAAACTAATATCAATGCTGCGGGAACACTAAAATTGTCGTCCAATTTTATTGGGAGAGTCTCTGCAATTGTCGCAACTACCGCTAGTAGGATTGCAAAAGGTCCGTAGAGAAAATAGGGGATTGCTGAAACTGAAATGAAATATGCAATCGAGCCAGCAACACTCTTCTTTTTGTTGTATGGCAACTTAATTTTACCAAATCTTAGGCCAATTATTGTTGCAAGTGCGTCTCCAATGAATATTGCAAAGAAGATTATGACCACATATCTCTTATCTGGCACAAAGCTCATTGCCGCAAGCGACCCCATCGCAAGCCATGCGGCTCCCTGACCAAACTTTGTGAAGTTTCTCTCAAGCTTTTTCATCTGCTTGGCAAGCTTTGTTGCGGGATTCGCTGCCCCGTAGTTTACGGTAAGGTATCCAAGCATTATGAGCATCAGTATTGAAAACTCAGCATAGGAAATTTTGAGCGAATAAAATAGGATTAGGATGATCCCTCCTATGATTATCTGTACGATGTCGCGGTTGGTCTCAACTTTCTTGTTTGACTGGCTCTTGCTATTGAACTTTATCTGCCAGAACTCTGAAATAAGGCCAAAGAGTATTGCCTGCGCCACAATAGTTACGGAAAAGTTGAGCGAACCTAGGAACAGATAGATAATCCCGAATAGAACAAGGAAAAAACCCTCTTTTGAGCCATAGCTGAAGGCGACCAGATTGAATACGATTAGTATAGAGAGAAAAAGGATGGGGTCGGCGCCTTGGAATGAAGCAATAATTATCCCAAAAACGGAAAGAAGGACAAGAGGAAGCAGCTCTTTGATCTTTTCAGATTTTGCGACTCTGTAGATTAGAAGCGAAAGCGCAACGAGGTAGAGTATTGGCAGGTAGTCGAGCATCAATCCACTTATTCAAATAGAAATTAGGACACAACCTATATGAAGTTTGTTCGCCGCATACTTTTAGAAGAGTGGTAGAGTGAAGGTTCGCATTTTTGACACGACGTTAAGGGACGGGGAGCAGACTCCAGGGGTTGCTCTAAAGCCAAGCGACAAGCTGGCGATTGCAAGGAAGCTCGATTTGCTCGGCGTCAACTCGATAGAGGCGGGATTTCCGATAATATCTGAAGGGGAGAGAATTGCAATCACAAGCATAGTAAAAGAGGGGCTTAGGGCGGAGGTTTTCGGGCTTGCAAGGACCAACAAGGCAGACATTGACGCAGCGGCAGACGTGGGGCTAAAATATGTCCATACGTTTATTGCTACCTCTGATATTCACCTGCAGTACAAATTAAAGATAACACGCGAAGAGGCGCTTGAGAAGGCGGTAAACGCCGTCCAGTACGCAAAGTCTAGGGGGTTGACAGTAGAGTTCTCCGCAGAGGATGCCACAAGAACTGATAGGACATTCCTCAAGAAGGTTTTCGGAGCGGTTGCAGGCGCGGGAGCGGATAGAATTGACATACCCGACACCGTGGGTTACTCGACTCCTGCATACATTGCGGAGATAACGCGGGATGCTATTGACGCGACAGGGCTGCCCGTCAGCGTGCACTGCCACAACGACTTTGGCTTTGCGGTTGCAAATGCGGTCTCTGCAATTCAGGCAGGGGCACAATGCGCGCATGTAACGATCAATGGAATAGGCGAAAGGGCAGGAAATGCCTCGCTCGAGGAACTAGTCATGGCACTGCAATCGCTGGATTTTGGAAAGACAAAGTATGAAACAGACATAAACACGAGACTTATCTATGAAACTTCCCAGTCGGTCTCAAAGCTAACCGGGATTCCGATTCAGCCAAATAAGGCGATAGTGGGATATAACGCCTTTGCGCACGAATCGGGGATACACACCCACGGAGTGCTCAGCAATCCGTTGACATATGAGGCAATAAGCCCTGAAACTGTCGGCAGGAAGACAAGGATAGATGCAGGAAAGCATGCTGGAGGTCATGGGCTTTCCAAGATGCTTGAGGAGTATGGAATTTATCCAAAGAAAGAGGAGATGCAGGTAATACTTGAGCAGGTCAAGGGAATTGGAGATCAGGGCAAGCATGTGAGCGACATCGAGCTGCTTGGAATTGCGCAGAAGGCCATGAACATCCAGCCATTTGCAAACCTCATCACCCTTAAAGGATTCTCGGTCTCCACGGGAATCGGAAACATGCCCTATGCCTTCGTGAAGCTGGAAGTTGACGGCAAGGAGTATGTTGCGACAAACCATGGCGTCGGGCCTGTTGACGCTGCGATTAACGCCATGCAGGACGCGATAGGGAAGAGGGCGAACATCTCGGTGGAGGACTACAAGCTGGAGTCGATATCGGGAGGCTCGGACTCGCTTTGCGAGGTTACAGTAAAGGTGATCGACAAATTCCAGAATCGTACGGTTGGAAGGGCAATCGGTGAGGATATCGTCATAACAAGCGTCAATGCGATGATAGACGGGGCGAACAGGCTGATGATCAAGGACGTCATTAACAGAAAACGTGGCTAGGCGGAGTAGACTATCCATGCCGCTACGATGTATGCCGCGGCAATTACGAACGGTGCGACATACTTTATCGTCCTGATTGCCTCCTTGCTTGCTTTTGTGATCTCCGCCTCTGCATTTTCGCCCCAGACCCTAAAGCCCTTTGATGTGAAGTCGGCATTTGCGACGTTTACCTCCTCAATATTACTCATGGCGCTGTCAATCAGGGCGTCAACCGCGGTGATCAGCTTTGAGGTGTTTGCGACCCTGCCCAAAACATTGCTGCTTGGAAGAGCTATTGTGTTGACTGAGTGGGTGTCGGTCGTGTAGACCTCAACCTCGAGCCCGTACTTTTCCGCAACATGCTTGATTATCTCCGTCCTTAGTCCCGGAAGTATGTTGTTCGAGTCGAAGTGGAGCATTCCAAACTTCCTTGAGCCGAATTGGAAGACGCAGAAGCTTGAGAATCCGTTCCCGATGTCCTGCGGGTTTCCAAGGAATCCCGCGATCTTTTGCTGCGATGCGCCCAGCTTTATCTTCTTTACAGAGTTCTTGCCAAGCGTCCTTATTATCGCCTTGTCGAACATGCTTGAGTACTTGCTGCCAAAGTAGATTCCCTTGAGTTCCTCGTGGCTTGCCGACTCGGCCCTTGAGTTGTGCGCATCGATTATTATCGCGCTCTGCGCATCCCTTAGCGCGAGCTGCTTGTAGTGCTGGCCTATCTCGTAGTCTATGTCTTCCGTCACAAGCGGGGCCTTTGAGAGCGTGACGATGCTCGCATCATTAACCCTTATGTTGATTGCACGGCAGACGCCCTCTGCGCCCATGTAGATGTTGCCGATTGCAGGCTTGAACTGCTCTGGCCTTATGGAGTCGATGTTGTTTGCAATATGTTTTGCAAGGGTGTAAACCTGCGAGCTGCTCACAGGGTTGTTTGCGATATTGACCGGGCCGTGCAGGACGAAGACATTTGTCGCGTACTTATCGTGCAGGAAGTTTCCGATGTGCTCGGTTGCGATTGCGCCCCCAAATCCCGCAAATGGGCCGTAGTGGATATCGGGCTTCACGAAGATCGCCTTGTGCTTGCCGCGCTTGTTCTTGAACACCAGAATGTCCGTCGCGATGTCCCTCTTCACCCCAAAGGAGAATGTCTCGCTGCTCTCCTTCTCGTTTAGGCTGTAGAGCCACTGGTTTATCATGATGGTGAAAACCTTAACGCCGCTGATGTTAGCGCTGCGCTTGAGCGGCCTGTCGAGCAGGTACATTATCAGATAGCCGGTGATCAGGAAGATGAACATTCCCGCAAACAGCTTGACCAGCGCAGTCGAGAGCGGCAGGCTGAAGTCAAGGATGTAGTTTCCAAGAGGCAGGTAAAGAAGGATGTTTAGTATCGGCTGGATCGTTGGGATCAGGTTTCCGCCGCGCTTTTGGGAGAAGAGGAACTTGCATATGACCATCCAGAAAAAGTATATGCTCGCATTGCCCGCAAGCAAAACGATATACGAGATCGTGAGGCTGTTGAAGAGCGTGTAGAAAGCGCTGGTTATGACTATGAAAAGTGCATAGATCGTGGAGCTTATTATTGTCGCATACATGACGTGCTTTAGGTAGATCTGCCTCTTCATCGTCTTGATTATCGCGATTGTTAGCACCGCGGGGAGGCTTACCACCAAGAGCCCGGAGCTTGCGCCAGTGAAGACGAACGTGAAAAGGTTCTGCAGGAAGTCATGCGGATGTATAAGGAGCTCGGATACTATGCCAGTAACGATTCCGATTGCCAAAAGCAAAAGGGACTGTATTCTAAGCGCAGGGGCAGTCCTGGAAAAATAAGTGGTATAGCGAAATAAATCCCGCTTTTCATCAGGCATAGGATAACACTTTAGGTTCCGAATCTTCTAACTCTCCTTCCGTACTCGCTTAGCGCCTTTTGGAGATCTCTCCTTGCAAAGTCTGGCCAGTACTTGTCCGCAAAATAAAGCTCTGAGTAGCTTATCTGCCAAGGCAAGAAGCCAGAGATCCGCTCCTCGCTTGAGGTTCTAATCACGAAATCTATCTCCGGAATTGCGTAAGACCTTAAGTATTTCTTGAATGACTCATCGGTTAGCGTGAAAACCTTTCCGATCTTTATGACGGACTTTGCGTACTCCTTTGCGGCGTGGAGAATGTCCTCCTTTCCGCCGTATCCGACAAGCATGTTGATGACGCGCTCCCTGTTCTTGCTTGTCCTGCCCTCAAGCCCTTCTAGCGCAACCCTTACATCGTCAGGAAGGAGGCTCTTGTTGCCAATCACGTTGAACTTCGTGTTGTTCTTCTGGAGCCGCGCAAGTATCTTCGGGTCGTTTGCGGCCTTCTTGTAGAGCCCGAAGAGCACCTTGAGCTCATGCTTTGGCCTCTTTAGGTTCTCGGTTGAGAGGGCCCAGACGGTTATGTTCTTCACCCCAAAGTCCTTGCACCACTCGCTAAAGTCGATGAACTTCTTGACACCGAGCTGGTAGCCCGAAAGGACGGAGAGCTTGTGGCCCTTTGCCCATCGCCTGTTCCCGTCCGGGATGAGAGCGATTGTCTTTGGGACCTTTTTAATCTGCATAGAATCATCTAATGTTCTCAAGTATTTAAACTCGCTTAGTCGTCTTGGCAGTATAAATTAGAGATAATTAAGCATATAAATATTGGCAAATCCGCCAGCGAATAATCAGGCAAGCTCTGAAACAATCTGGTTTAGCGACTCCTCGCTCTGGGAGGGATCCCCTGCGCTGAGCAGGAACATCTCGGTCGCCTCGACTCCCATAATCTCATTGATGAAGGCACGCTCCTCAGTCTTTATCGCATCGTGCAAATCAGTGAATAGATTTGCTTTTGCCGCATGTGCGCTTACTTTTGAATCGACGCTTGCACGATGCCTTGCATCAACCTTGACCGCAAGCACCTTTCCTCCGTTCTTTATGATGTGCGAGATCCTTGCCTCCTCGCTGTTCACGAATGCGCTCGTAACGTCAAAGATTGTTGCCTGCTTGCTGCTCTGATGGTATGTTCCGCCGAGCTTGTCCACCCTTTGAATCAAAAGCCCTGCGACAACCAGCCCCGCAATTGCGAGGTAGTACGGCTGTATCGGCTCGCCTAAGAAAAGATCCGCGAAAATGAAGCTCATGAAAGGCGCAAGGAAGTAGACGTTCGTGACGAGCGTGGTCTTGAGAACCCTGAATGCGGAGAAGAATGTGTAGAATCCAACTATGTTGTTTGCTATGCTGATGAAGAGAATCGCAAGGAGCTCCCCGATGCTTATTGCGGAGAAGCTTGCCCCGGTCAGCACAAACAGCCCTGCAAAGAGCAGGAAGAGCGAGGTGTTGAAGATCAGTATTCCGCTCTCCATGTTGAAGACGTACTTCTTGCCAAGCACGCTCGAGAGAGCGTATCCTAGCGCGGAGAGGGCCATAAAGAGTATTATGCCGAGGTTTGGATTGCTGAATATCCAGAGGTTTCCCCCTGTTATCGCGATGTAGAGGCCAACGAATGCGAGCAGCAGCGCGATGATCTGGTTCCTGCTAAGCCTTTCCTTCAGTATGGTCGGGAGGAAGATGAGCATTAACAGAGGCGAGGTCCTGAAGATTGCGGTTGCAAGGGACGCGGTTATGAAGTGCTCCGAATAGAGGACCGAGAATCCAATCGGAATGTAGCTGAGGAATCCTATCAGCACAACCAGCGCGAGCCTTTTCTTGTCGTTAAGGTACTCCCTTAGCTCTGCGACCCTGTTGGTCTGCCTAACCAGCAGGTATGCAAACGGTATCGAAAAGAGGTACGCGAGCATGAAGAACTCGAATATGTTCACGGACTTGCCGAAGGCTAGCATTATCGGCATAAGCGAGCCCGTGAGAAGCGAGATTACAAGGTATATCTGCGCCTTCGTCTTGATCTTCATCACAGTAGTATCGCAACCTGGGCTTTTAAGCAGTTCGAAAAACTGCAAAATTTACTCAAAACATTGTTATTTTGCAAAGCCCTAAAAAGGTGCATGGAGAAAAGGTATCATGGCAACCATAGACCATGAATTCCCAAGCGAATTCAATGAAAGATACAGCCTGGTGTCGCGAAAGATAGTGAGAATGCTCTCCGAGGACTCGCGCATCTCGGTTTCGGACATGGCAAAGAACATCAAGATGTCAAGGCAATCAATCGTTGAGAGGCTTGGGAGGCTAAATGAGGAGCTGGGCCTTCGCTACACTCTTGAGCTTAACGAGGACGCTCTCGGGCTCTCGGATCCGCACCTGATTCTCGTCACATTCTCAAAGAAGCCGGATTACGAGTATATCAAGAAAATATTCGAGAAGTCGCACATACCGCAGCTCGTTGCCATTTTCAAGAATGGGTATGACATGATAATCTATGCAAACGCGACCTCAAGGCAGGAGTACGTTCACTGGGACAAAAGCATGCAGATCCTGCTCTCCGACTATGGGGTTTCATGGAAGGCATCCGAGGTGGCGCATCGGCAGCTGGGCTTCTTCCCGATTCGAAACGAGCTGATCGACAAGCTAAAGCTCGCGCCAAAGTACAAGGAGATGATAAAGCTGCTAAACTCAAACTCGCGCGCATCTTTCCAGGACTTGTCAAAGAAGCTGGGCATGCACTTCAACACCGTCGCATACAACTTCAAGAAGCTTGAGGGAATGGGTTACATAAAGCGCTTCACGATAATGATGGAGCAGCAGGAGAATATCTGCTTCATGTCGAACTTCGGAAAGTACGTGATCTCAAGAAGCTTCGAGGAGGACGCAGCGCGTGAGCGAAAGGCCCTGATGAGCGATGATGAGAACTCGATGATAAGCAGGTACATACTCTGCTGCCAGCTAGTCGGGAGCTACGACTTCTTCTCGGTGGGCGCGTTCGATAGCCTGAAGGTGGCGCTAAAGCATGATATAGCCTACTACAGGAGGGCGATGGCAAACGAGAAGCCAAGGACCGAGTTTGGCGAGATAGAGAGGGTGCTTGTGGGCAGCCTTCCGGTTAGGAGCCTTGAGGCAAAGAAGGTGTTTGACACCATAAGGTGGACGCCGACTTAGGCGCATTTTCTCGAGGCGAGGCTTGACAAAATAACAAAAAGTGTTGCAATTTTGCTCAAAAACAGGAGATATTTAAATGAGCAAATCCATATCATACTTAGGAAGTATGGTTCATATTTTTCGGTCCCCACCAAAAATTCCCTGTTCCATACCTCCCAATATTTCTCCTCCTTTTACCCCCTAAAAATTCGCTCAGCCTTTGCTCCTTAGAAGAGCCGCACTCCGCAGTGATAGCAGTACTTTGCGCCCTTTAGTATTGGCTCCCCGCAGTTGTAGCACCGCTCCCCAGGAGAGAGTCCGGAGCTGTTCTTCTTTGTTGGAAGAAGGGAGACGTGCGTGAGGCGATGAATCTGCTTGTTTAGGTGGTTTAGCAAAAACCTTGCGTCGCTGTGCGTGAATCCGCTTATTATGTTGATCTCGCCCGACGTCGCGCCAAGCTGCCCCATCACAATCGAACTGAGCAGCAGCCCGCGCTCGAGCCTTATGGTTATTATGGCGCTGAGCGGGACTATCGTGACGTTCCTGTAGAGCCCGAGATTGTGACGGCTGACTATTATGACGCGCTCGTTTGTCAGGAAGACCAGGACCGGCTTGAAGACCGAGTTGAGGGGCACCCCTGGCCAGAGGCGCGACTGCTTGACCACCAGGTCCACATGCTCCCCCTCGTCGAGGTTCGAGCTGATAAGCTCCATGTAGCGTCCCTTGATGTTCGAAGCTGCCATTTTCTCAATGGTATAATATCAAGAGAATATCTTAAAAGAGTGAAGTAAGGGCAGAGTGTAAGGAATTTAAGCATGCGCTCCTCAAGCTAATCGTAAGTGGTATCATGGCAAATATGAGCGAAATCTCAAACAGGTTCATCTGGAGCGCGATAGTGCAGGGAGCCGTTCTCACGCTGGTCACATTTGTCCTTTTCATATACGGATCCGCCTATCTGACCCCTAGCCCTGCGGTCGTTATAGCCTCGGGAAGCGCGGGGCTTTGGCTTATGCTCGGTTACGTGATGTACATCATAATGATACTTGCGCTCGGGATAACCGCGCTATTCTATGATTATATCGAGGTGAGGCTGGGCAGGAGGCTTGACGGCATCTCGCTTCTTTTCGCGCAGGCGCAGCTCATACTCATGAATGTGGGGATATTCGGCGCGACATTGCTTTTGATGTATGCAGGATATGTGGGGGGCGCAGGGCTTCTCCCGACGGCGCTTGGCGGCGGAGGGCTAAGCGAGCTGCAGGCGCATGTGCAGATACTAAGCCCGTTTCCGCCTGAGATAATAGCATTTGTGATCCTCACGATGCTTGGCGCGCTCTGCGGGGGAATCGCATACCTAAGGGCGCTTTTGGCGAAAAAGAAGTGAGTGCCTAGAGCCTGTTTCCGCAACTGGAGCAGTACTCGAACCCGATCTCATTCATGTTGCCGCAATGCACGCAGCGGATCTTGTTTTGCATCGGATTTTGGTGCCCGGCAATCTGGTTATCGTGGGGGCCGATGAGGTCTATCTGCTCGTTTATGTACTTCTCAAGCGCCACCGCATCATCGTGGTTTAGGCCGTTTACGAACCTTGGCTCGTCTGTCCCCGTATCCGCAACGCTTCCTTCGTGGCTAAGCGAGATTGTGTAGAATCTTATACCACGCGTAATCTTGATCGCACGGATTATGGTGTACGGAAAAATAGAAGTGCTCCTGCCAAGACCAAGAGCAGGCCTTGCGACAATTATGACCCTCTTGTTTGTTGCAAAGATTACCTTTGGCTTTATCACGGAATTCAGGGAGACGATTGGCCATAGCCTAATCTGCCTTACAATGAGCGCAACCTGCTCGCCAGGAAGCAGCATCTCATTTACAAGTGAGAGATACTGTGAATTTGATGCCTGCTCGCTGTTCATCGTCATTTAAACCAAAGTGTATTGGAAGAAGGAAATTAAAAGGGTGCCGAAACGACGCACTCGTTGAGGGATTTGAGCACCTCTGATGAAAGCTGCTGGACTGAAGGGTCCGTGGCGCCTATGCTCTTGTAAATATCGCGCAGCTTCTGGTGGAATTCTGGTTTTAGCGCCTTGCCCTCTTGCTTTAGCGTATCTTCAAGATAATTGACCATCTCGTCCACCACATTCTTGCGGATATCCGCCTTCAATTTATGGGAAGGGCGATGTACATTGAAATCCATCGTCTTGTGCGCTCCAAGCATCTTGTTTGCGATTGTGCGGGCCTGACTGTCAAAACTAAAGATAGGGGCTGGTCTTAGACCCTCGGTAAGAACTGAGCTCCCTTTAGGTTCAGGTTTTGATTTTGTCTCCACTCTTTTCGCCTTTTACAAACTATTTTTCGCGGGTGTTTATAAAGATGCTCTACAATTTTGTATTGGGATAAATTAAACTAGATCATCGTTGTTAGCAATAGGGTACTTTATTTCTCTAAGAAGTGATCTTATAGCGTCTGCGTGTGACTTAAGATTATTTTTCTCGTGAATCCTTATCCCTTTATTTCCAATTTTTTCGGCCCAAGTTATGTCAACCATCGCTGCAATAGATACTGCTCGATGATAAGCCTGTTCTCTTTCGAAGTATTTTACCGCAATTTTAGCCGTTTCGAGCGCTGTGGCATCTAATCCATTAACCTTGTAATAATCTATGCTCTTTTTTGCCAATTTGTAAACATTTTGTCTATGCCCTGTTTTAATTGCAAATTCTAATGCATCGTAGTGGTTTGTTGCGTCTGAGTAGAACTTTATAACTTCATCAAACAGATCCTGAAAATTGAAATATATTGGAGTATTTTTGAAATGTGGATTCAATGCCTCTTTGAGATCAAATTTTTGCATTGCAACAACTGAAGAACCCTTATAAATTGGGTTTCTCATTATTTTTTTCTCTAGGTCTCCCCTTACTTTTACTGCAAACTCCTTGTTCATATAAAGCTCCTGTGAATCTATGAAAACAAAATTTTAAATAGTATAAAGTTTGAAGATTATTGTTGTTGCATGAAACTTTGGAAGAAGAATTACGAATTAAACAAGGATGTTGAAAAATTCACCGTAGGAAACGACCACATATTGGATAAAAAGCTTGTGAAGTATGACTGTGAGGCATCAATAGCGCATGTTCAAATGCTAGGAAAGGTAGGGATACTCAAAGAGGAAGAGGTAAAGAAACTAAGGAGCGGCTTAAGGGACATACTTGAGATGGATAAGAGAGGCATTTTTGAAATAAAAAGGACGGATGAAGATTGCCACACTGCAATAGAAAATTATCTGACTGAGCATTTAGGGGCACTAGGAAAGAAAGTGCATACTGCAAGATCAAGAAATGATCAGTCTTTGACTGCGCTCAGACTTTACTATAAAGACGAAATGAAGGCTGTAGAAACTTTGGTTGAGCACCTAATAAAATCTGTAGAGAATTTTGAATCGAAATACGGAAAGATAAAATTCCCAGGTTATACACACACAAGAAAGGCTATGCCTTCGTCCATAGCGCTTTGGGGAGGTTCATTTGTTGATTCAATGAATGACAATTTGAAGCTTCTTCATACTGCTCGAGAGTTAGTGGACCAGTCCCCGCTAGGAACGGGAGCAGGCTACGGAGTCCCACTAAAGATCGATAGGAAATACACCGCAAAAGAGCTAGGGTTCGCAAAAATACAAATTAACTCAATTTATGTGCAAAATAGCAGAGGCAAATTTGAGGCAACAGTGGTACACGCACTCTCGCAGATAATGCTCGACTTGAATAAGATATCAAATGATTTGATACTCTTTAGCATGCCGGAATTTGGATACTTCATACTGCCAAGAGAGTTCTTGACAGGTAGCTCTATGATGCCGCACAAGACAAATCCTGATGTGCTTGAAATCTTAAGAGCAAATTACCATGTAGTTAATTCTTACGAGTTTAGGATAAAGGGAATTGCAGGGAATATAATTTCAGGCTACAATAGGGACATACAGCTTACAAAAGAACCTGTGATGAGAAGCTTTGATATTGTAAAAGAATCCTTGACAGTTTCAGCGGGACTATTTGAAGAACTCAGGGTAGACAAGAAAAACTGCAAGAAAGGAATGACAAAGGAGGTCTACGCGACGGAAAAGGCATACAAACTCGTTGAAAAAGGGATTCCCTTCAGGGATGCTTATGGAACTATTTCTGAAGACTACTAGAGTATGTGACTTTTTCTTCCACTCGCCAGAAAAACGTATATAAACCTTCTCTACCTAATCATTTGTTAGTGCTTAGATGTCCGGTTAAGTTTTCTAGAGGCAGTACCTGAGAGCACCCTGCTTTATGAAAAGTACGCGCATTAGAATATCTTAACCATTTTGCACTTGTGAGATCTCCGTCTAGGAGATTGATTCGAGGAGAAGTGAGCTTGAAATTTATAAGCCACCTAGTGGATGGCTTGGCTCTGGTAGCGATGAAGGCCGTGGCAAGCTGCGAAAAGCTTGGGGTAGGCGCATGTCAGCCATTGAACCCAAGATTGCCGAATTATACGCCATGAATAGTGGCGTACGCATACGCGGGGAATTGAAATATCTTAGTACCCGCAGGA
>JAGWHN010000024.1 GCA_028866785.1 Microcaldota archaeon
GAGAAACAAAAATATAGGGAACAATTCAGGTAGCGGAAATATAAACCTGCCAAATCATGTCCTCAAATATTTTGCAAGGCTCAACGAGCCGCTTGACTTTCAAACGGCATATGCGGTGGGAGTATTTGCAATGTATCCATTTTATCCCCAGCTTAGGGAAGATCCACACCTAAATGTGGATTTTGGAATCACCGAAATAGCAAAGGTGCAGGCAGTAGCACTTCTATCTTCAATTTACAACCTTGCAACAAACCAGAAGGAAGGGGCGCATCTTCAGCTTGCTGGAATAGTTTCAGCGGTTTTCGATTATGATATTAGCTTTTCCAGCCACGGAATGATAAATGTCGGGTCAAAAAGCGTTTATGATAATTGTGGTATGGGTGGAGACACGACGAACACTTTCCACATAAGCACCTCTGCAGCACTGATTGCTGCCTCGCAGGGTTTGCATATAGGAAAACATGGATCATCAGGGAATGCACAAAGGTCGGGCAGTTCGGACTTTGTAATATCGCTTGGAATAAAGAATGATGCTGAACCCAAGTCGATCTCAAAATCGATAGATGAGGCAAATTTTGGTTATATTGAGGCGATAGACCAGAGGTACAAGAGAATACACGTTCAAACGCATGATGTTGCACATCTTGCGCATATGAACGACATAATTGGGCCAATGACAAATCCATTAAACCCTAGGAATTTAACTGGAAAGCTTCTCGGTGTAAATCAGGTAATAAGCCCGGAGGTAGTCGCAAAGGCTTATGTGGTCCTTAATGCACTTGGAGTTACAAACATCAGGAAAGGAATGGTTGTTAGGGGATATAACGTAAATGGAAAGACAAGAACACTTGATGAGATCTCAACAATGAATGGGGGGACGGATGCAGTCTTGATAAATGGCGATGAGCTAACCATGATGCATCTGACCTACAGGGATTTCGGCTTTGGAAGGGCATCCTATGAAGAGGAAATCTCCCCAAAAGTGAATGATAAGGGAGACAGAATAAAGTACACGATGAAGGTTCTCAGAGGAGATGCAACAGAAGGGTCAAAGAATATACTTGTTGCAAACGCAGCGACGCTACTTGCGCTATCGGAAATGAAGCGGGGCTCCGAGGATCTTGGACTGAAGGAAAAGGTGGATATTGCAGAGAGAGCGATAAAGGAGGGTGCGCCATTTAATGTGATCTCACAGGTAAAAGAAATACAGGCAAAATTTAGGTAATTGTATGGCCAAAAATTTTCCAGACTTAGAAGGCAAATTCATAATAGGCGCCTTGCACTTCACCCCACTTTCAGGATATCCAGGATTTCAGGGCCGGGAAAAGACTTTGGATATAGCAATGGAAGACCTGCAAGCTTTTGAAAAGGGAGGTATTGATGGGATAATTATAGAAAATAATTATGATGTGCCCCATAAGATAAAGGTCAAAAAAGAGACCGTGGAGGACATGCTTTTTCTAGGTGGCGAAATTCGCAAAAGAACTAAGCTACCAATAGGAGTAAGCGTTCTTTGGAATGACTACGAGTCCGCATTTCTTATCGCAAAGCAAATCGGTGCAGATTTTATAAGAGTCCCAGTGTTTGTTGACAGTGTCCTTACGGATTTTGGCGAAATACACGCAAATCCAAGGGGAGTAATTGATTATCGTAATGAAATTGGTGCCCAGAAAGTAAAAATAATGGCGGACGTACAGGTAAAGCACGCCACAATGTTAAGGCCTAGACCAATCGAGGAGTCAGTAAAGGATGCTATTGCACATGGTGCGGATGCAATAATAGTTACGGGAACTAAAACAGGAGAGCCACCACAAATGGCCAAGGTGGAGTCAGCAAAAGGTGCATCGGGTGTTCCAATACTTATAGGAAGCGGATTTGAAGCGGGAAACGCAAAGGAGCTTTTGAAATATGCAGATGGTGCAATAGTGAGCACGTCTTTAAAATTAGGTAGTATCTCGAAAATGGAAAGAAATGCAAAGGACTACACATTAAGGATAGATTCCGACAAGGTAAACAACCTAATGGAGGAAGTGAGGAAGTTTAGTAGATAGTGGGAGGGCTATGGTAACTAAGAAAATAGAGAGGGCAAGGAAGAGGGAAGTTGAGGAAATAGCGAAGCTTCTCTCAGGGATGATACAGATAGAAACAGTTAATTCCGGAAGCGATGATGGAAGTAGGAAAAAGGATTACCCAAAGCTTATGGAAGGCGCCAAATTTGTCAGCAGCTGGATGAGAGAGCACGGAATAAAGTCAAAGGTTGAAAAGCTTGACCCGAAGTCTCTCACACCTGTTGTAACGGCAGAGATAGGCAACGGAGAAAAAACGCTTGTGATTAATGGCCACATAGATGTTGTGCCAATAGGCACCAAAGCTTGGCGATATGGGCCATTTTCAGGAAAGATAACTGAGGGCAGGGTTTTTGGTAGGGGCGCTGCAGATATGAAGGGTGGAATCGCGGTGCATATGTATCTGCTCAGTGAACTTGCAGACAAACTTGATTACAAGGTGGTATTCAACGCGGTGACAGATGAGGAGGAAGGCGGGTTCAACGGCTCAAGGTATCTTGCAAAAAGATATGCAAAGGCGGATCTAGCTTTGATAGCAGAACCAGGAGGGCAGAGTGCAATAGGGATAGGGGAAAAGGGAGTACTCACAATAAAAGTTTCGGCAGAGGGAAAGAGCGCACACTCAAGCAGGCCGTCGCTAGGAACAAATGCGATAATGAAGATGAGTGAGAGACTAGACAGCTTATCGAAAGTTAGCAAGCAAGAGCTTAAGCTGCCAAAAGAGCTCATAGGACTGACAAGGAACAGTGATAGGCTATTTGAAAATGAAATTGGAAGGATAACATTCAACCCGGCGGTAATCTCTGGTGGAACAAAGGCAAATATAGTGCCAGACCATTGCGAAACATTTGTGGATATGCGCGTACCGGCGGGCGTATCCTCTAAAAAGGCATTTGCTATTGCAAACGAGCTTTTGTTGCGAAAAGGGGCAGAGATAGTTGTTAAGTCAGAATCAAATTACACCAGCCCAAGCAACGGTTATGTGAGGGGATTCAAAAATATCGTTAGGCGCAATGCCAAAAGTGCAACATTGATAGTAAAATCAGGAGGCAGCGACGGGAGATTTTTCAGGGAGGTTGGAGTTCCAACAATAGTGTACGGGCCCGGAGAGTATGAGCAGATACATACTGAAAATGAACATGTGACGTTTGAGAATTTGAGAGTGGCATATAATGTTTATAGGGAGTTTATGCTGAACTTCGGAAAAATGTAACTGAATTTACAAAACCGCTGCCCTTAAGACAAAAGAGACTAAAATCGCAAATACTAGCATCGTTATCAAATATGGTAGGAAAAAGATTGGCATGAGATATGCAAAAATTGCCATTATCACCGCCTCGGTCATTATGTAGATCCCCTTGTTCCACCTAAGCACCTTGCTTCCATCAAGCGGGAAGATAGGCAGCATGTTGAAGAAGGCGAGCAGCAGGCTGATGTAAAGCGTGAATGTGATTAAGTTCTGCAGATAGCTCCCCGTCGCTGATGCAACGTTTCCTAATCCTCCAGGTATGCTCGCGACGAAGTTTGGAAAAAGAATGAACCCCACAATGAAAAAGATCCCAAATATTAGGAAGTTTGTGAGCGGGCCTGCAAGTGAGACGATTCCGTCTTCCCTGCTAGTGAACCTATTTGTGTAGATGACCGTTGCCCCTGGAATTCCGATAAGGAAGCCAAAGAAGCTTGTGACGACCGTAATTAATAGTCCGTTTAGCGAGGTGCGAAACGCAGCAACTGCACCGAATCGCTGCGCGACAAACTTGTGCATAAGCTCGTGAAGCACAAATGAGAGCGAGACCGCAATGAATGCGATTGGAAGTATGTAAAGCAAAGTTCCAGGAGAGTGGATGAGTGCAAAGGAGCCGCCGCCAAGCACAAATGTGAATGCGAGAGTAAGCACTACATCGGCAAGGATAAGATCATTTATCTCCTGCGAATAGATTGGATGCCCCTTTAGAAAATCGGCCATTTTAACAATCCTAATTGCCACTGAATTATTATAAGCGTTTCACTGCATGCTTTGTCGAAAAGAGGTAGAGCCTTAAGTTTTAGAAATGGGTTTTGCATTTTGCCAGAGGCCTTCGCAGAAAAGATAGCTGTTTTTAACTAAGTCTGGAGAATTGGTTAAAATAAAGGCGTCTAGATCGTCTGGGTTCTTGGTGCTTTTCAAATCTGAGGAAAGAATAGCCACTTTTTCGTTTTCTACAATAATTCTTCCGACTGCAGGGGCCGAAGGAATTCTAATTTCCTTGAATCCCAACTCTTTTAGAAGGCGCATAGAGGGCCGGTCAAAACGGTCAATCAAAACGCGTACTTCTTTACCGTTTTTAATGCTCTGAGGAATCTTAGAGTACGCTTCGGATCGGTATATCCTCATCATATCTTCTAAGGTAGTGAGTATGTAAACAGGGGTTTTAGAATTCTCGATTATGCCAGAAAGCTTTGAGCTCAGCATAAATATGCCCTCTAAGATTGTCAGCTCGGGAGGCTTTACCTCTTTTGGATGCCTTTGGATTTCCTTTAGCTCATCGATAAATGGACCAATAAACTGGTTAATCTCTTTAATTTCGCTATTTCTGAGCGCAATCTCGTTCTTCTTGAACTCTATAAGGTTCTGCATACCCTCTTCAGGGCTTACCGCCAAAAGCTTCATAGGATTGCCAAAGGTGGTGGTTACCAGTCCCTGATTTTTAAGGCTGGTTAAAGAGCGATACACCTTTCCTCTCTCCAAATTTAGCTCGCTGGCAATTTTTCCTGCGATATTGGGGCCCAATCGAAGAAGTGTGACGTAAATTGCGGCATCGGTATGGTCTACTCCCAGCTTCTTTAGGGAATTTATTAGATTATTTGACTTTTCCAAGCTTGACATTCTCTGACCCTTAGCTAGTCTCTTTTCAAAAAGGGTTTAAATCGGTTAGCTAGGCTTTGTTTATTACCTTTTATTAAAAGTGCAAAGCCGAAAGTAGCCAAAGCCTTAATAAAATCTTTCGGCATATATCTTCAATTGCTAGCTCCATCGTCTAGTGGTCAAGGATATCGCCCTCTGGAGGCGGTGACGCCAGTTCGAATCTGGCTGGAGCTATAATTTGAGATGGTGCTTGCTTGGGAGACTACGATAAAATCAGCCTCATGCTTTTCGCGGTGCTTTCTGTTGTGGGGATAGTGCTGGCTGCCCTGCTAATTGCGTTTTTCGGCCCTCTGATGGGAATAATCTGGCTTGCTATATTCGTAGCGTGCTACTTCAAGCTGACGGAAAGCAGGACGGTCTTCACATACCTGTTCATCCTTAGCGCGCCAAGCAGCATAAACGGCCTTGTCGCAATCCTAATTCCGACGATTGCCTCCCCTTTTGTGGCCATTTTTGGGATTTTCATCTCCTACTTTGTGCTTCAGGGCAAGCAGCTTCTTGAGTGAGGAGAGTATCCTTTTAAGAAGTGTGATGCCCAAGATAGTAAAAGTGAGAATATGGCGCGCGAGCAATTCAAGGACCACGTAATCGTCTGCGGCTATGGGGTTGTGGGCGAGAGAGTTGTCGAGATCCTCCAGCAGAGCTCGATTAAGTGCGTGGTCATAGAGCTTGACATAAAGAAGGTTGAGGTGCTTGAGGAGCGTGGAATACCATTTGTTGTGGGCGATGCAACTTCTTCCAAGTCGCTTAAGGATGCCGGAATCGCAAATGCGAAAGCAATTGCGATAGTTATGGATGACGACGCAAAAAACCTTTTCACAGTCATAACTGCAAAGAGCCTCAACTCAAAGATAACAATCGCAACAAGGGCGAACAACGAGTTCCTAAAGAGCAAGCTTGAGAGCGCGGGGGCGAGCTTCATCGCAACGCCCAACATCTCCGCGAGCACAGAGCTATTTGATGAGATAGTCAAAGACATTGGTTGAGAAGATGGCAACTCGACCGGAAGATGAAACGCGAAATGTGCTTATTTCCGCGGTACTGATTGGAGCGCTCATAATGGCATTCTCTATCGCGGTGCTCTGGAACCTTACCCATGACATTTATCTTGACGCATATTACACGATAGAGACTTTCTTCGGTGCTGCGAACACCGCTGCCTCCTTTGACCTTGCGGACCTCGCCTTCGCCGCAGACCCGCTTAAATTCGGGGCGATTGTGGGCGTGGTCATTTTGGACAACCTAAGTAACATAATCGTGATCAGTTTCGTGATTGCTGCGGTGCTGGATATCATAAGGTACACCAACCTTGAGGAGATAATAAACAGGTTCAAGGTCGGAAGGCTGCGAAAGCATGTAATAATCTGCGGCTACAACGAGATGTCGGCAACGCTCATCACAAAACTCTCAAAGAGGGGAATAAAGGTTGTGGTCATAAGCCATAACAACGACTCGGAGGAGATGCTCAACAGGAACAGGATACCGCTGATAATAGGAAAGTACACCGAGAGCGAAGTGCTGAGCAAGGCCTCAATAGCATTTGCGCGCGACATAGTGTTCACATCGAATAGCGATATAGACAACCTCATAGGCGCGATAACCGCAAAGAAGCTCAACCCGAACATAAAGATAATAACAAGGGTTACCGATGAGGACATCAGGAACAAAATGTACAGGGTGGGAGTCGACATGTGCGTCCTGCCGGAATATCTTGCAGGGATAGAGCTGGGCGAGAAGCTTGCAAAGAACTTGAAGTGAGGCTATGGTCAAAATAAGGGCAATACAAAAATTCCTCGCGCTTGTGCTGGTGCTGATATTCCTTGTTTCCACAGCGGCTGCACTCGCTGACGGGCAGTCGCTCTTTGTCTCAATCTTCTGGAGTTTCATGAACATAATCGGCGCGGACTTCCCGCCGACCCAGGCACTGGTGGATACACAGAGCATCTACATTCTTTTTGCGGCAACGCTGGACATACAGGGAAAGCTCATCATAACGATTATCCTGACTACCATCTTCTACCAGATGCTTGGAAGAATAGACATACGCCAAAGGGTGGTTGAGAGGAAGATGAAGATCCTTGCAAACCACATAATAATCGTGCCGATGGACGGGATAGCTACTGAAATGGTGAAAAAACTGAAGGCAAAAAAGCTCGATTTCATAGTGATCGAGCCTAATGCAAGGATGATAAAGAAGATAACCGACCAGGACATGCTTGGGTTAAATGCGGATCCGACGCAGCCTGAGGTACTCGAGGCTGCGGGGATAAAAAGGGCATCGTACCTGATGATACTTGACGAGGACGACGTGAAGAACACGCTGATCGCAATCGAGGCAAAAAGGCTGAACCCAAAGATAAGGATAATCGCAAGGATAAAGAGGCAAGACGACATAGCGCGGATGAAAAGGGCGGGCATAAGCAGGCTGATACTCCCGGAGCAGGCGGTGGGCAATGAAATTGCCAAATTCGTTGTCAGCGAGGCAACTAAGAGTATTTAAAACTTAAATCGCAAGTGGTATTGATAAAATGGCGGAAGGACAGATAACTACGACGGGAATTGATGCCCTAGTAGAGTATCTAAACGCCCACGGGGAGACGGAAGAAAGCAGGCTTGCCGCGGAGCTGCAGGTAAACGAGAAGGTCATTGAGGACTGGGCAAGCGTGCTTGAAAAGGCAAACGTTGTGAAGATCTCCTACAAGGTGGGAAAGATGTTCATCGCCCCTCTTTCTTTGGGAAACGTCGACGTTAAAACCTACAAGAGCTCGCTTGATGCGCGAAAGCAGTCCGCCGAGACCGAGCTTGTCGCCGAGATGAATGTAATACAGGAGATGGAGAGGAGGATCTCAAACATCTCGAAAGTGGTGCAGGCTGCCGATGACGCATTCAAGAAAGACGGCGGCCAGCTAAAGAAGGACCTAGACGAGCTCGATAGGATACAGAAGGAGAGCGAGAGGCACTACAACGGCATAAAGCTCGAGAAGGAGAGGATAGACAAGATTTCTGAGACGCTAAACACCGAGATGATGGCGCTGGAGGAGATAGCCGCCAAGATCAAGGGATTCAACGCAGGAGAAGGGGACGTCAAGGGGGTCATTGACGACGTCAAACAGAAGATGAAGCGCTATGACGAGCTCACAAAGGAGTTCATCAAGGGCTACGACCAGATGGTCAGGCAAAAGCGCGACGAGATAGTCAAGATTCACGACGAGACCAGAAATGAGATGAGATCGCTCCAGGAGGCTCTTGAAAGGCAGATGCGCCAGCTCGGGGAGAACGACAGGCTCGGGAAGTATGCAAAGCACGAGAGCGAAAAGCTAAAGAGCGAGGCGGAGAGGGACAGGACAGCGATACTAAACAACCTAGACAAGGCAAGGCAGGGAGTCAATAGCGCGCTTCCGCTTGCGGAGAAAAAGATCCTGGACATAAACTCAAAGATAACGGAACTCAGGAAGAACTTCGGGGAGCTGACCAACCTGAACGACAGCCTAAACGGCGTTAGGGACCAGGTCGCAAAGATAAGGGCGGACCAGCAGGCCCTCTACAAGCAGGCAGAGGCAATACGGGGGGAGCTGAAGGCGCTTGAATACGCAAAGAAATCCGACATCGACAAGACGGCGGACTTGCAGAAGATGAGCGAGAGGATCACGAAGCTAAAGGGGGAGGGAGCCAAGATTGACGATAGCATCACGAAGGCAAAGAACGACGTCGATGCGCTTGCCGGCGAGAGCCCGCAGATGTGAAAGCATGGTAGTTAACCAAAATACTTACGACGAATACCAGCTTGACGCTCACGGGCTCAAGGTGAACATAAAAATATCCGAGAGCCAAAGCGAGTTCGTCCCATTTTACGAGATCACCGTTCCTGGACTCGGGGAAGCGACAAAGATACTGCTGGGCTCTCTGCGTCAGGAGCTGCTCTCGCTTGTGCCAATCGACCCTACAAGAATCGAGGACAAGGAGTACCTTGACGAGCTGAACGAGAAGTATGTCTCAGCGTCGAATCTCGTGATAGACAAGTACCTACCGAGCACGACTCCCGAGGTCAAGAAGATACTGATTGCCTACATCATCAACATAATGCTCGGGCTCGGAGACCTTGAGATGCCGCTTTCGGATGACAACCTTGAGGAAATCGTGGTCAACAACTCCAAGGACCCAATCTGGGTCTTCCACAAGAAGTTCGGGTGGTGCAAGACGAATGTGCGCGTCCAGGAGGAGAACATAATTTATGATGACGCAGAGCAGATAGGCAGGAGGGTGGGAAGGCAGATCTCAAACCTCTCCCCGCTCATGGACGCAGAGCTTCCTGACGGATCAAGAGTCAACGCAACCCTATATCCAATTTCGCAGAAGGGAAACACAATAACGATCAGAAAATTCGCAAAGAATCCGTGGACAATGCCCGCCCTGATTGCAAACAAGACGATCTCAAGCGACATTGCGGCAATCCTCTGGATGTGCGTCGAGAATGAGATCAGCATACTCATATCAGGAGGAACCGCAAGCGGAAAGACAAGTTTCCTAAATGCGCTCTCGGTCTTTATTCCGGAAAACCACAGGGTGATCTCGGTGGAAGAGACAAGGGAGCTCACGCTTCCAAGCTTCCTCCACTGGGTGCCGATGGCGACAAGGCAGCCAAACCCGGAAGGAAAGGGGGAGGTCTCGCTATACAACCTGATGATCAATGCGCTCAGGCAAAGGCCAGACATAATGCTTATCGGAGAAATCAGGACCGAGAAGGACGCCGAGACGCTCTTCGAGGCGATACACACCGGACACGCGGTGTACGGAACGGTGCACGCAGACAGCGCGCAGGATACGATAATCAGGATGACAAACCCGCCGATCAACATCCCAAAGCTCTTGCTCAACGCGATCGGGTGCGTGGTCACGCTCTTTAGGCACAGGCGTCTTGGGATAAGAAGGGTGCTTGAGTTTGGAGAGCTCTTGAAGTCTGGAGACGCGAACGTCATATACAGATGGAACCTGAGGAGCGACACGTTCGTGCAGATTGCGGACCTCTCGAGGCTCGCGGAAATGATGATGCTCTACGGCGGATACACAAAGGCAGACATAAACCAAGACATAAAGGAGAAGAGCAGCGTGCTTGAATGGATGATCGCAAACAGCCTCTTTGACGTGGACAACGTCGGGTGGGTGGTGGCAAACTACTACAAGGACAAGGAGAGCGTGATGCAGATTGTGAGAAGCAACACGCCGTTCTCGCCGGAGCTCTTCAGGAAAAAGGGTGCATGATTGGACAACCAGACCGAGTATGCAGCAATCTCAGAGACACTTGACAAAATAGAGCAGGATAGGTCGGCGCAGGGAAGGATCCAGATAGACCCTAGCGCAATTCTCGGGCACCAGGTGGAGGTTCTCGATTCGGATTATGACAAGGCGTGCTCAATAATAGGCGGGATCGAGTCCGAGATTCTAGCGCAGCAAAAGGCGTCTCAGCAAGGACCGCAGATACAGATCCCTGTGGTCAATGTCAATAAGGAAGTTGCTCAAACCGCAAGCCAGATAAGGCAGAGGATAGGAAGCGTTGAGATACAAAAAAGCATAGTCAGCGCAAACAAGGAGATGCTCAGCGCCGCAAAGGAGATTGGGGGGATAGTTGGCGGCGCGGGAAAGGAGCTTGGGGGCATGATACAGGAGGGCATCGCAAAGGCGAAGGCAAAGAAACTTATCCTTCCAAACCTCTCGGTGCAGGACCAGATACATGAGTTGGAGGGTATAAGCGATGGGATCGACCAGAAGGTCTTCGATGCGGAGCAGCTTGGGATAATCAGGCAGGAAATAGACGGGATAAAGGAGATAGGCAGGGCGCTTAAGGGAGTTGCAATTGACCCTTCGCAAAGGGAGATGCTTGCGCTACGTGACAAACTAGTTCTAGATGTCGGGAATAAGCTTTTAAACACAAATAATTAATGAGTATTGTGAGTTTGGATGCTTGATGACACGAAGGTTGGCGACCAGCCAGCAAGCAACAATGAAAGCGAGCAGAGCAAGCAGCCCATCTCCTTCACCAAACCAAGGAAATTCCTGTTCTGGAAAATAAAGTCAAAACCAGTCTTTGAGCCGCAGAGCTTCTCAAAGCAGATGCAAAACATTCAGGCTGGAGGCCAAACGACGCAAAAGGCGCCGCAGGAGCAGCTTGAGAAAAAGTACACAAGCTTTCAGATTTTCATAGCAAAGACAGCGGCTTCAAGAAAGGACCTTGAGCTCTCGCTGAGGGAGCAGGGGATTAAATCCACGCCCTACGACTTCGTGAAGAGGATGTTTACCTATGCCGCGATAACCGCTGTGGTCGTCGGGCTTGTGGTATCCATCGCGATGTTCCAGGTTGGGCTCTCGCCGATATTTGGGGTGCTTCTCGGGCTTGCGGTCTACTTCGCTCTCTTCAACAAGTTCATCAACTATCCAATCGACAGAAGCAAGAACGTGGGAACGGAGGTCGAGAGGGACATACTGTTTGCGATGCGAGACGTCGTGATTGGAATGAGGTCAGGAATGCCTCTCTTCAATGCAATGACCGCAGTCAGCACCGGATATGGGGCCGCAAGCAGGGAGTTTGCAAAGGTCGTGGAGCTTGTGCAGCTCGGCTCCCCGATAGAGCAGGCGATAGATGAGGTCAGCAACAAGAGCACCTCAAAGACTTTCAAGAGGATGATGCTTCAGGCAAGCGTAAGCATAAAGTCGGGAGCCGACATCGTCACCGCGCTCCAGGGAGTGCTTGACGAGGTAGCGCAGGAGAGAGTCATCGAGCTCAGGAGATATGGTCAGAGGCTTAACGCGCTCGCAATGTTTTACATGCTCTTTGGGGTGATCTTCCCAAGCATGGGAATCGCGGTTGCGGCGATACTCACCACGTTCATAAATATATTCACGGTCGATGAGACAACGCTTATCGCCGCGCTCATCGGAATCTTCGCGCTTCAGATAATCTTCCTGAACATAATGAGGACCTCAAGGCCAGTATTTGCAATGTGATTAGATGGTGTCATTCGAGAAACTAGTCTCAAGAAGCGTTGCGGTGTTCATATCGCAGGAGCTTGACCTGGCAGGGGCAAAGACAACGGTTGACACGTTCATCGAGTTTGCTGCGGTAGGGGGGATAGGATTCCTGATTCTTACCGCTTTCTCGCTTGTGCTTATCTACCACTATGCGGCTGGGCTTGCCGCGCTGCTCGGTCTCGGGGTCGCCGTGCTCTACGAGCTCTCAATTTACTTCTACCTTGAGTTCAAGATAGAGCAGAGGAAGAACTTCATAGAGGCAATACTGCCTGACTACCTGCAGATCACCGCCGCAAACGTAAGGAGCGGGATCGCACTTGACAAGGCGATGATATTTGCCGCAAGGCCGGAATTCAAGTACTTCAGCGATGATATAAAGCTCATAACAAAGAATCTCTATGCAGGAGAGACTCTGCAGAACTCACTCCTTCAACTCGCAAAGCGATACAGATCGCTTCAGCTAAAGCACACAGTCAGGATGATTATCGAGGCCCTTCAGTACGGAGGAGGTATGACCGATCTGCTAAACCAGGTTGCGCACGATCTGAGGAACCAGCAGATAGTGCAGAAGGAGATTTCAGGGCAGCTCTTCATGTACACAATATTTATTGCATTCGCGGCCCTGGTTGGAGCCCCTGTGCTCTATGCGCTCACGACCCAGATGATCACTGTCACAAACAGCGTCTGGACAGGAATACTAAAGCAAAACCCAGGAGGACTTCCAACGGCCGGAATCTCATTCCTCAGGCCAAGCCCGCCGCAGATAACAATCGAGGCATACCACAACTTTGCGCTCATTGCGATAATAATGATCACAGGATTCGGGGCATTCATAGTCTCCGCAATCTCAACCGGCTCCGTCATACGAGGCATCAGGTACCTGCCCGTGTTCCTGGTTGTTGGGCTAACGATTTATTTCGTGGTCGGAGCGATGATAGGAGGGATATTCACATCGATCAGCGGGGTCTAGACTACTTCATTTTTTATCCAGACTTAGGTATCCCAAGCGACTGCCACTCATTTGATGTTGCGCTTATTGTAGAAAGACCCGGAGAGTTGTACGGAGCAAAGTTGAAGTACCCTGTTACTCCGTTGTAGGTATTGAAGCTTGTGCTCAG
>JAGWHN010000025.1 GCA_028866785.1 Microcaldota archaeon
ATGATGGACGCGCGTGGAACCCCGATTTGGGTGAGCGACAACGTGGACAAGGTGCTGCGATTGCAGAAGAACTCGCTGCTTGGCAGGCCGTTTGTGGAGATGCTTGTGGAGAAGGAGAGGATACGCAAGGGGATCGAGACCATGGGTGAGGGGATCTACACCGACTCCGCGAAGATCAACATAGGCAACGGGGTCTTCCAGGACGTGAGGCTCACCTTCTTTGCAAACAAGATGTATGGGCTCTCCTGCATACTGGCAAACAACCCGTACGAGAGCGCGTTTGGGAACCTTGAGAAGAACTTCGACGAGCTCGTCAAGATGTCCGCTGACGCGATAATATTCATAGACCCGCTGGGGTACATCCAGAGGGTGAACAAGAGCGCGGAGAACATCTTCGGCTACAGGGAGGAGGAGCTTATCGGCGGGCCGGCGGCGATCCTCTACACCGACGAGGAGCAGGACAAGCTTCCGCGCGCGCTCTCGCTTGCAAAGCAGGAGGGGACGATCAGCAACATCTTCGCGAAGATGAAGGGAAAGAAGGAGGAGGCGTTCATACCGTGCGACCAGAGCGTGAGAAGCGTCAAGGACCAGAGCGGCAACCTCGCCGGATACATAATAGTGAACAGGGAGCTCAAGACCAAGTACGACCTTGACGAGGCGCAGGAGATCCTTGAGGACAAGGAGAAGGAGATCGAGAAGCTCCAGGCTGAGAGCGAGCTCAAGAGCCAGTTCATCTTCAACATTTCCCATGACATCAAGACCCCAATCACAAACATCAAGGGATTCGGCACGATCCTCTACAATGAGGAGCACGGGCCTATGAACGAGGAGCAGAAGGGATACATCAAGATAGTCATCGACGAGTCGGACAGGCTGATGGATTTGATAAAGCAGATCCTCGACGTCGCAAGGCTCTCGTCCGGAAAGGTGAAGCTTGAGCTGCAGCCAGTGGACCTAAAGAAGCTTGGGGACAACCCGAGCATCAAGGCGCAGGAGGAGGTCGCCACAGGCAAGGGGCTCATGTTCTCATGGAATGTCGACTACAACGTGGGAGAGGTCAACATAGACCCGAACAGGATAATCCAGGTGTTTGTCAACCTTATAACAAACGCCGTGAAGTTCACCGAGCACGGAAGCATAATGGTCAACATCACAAAGAAGGGCAAGAACATCCGCGTGGAGGTAAAAGACACTGGGATCGGAATAAGTAAGGAGGACCAGCGAAAGCTATTCAAGAAATTCTACCAGGTCCATAGAACCGAGCTGACCGTGCAGCAGGGATCAGGAACCGGCCTTGGGCTATCGATAGTAAAGGAAATCGTGAACCTTCACGGAGGAAGGATGGGGATAAACTCGGAGCTAGGGAAGGGAAGCACATTCTGGTTCACGATACCTATTTCTGGCAAGAAGAAAAAGCCGAAGGAGCCAAAGGAGGCCTCAGAGGGCAAGGCCTAATGGCCAAGCACATAAGGTATAACTGTTGCGCAGCTGTTGCTTATGCCCTTGGCAAAGTTGTACTGCGCATTTAGCACCGTGTAGTTTAGCGAGGACCAAGGCCCAACAAATCTCTGCGGAGGCACAATCAGTCCGGATGCCGTGTTTATCTGGAGCACTAGAACCTTTCCTGCAGCGACGCTCTGTTGCGCGGTTATTGTGTAGGTTGCGTTGTAGACGTTCGTGCTGAAGTTGGACACCTTCCAGCTAACGCCCGTTGTCGCGTAAGGGGAGACGTTGAAGTATGAGTTTGGCCCGCCCGGCAGCGCCCCGTACTTTGCCTGGTATGTTGAGTTGTAGGTAGCAGGGGTGCAGGAGGATGCCTGCGCGTAAAGTGGCGCAAGGTTCTTCATGAGCGCACCGGTTGGGGTGTTGTTTATGAGAGTCATGACCTGCGATATCTGTCCGCTTGTTATTCCGGAAACCACAGTGGTCGTCGCTGCGGTTGTTGTGACTGTGGTTGTAACGGTCGTAGTGACAGCTCCGCCGGTTGTCGTCTCGCTGTTGCTTAGGGACTCGCCGCTAAGAAGCTGCGCCGGATTTATCACGGTTATTCCGCCGGTGACCTGCGCGCCGAGCGATGCCGGCAGCGGGGTGATTATGATTGTGGCCTGTGTCGGGGAGGTGGACTGGAGAGAGAGGTGCAGGTTTGCAGTTGCGCCGTTGGATGTGCTGAGGTTCTCAGATGCGAGAGTCGCCAGGTTTACCAGGAAGATGGGCTTCACCATTATCGGCTCGCCGGAGAGATAGAATGCGGCGCTTGAGTTAGAGGCGCTCTTTAGGAAGAGCGAGTAGACTGCAGTGCTGTTTGGAAGCGAGAAGTACTCGCTGCCGTTTAGCGGAATCGTGAATGTCTGGGCTGAAGAAAGCTGGTTGACGCTCGTAGATGAGCGGACCGAGAGGAATGCGATAACTGCGACCACTATGATTGCGGCGAGAAGATATAGAAGGGGACCCTTGTCGGAATACGCATTTGGGCGCCCTGGCTTTACTCGCTGAAAATTAGGATTGCTTACCATAGGGCCCACTTTTGACAATACTCTATGGGATATACACATTTAAGAATATTTCCAAGCGGTTTTGCGTGATGAAACGAACAGTAGATAAGGGCTAAAAAGGCCGAATTCCACATTTATTTGATAGCATGTTTGAGAAATTCAGAAAGGAGAAGGCGGAGCCTGAGGCCTTCAAGGGAAAGGAGGGGGAGAGCATACTCCATGTGATAGAAAAACCGGAGATAGTGATCCACAAGGCGGGATGGGTAAAGGGGCTAGGGATTGCTGCCACGGTCGTTGGGGCAGGGGCTGGAATGCATGATAGGGTGGGAGCCACGGCATTTGGGGCAGAGGGAGTTGGAGGGATTCTAGGGGGGACCAGGAGAACCGGTCCGGTAAGCCACCGACGCAATATAAGTAATGTAAACCAGCAAAGCGACAGGATATTTGCTGAGAAGCTAATAATAACTGACAAGAGGATCTTGGCAGTTATAGACGGCGCAAACGTGACCCTCGAGGCCTGCTACGACAAGGAGTTTTTCAGGCAGATGCTGCTGGGCCAAAAGAAGAGGAACACTAGCATCGAGGAGGCGAACAGACCAAAGCCAGACGACAAGGACAACAAGTACAAACAGAGGACGGGGGTCGAGATACACAACAGCCTGCCGCGCCAGCTTAGGGGCCTTGGATACGTGGACAACACATACGCGCTTGCGGATATAGAGCTTAGGAAGGGAATACTCGGAGACCTGACTGCCTGGACGTTTTACATTGAGATTGCGCGGATCTCCACCCCGCTTGTGATGAAGGACAGCGAGGGAGGATGGGGAAGGCTCATGGGGCGCTCTAGGGCAATAGCATTCTCAAACGAGATAAATGAAAGCGTGGAGCTTGCGAAGTGCGACATAAAGGTCAAGGAGGACAAGAAGCAGCACATAGACAACCAGCAGGTTATGGCCGAGTTCACACAGAGCGTGCAGGCGAAAATAAAGGAACTCCGCGAATACGCCTTTAGGAAGGAAGGAGACAAGTTGCTCATCACAAGTGCGCTTAGGGCAGACTTCGAGGCGTAAATCCTTTCCTTTGCATCCCAAAAGGCGCAGCTAAAAATATATACCTTGCATTGCCTATACCCTAGGCGATTGGTTGGACGAGGTAGAGAATTTCAAGTCAGAGCTGCTCTCGGTCATAAACGAGAGGCAGCAGGTCACCTACAACGATCTCGCCGAGTACGCGAATTCCAGGGGGATAAGCGAGGACCTTCTAAAGAAGGGGCTGCAGGAGCTCCAGCAGATCAGCACGATCGCCTCAAGAAGCAGCGGCGGAATACTCACATACTACATCCTTCAGGACAAGAGCGAGCTTAGGAAGATTATGATTGTAGAGGACGACAAGAACATCAACAAGCTCGTCGCCCTCTCGGTCGGAAAGGGGTTTGAGATAACCCAGATCTACGACGGCAGCGAGGCGATAAGGAAGGTCAAGAACATAAAGCCCGACCTTGTGGTCCTCGACCTTATGCTCCCAGGAGCGGACGGGCTTGAGATCTGCCAGAAGATAAAGACCGACCCTGAGCTAAAGCACGCGATAGTGATCATAATCAGCGCCATGGAGGCGACATCTAATAGGTTCAAGGGGATCAAGTACGGCGCGGACTACTACATAAAGAAGCCGTTCGACCCTGATGAGCTTAGGGGACTGGTCACGATCTTCCTCAAGAAGAAGGGAAAGAGATTCGACCCTCTCATTGACTTGCCAAACGAGGCGAAGATCTCAAATGCGCTTGAGAAGGCGCTGCAGGAGGGCGAGGAGCAGGAGATCGGAAGGCTAAGAGTCGAGGGGTTTGTGGACTTCGCAAACTCCTTTGGCGGCAGCTCTGGGATAACGATACTCAGGCTCATTTCGCAGATACTCCAGGACAAGGTGAGGGACAACGGTAAGAACGTCTTCCTCGGATTCCTAAACAGCGATGACTTTGTGATTGCGGGAAACAAGGACCACGTAGAGAAGATGGTCAACTCGCTCAAGGAGGAATTCTCTGCGGTGGTTCCATTCATCTACCAAAGCGAGGGATACAAGCCAATTGAGAAGGGCCTCGATGAGATCTACGAGACTAACAGGCCGCGCCTCAGCCTCTCATACACCACGATTCCAAAGGGAACCGTCAAGGCGAAGAGGGCCGAGATTCTTAAGAGCAAGCACGCGGGCAAGGGAATAGGGTCTTACACCTACGACGAGCTAAGGCAGATGCTCGGCAGCGACAACATCGACATCAGCATAACCAGGGACGCGAGCGGAGTGAAGCTCGCGGTCGGCAAGGGAGCGGACAAGTAATTTCTAATACAAAAAACGAATATAGAGAGTAGGTTTATAAAGAAAGATAAACAACATCAGTTTACGGGTAGTTAAATGTCTTTAATAGTTAATAATAAAAATAAAAGTATAACAATCATGAAATTGAGCAAACCAGGTTGTCCTAGAATGATAGTAGATTCGAAGGCAATTATCGAGGTTCGTGATGATTATAGCAATAAAGGAATAAGGTCAAAAATGCTTTCTAGAATTAAAATCCTTTACTAAGACTGCTGCGATTCCTTATACTCTTCCAGATGGAATGGCCATTTTCCAATTATTTTATCTAATAATATGGCTTTCTCTATTTTCGGCTTCTCTTTATTCCATAAAGAGGCTAATATATCTGGGCCTTTTTCATTTAATATTGTAGTATCTTTAAACGCACACATGTCAAAATTATCATAATAACCATTAGTATCGGTTATTATAGAATAGTCATTTATTATGCTTTTTTTGTCAACTTCTAGTTTTCTCGCAAATTCTTTCCACAATATGTCGTGAGCCTTACTCAGGGTTAGAGTATACCCAAATGCTAAGAAAATTCGTTTATCAGGATTCTGTGTGAGGGCAGAAAACTTTCTTATTATACCTTGTTCTTTCATCTTTTTAAGGAAATAAAGAACTTTCATTTGCGTCGTCTTACCTTGTACGACTAAATCTTTTATTTTAATTTTAGAATTGCTGTTTAATAGTTTTAATAGACGTTTTTCTTGTTCAGATAATACAGTGCTTTCATCAATTAATTCATTTCGAATCGGGAAAAAACCCATAGTGAAAAAGTTTACTGCAGAAAATTTGATTATTGGAGAATAATCACTAACTTTTATCCTAAAGTTATATTGCCAGGACCTAAAATCTTTTGAGGACAAACCAGATACAAATAATAATAGATCAAAATCTCCACTTGCGATGTATGCACCTTGGACAAAAATATCTTTCATTATCATTTCTTTCAACACTTCTGAATTTGGAGCCTTCTCAAATTTTATGGTAATAAGTCTACTTTCTGCAAACCCCAATTTTTCGAAATCTACATCTAAAATGTATTCGATACCATATTTTTGCTCTAAATCTTCGATAACTTTCTTAATAAGATGGTTAGAAACACTCAATTCGCGGGCGAGTGCCTTGATGGGTTTTCGCGAATTTTTATATAGGGAAAGAAGTAACGAGTACTGTAGTTCTCCTTCTATAAATTCCTTTTTTATCCTTTTTTTCCTCAATTTAATCCCAATACTATATTATTATATCAATAAATATAAATAAATATCCGAAATATTATACTTTTAAGCACACATGTATATATATCCCAAAAGTTATATCTTACTTAAGTCGTGGGGACGCATATGGTCAATAACCTAAAAAGTATTGGCTGTCTGTTTTTTCTTCACTCCCTGAAGATTGTAACCCAATTCCCAATTGGTCCCCATGGCTTACCTTATATTCAAACTAGCTAGTGTTAACCATGGACAACCACCAGAACATAGGCAAGATGCTTGAGGGCGCAAGGCTAATCAAGGATGGCATCCCGCAGGCATACGAGTTCCTCCCGCGCGGGGAGTTCTACAGGCTAAAGCAGCTCTTTGACGAACTCGAGACGATACCTAATAAGCACAAATAGATGAGGTATATCCCCATGAACTACTACGCATACATAAGAAGAAGGGTCGCGGATCTGAGCGGGCTGCGCTTTAAGATGCAGAAGCTCTTCGCCTTTGTGAACTACTCGGACTTCGACAGGATGCAGGCCCTGATGAATGAGATGGAACAGATACTCAAGAAGTACGAAAACATGTAGGTGTCATCTATGAAACTTGGATTTGATGGATTTAAGTCGTTGATTGGCAAAAAGCCGGTGGAGCAAAGCGGCTCCAAGATGTATTTGTGCTGGAAGTGCGGCAAGAACTACGTGGAGCCGGCAGACTACCTTTGGCACATACAGTACTGCTAGAGAGGATTACATGTTAAAAACTACTATTGAAAAGGAGGAAGGATTCCTTTTACTAAAACCAATGACATTAGAGAATACAGGCAAAATTGCAAAAGCAATTGCCATGTGTAAAGGAGTTAAAGAGGTTTTTCTTACAAGTGGCGAATATGGATTTGTTGCTGTAGTCAAAGCAAGAGGAATGGACATATTAAAAGTAAGAAATTTAGCAAAACAAAAAGGTAAGTTTAGAAAAATAAGTGTTGTGGTGAAGCATCAGAAGTACAAAACTGGCAAGTGATAATAAGGAGGTGATAAAATGATAGACAAAAAAGAATCAACTAGGATAAAAGGTCTTAAATACGCCTCGCTCTCCGCATTTAGAGAAACAAATGAACTATCACTTAATTTTCCTGATTTTAGAAGGATACAGGTATCATTGAATCCAAAGGAGAAAATACCGTTTAGTGGTCTATTTCTCGGTGAAAATGTATTTCATGAATGTATGAGGAACAAACTTGATAGTGCACTTAGTATCGGAACTGGCAGGCATGCGCCAATCGAACTTTATTTGGCGGGATTATGGAAGGTAAAGAGGATAGATAGTGTTGAAATTAATCCGGCAGATTTGGCCATTGCAAAAGGAGTGATAAACGAGAATAAGCTGTCTGAATTAATCAACCTCTTTAAGGGTAGTTTATTTGAACCAATAAAGGGAAAATATGATCTTATAATATCAAATATATCTCATTTGCCGCAGCCTCCTGGCGCTAAAGACTCCCAACACGACTATGGTGGACTAGACGGCTGGAAATTTCGAGATGGAATAATAAATAAAGCAAGTACCTATTTGAACAAGCATGGATTTCTTTCATTGTTATCATTCGATTTCATAGGGGTTTTTAATAGGTATTCTAGTAAGTCACCGTCTTTAGTTGAGAGACTACACAGTAACGGTTTCAAAGAGGAACATATCGCAACGTACAGGAGAAGCCTCAGAACGGGGGGTATGACACATAAAGCATTGGATCATATCATCAGACTTTATCCAGAAGCTAAATTTTACGACAGCTCAGGAAATATACTTAATAATAAAAAGCTTCCAGAAATAGCTGAAAAAAATAAAATTTTCTTCGACGTGTTTGTGGTTACTTCAAGGTTGATTTAATGGGTCAAGCAATTATATTAATAGGTGGGCCGGGAGGAACAGGAAAGACAACTACTTCGCGCAAGTTGGCTTCCCTTCTTGACAATGCTTCACATCTCAGTTTTTTTAGCACTACAATGAAGGAGGGATACAGATTAAACATTAGTGAAAGTGAAATGGTAAGGCAGTGGTGTTCTTTGCAGCGCTATGCCTTTGAAAATACCTTCGCCCCGCTCATTAATAAAGGCCAGACTTTGATTTTGGACACCCATTACCAAATGCAAAATTCAGAGGATCCGAGAATAGTATTTGCAAAACGCTCCATATCAATGAATCCTAGTTTCAAAGATTCACACGGAGATGAGTTTTTACAACTAATTGGAGCTACCAAAATTCCAATTTACCTCTTCCTGATAAATACCGATGTGGGGATAATTCTTGAGAGAATACGAAATGATGGCGTGCAAACAAATAGAGTTTATGCGACTACGCTCAATGAGATACAAGTAGATCTGCAAAAAGAGCACGAATTTTACGAAAGAATGGTGGAAAGACTTAGGAGAATGTCAATACCCATCACAAACGCCATAGTGGATAATAGTGGCCAATCAAATGAAGGGGCAGCTTTGAGTATACTCAAAAAGTTGCAGAGAGGGTGAACCGATGGTAAAAAATAAACCGAGAGTAGGATACAATAACGAAAAAGGTGGAATCATCCAAGATTTGTTGAGGCCAGGAATATTGGCAGGAGTTGCATCAATGCACACAGGACTAGAACCAAGGAATCTGCCTCTTAATGTTGCAATTGATGTCATAAGAGAGAGTGGATCAGTCGCTTTGTTCTATCACGTCGTTAGTTTGAGAGGGCAAAAATACTTTGAAGCTTTCGAAAGCCCGGGTCTCACATTTTCCGAAGTTTTAAATAGTCTCCCAAAAAGAAAACGATACATAGCTATGGCAAATACCAGTTTGGTGAAAAATGCTGATGAGGCCATAGAGCATGTGGAAATATCCTGCGACACTTTTAACGCTCTTAATTACACAGGCCAGCCATCACCGATAATCAAATTAGAAATTTCTTCTCCAAATAGGACCCCAATAGACAATGAGATTGTTATTGCTTTAAAGGAGATTTTAAGAAGAAGGCCAGGTTTACCCATAATACCTCTAATAAACCCAGAAATCTCAATCATGAATGAGTGTATCAAACTGGGAGTACCGGCACTTAGAATACTTACGGGCAAAATAAGAAGTATGAAAGGGGTAGAAACTCCGAGCACCGTAAAAGTTTTAGGAGAAGAATCAAAGATACCACTTATCTTTGAGGGAGGGATTGGTACTCCGCAACATGTTAAGATGGCGTTTAATTGTGGGGCAAGCGCAGTATTAGTCAATACCGCATTCCATGTAAGTGATAATCCCGTAGCACTTGCTAATGACTTGAGGTTAACGATTGATTCGCTGCGATATAATTGAAGGATTTCATGGGAACAAAAAGGCAAATTAAAAACAAAAAACCGGAGGTGTTTCTTCAAATCTTTAGAGCTTATGATATTCGTGGTCTGTATGGCACAGAATTAAATAGTGCGGTCGCTGTAGATATAGGCAAATCACTTGCGTCATATTTAGATAATGGAAGTAAAATTGCACTTGCACGTGACCACAGGCAAAGTAGTAGACCTCTGCGCGATGCCTTTGTAAAAGGAGCACTTATGCAAGGGCTGCAAGTTATCGATTATGGGACAATACCAACACCTATTCTTTATTACTCGATAATAAATCAGAAACTAGATGGGGGAACAATGATAACTGCAAGCCATAATCCCCCGGACTGGAATGGCTTCAAGTTGTGCAAAAGTGGTGCGGAGATGATATCAGAAAATCATGGTATGGAGGAATTTAAGAAAATATTTACCGCTAAAAAGTTTGAAAATGCAGAAGAAGGTAAACTCACTAGAGAGTTTAATGCCGTTAATTCTTATATCAGGCATATTGCAAAAATAACGAAACTAGAGAGGAAAATAAAGGTTGTCATCGATTCAGGAAACGGTGAATGGTCAAGAATTGCAAGAAAGCTATTTGGGGAACTTGGCTGCACCGCCATAGAAATAAATGGAAGACCAGACCCTAGATATAGTGCACGTGGAACGGATCCCACCGAATCGGCGCTTTCTAATCTAAAAAAGAAGGTTGTGAAACATTCGGCAGATTTTGGTGTAGGCTACGATGCAGATGGAGATAGAGCAACATTTGTTGATGATAAGGGCAATTACGTTGGCAGAGCGGATAGAATTATGTCACTGTTTTTACTACATCTCTTCGGTGATACCCTGGCTGGAAAAAAGGTCATTTACGATGTACCGTGTTCCAACATAGTTGAAGATATAACAAGAAAATTGAATGGGATACCAATAATTAGTAGAACTGGACATTCATACATAATGGATAAAATGAAGGAGGAAAGTGCAGTACTAGGCGGAGAGTATAGTAACCACATATATTTTGGGGATAATTTCAACTTAGACGATGGTGCTTTTACATCCGTTAAAATGGCTGAGTTATTATCAAAAGGTCAGACAAGTTTATCGGACCTCCTTAAGAAACTTCCAATTTATCATACTGTTCCTGTATATGAAGTATATTGCTCGGATGAAATTAAATTTAAAGTAGTTGAATTAGTAACATCTGGCTTTCAAACACAGGGCTTTAAGAAAATAGTCAATGTTGATGGGGTTAAAGTTTTTTCGGAAGATGGATGGGTGCTTGTTAGGGTTTCTAACACGATGCCCCAAATAAAGATAAATTCGGAAGCTAAAACGCAAGAAGCAGCTATGAAACTATTTGAAACTGCAAGAAAAATTGTTCAGGATAAGATAGCAGAGTTCGATTAATGAATTACTGCATTTTTATTAAAAGTATACCAGAAAAGAAATGGCTCTATAAGTTCTGGATTTTTTATTACACCTTTTTTAATCAAATTTAGCAAAGTGGAGACTTTCATTGTCGTTAATTTTATTTGTTCGTCTGCTTCGAGATGTGATTTCGTTTTAGTTAGCTGCCTTGCAATAAATACACTATCGGTGCCGTCTGTGAATGAGGGGGCAATAAAACGTTTATAGATAAACTTGATATTCTGAGCTCTGTATCCGGCTTCCTCTTCCAGTTCCCTAGAGGCTGCATCCAATGCACTTTCACCAGTATCTATTTTTCCGGAGGGTAATTCGTAACCCCACTTACCTATTGTTGCTCTATACTGATTTTCAATTAAAATTGTCTCATTGTCTAATAGGGGAAGTATAGTTACTGATTCTCCACCCTGCCTGAACATCTTGCGCACTTTCTTTCCTTCTACAACATCTACTACTTCTTTAACAATGTACTTTCCATTTTTTGATCGGAATACCACTTTTTCTGAAGTTCTCCTGACTCTGTTTTTATTTTGCATCACACCACACTTATTGACAGCAGTATATAAATAAAAAATGGATAGGTACGTTTAGAGAATTAGATAAGAAAAGTATTATCTCCTTGACTTCTTCTTTGCAGGCTTTGGCTTCTTTGCGCTCTTTGCCTTCGCCTGCTTGTATGCGCTCTTGCCCTTTGGCTTCTTTGAGGGCTTCTCCCACTCCTCCTGCTCTGAGGTTAGTAGGTCGGTCATGTGCTGGTCGTCCGCGACCCCCTGTGAGTCCGCGCCGTCCGAGAGGGCCTGCTCCTCCATTGTCCCGCGCTCGACTATCTCTGAGAGCTCCTGGGTCTTTCTAAGCATCTCGATCTTCTTTTGCGATGAGGACTTTTTCTTTGCCATCTAAACCAACCTATCTGTTGCGTTAGATAAATATTTAATACTCGTAGACCGTCCGCTTAGGTGGCCTTGACCGCCAGCTTGCCGAACGCCACGTGCGGGAAGCCCGTGGTTATCTCGGTGTAGTTGAACGCGAGCGTCCCTGTGTAGAACTGGCCCGGAGACAGCGCCGCAAGCGTGTTTCCGGTGGTGTAGCAGTTCATCGTGAAGGTGTAGTTTGATCCGATCGGCAGGTATATCTGGTTTGCAGGGAGGATCGGGATCATCTTGACCGTTGAGTTCTGGGTGCAGTTGTACCCGGTTATGTTGAGGGGGGTCTGGGTGGCCTGCTGCAGGTTCACCTGAAGCTGCCCATTTGTGGACAGAAAGAAGCTCAGGCAGCTAAATCCTGCCGGAAGCAGGCACTCGGGGCTTGCGAACTGCCCCGGGTTGAATATTCCAAGGGCAAACATCGCGCCAAGCACCACCCCGATGATCAAAAATGCCCACCCGTAGGTGAGGAGGTACTCCATTGCGCTCTGCGCCCTTTTGCCAGCTGCCCGTAACATCGAATCTATGGGATAGCTCATAGAAGTAATAAAAACCTTCCAGCGCCCTCGAAACGTTCACTGGATAAGCAATATAAACGGCCCCCGATAATTGGAATTATGGAAAAGGCGAAGAACAAGGCGCTTGATGGCAAGGAGATAGAGTCTCTCCAAAGTATGCTCTCCATACTCTCAAAGAAAGAGGCACTCATTGTATTATCAAACGTTGCCCAGAATCTAAAGTCAGATTTATCTACCCCTGAAAAGCTGGGGATGACAAAGAAACCTTACTATACAAGACTAAAGGTGTTGGTCGATCTTGGGCTTGTGCAAAAGGAGCGGGGAGTCTACATATTGACCACCCTTGGGGCGAAGGTTTACGAGCAACAGGTTTTGGGGCTTGCAGCCAACCTAAGAAACTCCAAGAAGTTCCAGATGATCGATGCCCTGAAAAAGGACCGGAGATTTAGCGATAAGGAAATAGGGACCATCCTAAAAATAGGCTAGCAGTCTGATTAAATTCATATATTTATTGCGCGGATACTCAGTTGAGATCCATGATCATAACCGCTTATACTGATGGGGCCGCCCGCGGAAATCCTGGCCCCAGCGCATCGGGCT
>JAGWHN010000026.1 GCA_028866785.1 Microcaldota archaeon
AAATATCCGTAGATTCAAAGTTAGTGTTGATAGAAATGGTACGGATAAGGATGTCTGAGCCCTTCATAGGAAAGGAGGAGGTAGATAATGTTGTCAAGGCTGTGGAGACGAAGCTGAGGCCTAACGACGAGTTCGTACTAGGCTTCGAAAAGGGGTTCGCATCCTATGTTGGTCCAAAGCACGGAGTCTCTGTGATAAACGGGACAGCCGCACTCCATCTTGCGCTCGCTGCACTTGGGGTGAAGGCAGGTGATGAGGTAATAGTCCCGTCCATGACCTCAATTGGCTGCACGAATGCGATTGCACTTACAGGGGCGAAGGCAGTCTTTGTTGACTCTACGGCAGAGTACTGGTGCATGGACCCGAAGGGATTCGAGAAGAAGATAACAAAGAAGACAAAGGCGATAATGCCAGTTCACGTTTACGGCCATCCCTGCGACATGGCTCCGATAAAAGAGATTGCTGCAAAGCACGGCGTCCCGATAGTCGAGGACTGCGCAGAGGCGATAGGCTCTGAGTACAAGGGGAAGATGGTGGGAAACTTCTCTGATATCGCCTGCTACTCCTTCTACGGAAACAAGGTCATAACCACCGGCGAAGGGGGAATGTGCCTCACAAATAACGACGAGCTCGCCGAGCGAATGCAAGTGCTTAGAAACCAGGGGACAAAGCCGCAGTATAGAAACAAGTACTACTACGACGAGATTGGATTCAACTACAGGATGACAAACATGCAGGCAGCAGTTGGCGTCGCCCAGCTAAAGAGGCTTAACTATCTTGTCGACAAGAAGCTCGAGATGGCAAAGGCATACGATAAGATATTCGAGTCAAGATCAGAGAACGTGGTCCATGCGCCACTGATGAAGTGGGCCAAGAACACATACTGGTACTACTCGATCCTTGTCCCAAAGGGGAAGAGAGACGCGGTGACCGCGCAGCTTGAGAAGAAGGAAATAGAGGTCAGGCCGTTCTTCTATCCGATACATATGCTTCCGCACTACAACACCGGAGAGAAGCTCCCTGTTGCGGAGGACATAGGCTTTAGGGGTCTCAACATACCTTCGGGACCATACCTCACGCATGAGCAGATAGAGGAGGTCGCAACAGAGATAATCAAAGTCACGGGATGAACATGGAAACAAAAAACAGACTAAAGGACATACTTATCGACATACCTACCCGAGCAGATGCGAGAGGCGAGGCGGTCAAGATAATGACCGTTGCGATGACCGGCTGGCCTACAAGGGACGTAGTTTCGCTTTTGACAAATCCTGGCGTAATCCGCGGAAACCACTACCACAAGGTTAAGGAGGAGGCGTTTGTAGTCGTCACTGGTAGCGTGCTAGTAAGGATGGTCGATATCGAGACAGGCGAGCGCAAGGAGATAACTCTCCATGGAAAAAACAGGCAGATGCTATTTGTGCACCCCTACGTTGCCCACACAATAAAGAACATAGGTGATGGGCCGTGCTGGCTTGTGGAGATGGAGAATGCGGACTATGACAAAAACGATGACTACAGATTCGAGGTCTAGTTGAAAGTCTTACTTATCGACTTTCTGCGCCAAAACTTTTTTGTAAACGTCCAGAGTTTCCTTTGCTACCCTATCCCAAGAGAAACTTCTGACGTACTTTAACATTATTTCTCTGCGCTTTGTATTGAACCCCTTTTCCTTTATTGCCTTTATTAATCTCGCGGCATCCTTTTCGTCCTTTGAAACAAAGCAGTATCTCGTGACCTCGTCGTCAACCTTATTTCCCTTGTATATAACAACTGGCAGCCCCCTGCACTGCGAATTTATCATAGGCAGGCTGGATCCCTCCTCGAGTGTGGGATAAAAAAATAGGTCGAAGCCATCGTACATCTCAAGAAACCTGTTCTGCACTGGGAAGCCTTTTATCTCTAAATTTTCTAGCTTATGCTCAGATTTGTACTCTTTCATCGCTTCTTCTTCAGGTCCGTGACCATGCATTTTGAATACTATGTTTTTGTCATCTTTCAGAAGCTTTGCGGTTTTGAGCACAAACATCGGGTTCTTCCATGGCGCAAATGCCCCGACATATCCCACTACGAATTCTTTACTCTTTGTTTTTTTAGGTATGGGGGCTGTCCTAAATTCTTCTGATGGGCCAAGTAGCGTTGTGACGTGATCTCCAAACATTCCTCTGAACCGCTTTACCGCATCTTTCTCTACAGTGCTTGCACTGAAAATTATGCTGTCAGAGAACCTGAAGCAGTCCATTATGCTCTTTGCTACAAGCCGGCTATACATTCTCTGCGAAAATCCCTTTACGGAGTTAATGTCCATCCTCATCAGGTCATGAATCGAGGTTATAACCTTCGCCTTTGTCCCCAGCCTCTTAACGGTCTTGGCAACGAATCCAAGCTCCTGGTTTGTTATATGTATTATGTCGTACTTTTTTTGGGCAAGCTTCCTGACCTTGAGTTTGAAGAGCGTATTCGCATAAAGATAGGCGATGCTGTCTAGCCTTTTTGACTTTTCGGTGACGTAGATAAGGTCAACCTCATGCTTTTTTTTGAGCCTCTCATAAATCTGGTATGTGTACTCAGTCATTCCGTCTCTGCTTCCTTCCTGAGGCTTTATTACGTTGACAAGTGCGATCTTCATGACATGGCCTATCTGTAAAAGAGCCCTCCTTAGATGGTAAAAAAGGGCTAATTATACATTGACTGACATAACTTATTTAAATGGACAGAACGCTTAAATATCAGGCGAAGTTTAATTAGTGTGCCCAATTCTGTGATATAAATGATCAAAACAGCCGTTATAATTGCAGGTGGCTCGAGCCAGAGGCTAAGGCCGCTTACCGACAACAAGCCAAAGACGCTAGTTGAGGTAAAGGGGAAGCCGATTCTATACTGGATAATCCAGTGGCTCAAGAAACACGAGATAGAGCATGTGGTCCTAGGCGTCGCCTACAAGAAGGAGATGATATACGACTACATGAACGCCAACCGCAACTTCGGCCTAAAGGTGGACTTCAGCGAGCACACTGTAGAGGGCGGAACAGCCCAGGGATTCAAGCTTGCAATAACAAGGTTTGTCAAAGACGAGGATTTCCTTGCCATGAACGGGGATGAACTAACCAACCTAGACATAGGCAAGCTCTACGAGGCACACAAGAAGAACAATGCGATAGTGACACTTGCGAGCGCTCCGTTCCACTGCCGCTTCAGCGTGCTTAAAATCGGCAATGAGGGCAAGATCGTCGGCTTCGAGAGAGACATGAGGCTGCACAATGCTCCGGTGCACATAGGAGTGAACATGTTCAACAAAAGGATAATTAACCACATACCGGACACCGGAGGAATAGAGGAGCTCGTCTTCAAGAAGCTTGCGGATGAGAACAATGGAGCTTATGCATACATGCTCCCTGAGAATGAGAGTTGGATGAGCATAAACACCCAAAAGGACCTAGAGGAGGCCACCACCCATATGACAAACTGGCTAACTATTTCTTAAGCATCCCTTTCCAGTACTCGATCGTCTTCTTCAGTCCCACCTCAAGCTTTACCTCTGGCTTCCATCCCAGATGCTTTGCTATCTTTGCTGTGTCGAGGTCTATGAAAGGCTGGTCTGATTCAATTGGCCTAAATGGATAGTTTGGCGGATACGTGCCAAGAGCAATCTTCTTCTTGTCAAATCCAATCATATCGGCTATCTGGAATGCCGCGTCCTTGTTTGATATTATGTGCCTTGTCGCAGCGTTGAATGCCTCGCCCTTTATTTCCTTGTGCTCAATCGCCTTGAGGTATGCGTTCACGTGGTCTGAGACATACATGTAGTCTCTAAGCGAGTCCGGAGCGCCGATGTAGACCTTCTCGTCCTTGAGCATGGTTGTGACAAGGTACTCAACGTAGAATGAAGTATCAATCTTCCTCCCATAGGAGTTGGTGCATCGCATAACAGTTGTGTTTAGGCCGTTTACATACGACATCATCCTAAGCTGAACGTCAGTCATCGCCTTAGTGTTTGCGTAAGGGCTTGAAGGGTTTAGGACCGCATCCTCCTTTATTGGAGATGTTTTCTGCATGCCATAGACCTCTGCCGTGGATGCGTAGATGAGCTTTCGCTGCTTGAAATCTGGAAGCTCAAGCATTGAGTATGCAATATTCATTGTCCCTACTATGTTGTTGTGGACGTAAGTGAACGGCTTCTCAAATGATTCCCTTACCGGGCTGAGCGCGGCGAGGTGGACGACTATGTCCGGCTCCACCATCTTGAGCGTATTTGAGATTGATTGGTAGTCCCCTATGTCGCATGTTAGAAGCTGGGCACCATTTAGAAACTCCTTTGAGAGTATCGGATTCCTGTTTGTCGCAGGCTTAAGTATCCCGTATACTTCATGCTTCTTTTTTACAAGCTCCTGGACCAAATGCGAGCCTATGAATCCAGTCACACCAGTTACAAGTATTCTCTCCATGGCATCGCTTAGATTTTATTTATTGGTTGGTATAATAATATAAACCCTTCAATCCACTACTCGAAGCTCCGGTAGAGGTATTATGAATTTCCCTTTAAATCCACAGCCACGCAGATCTTTCATCATGTTTTCAGCCATGTTCCACGAGAGTATTAGGACGTAATCCGGATTGTGATTCTTGAAATATGTGTGCTCATCCGCAACCTTTATTCCTGATGGAGAGTATGTGCCGATCTTTAGGCTGTTTGACTCTGTGAGGATGTCAAGTGTATTTGAGTCTATCTTGCAGTAATTGAGCAGCACGCTTGATTTCATTGGGGCGCCTCCTCCCACTATGCTTTTACCCTTACCCTTCAATTTGTTAAGCAGCTTGAGCAGTTCGTCCCTTCTCTGTACAACCTTGTTACTAAACTGTTTGTACTTTTTTAGCTTCGTGTACTCCTTCTCTGTCTCAAGAAGCTTCTCGAGCCTCTTAGTCCGCTGCCTTAGATCGCTTGAGGCGTAAACAATTATGGAACCGCCGTAGTAGCTTATCCTCTCGCAGTCGTAGATGTGGAGTCCATGTCCTTCGAAAAGATTCTGCATTGATGTGACTGTGTAAAACCTGCTATGTTCATGATATAGCGTATCATACGAAACTTTTTCTATGATGTCGGGCAGGTACTGGCCCTGGTTTATGAAAACCGCATTCGGATTTGCCACAAGAATTTTCTTCACGTTCTCAAGGAATTTGTGGATGCTACCTGTGTGCGCCATGACATTAAATGCGCTGAGGATCCTTACCTTTCCCTTACTTTCCTCCATTATCTTCTTGTTTGCTTTCTCGAACTGGTCTACTATTGTGTAAATCCCCATATCATTTGCCATCTTTGCAGGTTTCGGAGCAGGCTCAACACCTATTACTCCAATCCCTTTTTCTTTAAAAGGCTTGAGCTCTGTTCCGTCGTTGGAGCCTATGGCTACGACATAATCCCCCTTTTTCAGGTTGTACTCCTTTATCAGAGTCTTCGCCAGTTTGGTGAAGTGCATCACAGCATCTCTAGATGCGCTGCTAAGGTAATTGAAGTTAATGTCAAATATCTTGTTTGTCGGAATTACAATCGATTGCTGCACAAGCGAGCATTTCGGGCAGAACACTATGACCAGCGGATACTTTTTTTCCTTACCTAGCTGTTCCTTCGATTTGAAGAATCTGTTACATATAATCTGTTCTCCAAGGTTCAGTATCTGTTCGCACTTTGTCCCGCAGTTTTGGCAGTGCGCGTTCGTTTTGGTCATTTTCTCAACTCTAGAATATCTTATTCGTTTAGAACCTTTCTATATACCTTTACGTTGCTTTCCGCAACGTTCTTCCATGTGAACTGCCTTGCAAATTTCATTGCCTCCTTCCTCTTTTGCTTGTCGTACCCGTTTTTCTTTATATTGAGAATGCATTCAGCCATCTGTTTCTCGTCGTCAACCTCAAAGCAGTAGGCGCGCAGGTCAGCAGTGATCTTTGCTCCTCTCCAGATTATGACTGGAAGCCCTCTAGAAAGTGCCTCAAACTGGATTATGCTTTCATAAACGCCCGGGTGGACGAACACATCAAAGCTGTCAAAGATCCTAATCTTGTCCTTTTGCTCCTGGAGCCCCATAAACTGTATCCTCCCATCGCTCCCTATCTCCCTATCCAACAGCCCAGCTTCCACGGTCTTCTCCCCCCATAGCTCAAACTTCACGTCCTGTTCCTTTATCATCTTCACTGCCCTTACGGCGAATGCGATGTTTTTGGTGGCGTTGAAGCTGCCCAGGTAGCCGATTCTAAACTTGTTAACTTCAGTGGTCCTAGGCTCTATCGGCTCTGTTATGAACTTCTGGTCGATTGCTAGCCTGATTGTAGTGATCTTATCCTTGTCGTATTTGAAGTATTTAAGCAATTCCTCCTTTCCATATTCAATGTCGACCACTATATGGTCTGATTTTAGTGCCAGCCTGAACCCTTGCGTGGCGACGTAGTCTGAAAGCTGCGAGTTCATAACCACCAGCCTGTCTATGAGCCCATTTCCTGTGGACTTTGACCTGTTGGTCACAGGCATGAGATCATGTATGGTCGTGACGAGCCTTGATCCCTCGGGCTTTGCAAAAAGCCTTATGCCGTTGGGATTGTGGATAATGTCATATTCCTTGAAATTGGTGAACTTTGATTCAAGGTAGAAGACCGAATGATTGGCCCAAGGCAGCTTTCTGGCTATTTTTGAGTACTCGAATTTGTCAACCTCGATTCCAGGTATCTTTTTAATCTCCGAATATAGCTGATGCATATACTTGTTTATTCCAGACGTCGAGTCGGCACTGTCAAATTCGGATTCCATACCAACCAATGCCACTTTCATTTAATCCCATCTATTGTTTTTTGTAATCCTTCCTTCAAAGTCCATCTGGGTCCCCATCCCAAAATCCTCTTGGCTTTGCTGTAATTACACACCGTCTTTCCCATGTCAGTAATTCTTTTTGCCATGCCCCACTGTACCTCCCCTTTATATCCCGTAGCATACCTCACCAATTTTGCAATGTACAAGGTGCTATAGCCCCTTCCGGATCCTATCAGAAAGATCTGCCCGAGCGCCATTTTATTGCCTAAAGCCCTGACGAAGGCCCTTATTGCGTCATCCACATACAACCAGTCCCGTACCGCATGCGGGTTGTTTAGCCTAACTTCCTTTCCCTTTAACATTTGCGATATCACACCCTCCACAAAGAACCTGAAATCATCTGTCCTGCCATACACGTTTGGTAGCCTGAGTATCGTGTATGGAAAATTATAAGCCAATCCCAAATACTGAAGGTAGAATTCTGATGAGGCTTTTGCTATGCCATGAGTATTTGGAGGTTGGAGTTGTGAGCTTTCATTAAGTTTGCCCTTTAATATAGGTGCATAGACCCAGACGGAACTCGAATATATGAATTGTTTGAAATTCTTGACGCTCCTGCACGCCTCCGCGAAATTTACGGTGGCGAGAAAATTTGTCTGGAGCGTCTTGAGAGGATGTTCATAGTATTCTGAAGTGGTCGTTACCGCGGCCAAATGTATTACGTAATCTGGTTTGAGCTTTCTCACTTGTTTGTTTATCTTCTCATAATCCAGCAGATTATGTTTCAATTCGTGGACTTCATAGCCCTTCCTAACTAATTCGGACTTTAAGGTAGCACCAATGAAACCTTTAGAACCGCTTAGCAGTATTTTCTTGTTCATTTAAACACATATTTTATCGCATGGTTTTACACGCAAGATTTATTGCATGCATTACCGCTTCATCCGAGATCTTGTAGGTTAATTTTATTCCCTTCCTACGCATCATTGCACTGTCTAGATGCGTGTTTGGCACATCGCCGGGCCATCCTTGCTCCGTACCTGTATATTCTATCTTTGCCCCTGGTGCTACCCTTGCAATAACTTCTTTTGCTATTGTACTGACCTCGGTCTGCCCTGTCGTGGCAAGATTAAGCACGACGTTCTTATCTTTCTCATACACAAAAACGATTGCATTCACACAATCAATCACATCCATATAAGATTTCTTTTGTTTTCCGTTTCCAAGCACCTTGAGCCTACTGCCGTTTTCCCTGAGTTTGTTCATAAAGTCGAAGATGACTCCGTGGCTCTGGTTGTTCCCCACTACATTCGCAAACCTGTGTATATAGTAATCAATCCCGTACAGACCGTTGTAGGCTGTTATCAGTCCCTCGCATGCAAGTTTTGATGCCCCATAAAGGGAAATCGGGGCCAGAGGCCCATAGGTTTCGGGAGTCGGCTGCCTCTTGGCCCTGCCATATACGACACTAGAAGAGGAATATATTATTGCATTTACATCATTTTGCCTTGCAGCTTCCAAAAGGTTGTTTGTTGCAATAGGTCCCTGCTCTAGATCCAAAAATGCATTCTTTGTGCCAAGCCGTATGTCTGGATTTGCGGCCAGGTGCGCTATCACATCCGGTCTTTCCTCCTTCATAACCTGATTTAACAACTTTGCATCAAGAAGATCTCCTTTTACAAACCTAAAATTTTTTCTCCCATCAAAGTTTTTTATCAAATTGTATTTTCCAGAACTGAGGTTATCATATACAACGATTCTCTTAGCTTTGTCGATGGCCTGCGCCACCAGATTACTGCCCACGAAACCAGCGCCCCCGGTGACAAGCACTGTTTTGTTATCGATTTTTTGCATGCCAATCATCTCCGCGCGTAAATCGTGCCCACCTTGCCTTTTGCTGCGTCATTTCCTTCCTCCCAAACCCTCACTTTGAAACCTTTTGATCTTAATATCTCTGGCAATTTTTGCATTCCATAATGGTAGGCGATATGTATCCTATAAACATTATTTAGGTTGGAACTTTCCGTAAAGATTCTGTGCTCACTCCCTTCGCTGTTGGACTTTATTATTACATTCTTTTTGTCCTTCAAAACTGCGTTTAGCGATATGGATTTTACTGCAGTGCCAACACCCAAGTCTTTGAACTCGCTTCCGATGTCACCGTTATCCCTTATATTATATGTGCTGTTAACATCACCAACGCCCATGTTAAAGAGTCTTATTTTATGTGATAGCTTTGATATCTTTATATTTTTCGCCGCGTGCTCGTAAAGAGACCGGTAGGGCTCATAGGCATATACCCTCTTAACATTGCCAAACGATGCGAAGTAGATCGCAGTATCTCCTATATATGCGCCAATGTCTATTGCTATCGTATTCTTCTTTGAACCCTTTAACAGCCACGCAAATCTTTGTTCTATAACTATCCCATGCAATGCCACAGCCTTCCCCAAATTTCTCTTGTAGCTGGGAACCAGCTTCTGCAAAGTTACACTCAGTATTTCATTTAGTCCCATATCCACACCTCAGTCCCTTGCCCTCAAATCCGCCCATGCACTTTCATATTTGATTATGTGCAAGCTGCATCCCACTTTTCCGATTAATGTACCTAATGCCACAAAAAAAAGATAGTCTACAATTTCCATTCTTATCTTCCAGTTGTTGTTCTTCAATGCGGTCACCACCGCACTAGTGAATTTCGGAACCTGCTTTTTTGCATCAAACGCATTAGTATCCAGCTTTTCCTTCGCCTCTCGCCTAAATATCTCCCCCCTTATTCGACGCTTTATAACTCCTATTCTAGTAAGTCTTTCCATGGAGGGATTATCGATAAAGCATCTTGCCTGTGTTTTGTCATACACTACATCGTATCCGTTCCTTAATAATTTATACGTAGACTCGGTATCGTCATTTGAGGTGCTGAAATACGGTGGCTTTCCAAGCCCACTTTTTCTGTAGATGTAGCAGTACAAAAGAGGCGAAGTCGCTTTGTTTGACGATATCAAATATCTTCTTTTTATGCTTGCATATGTGTTCTCTAGAATCACCTGCCCTTGGTTCATCGAATCCATATTGTTAGTATCCTCATATACAAGTCCGCCCACCTTTGGATTCCTGAACCATTTTACTATCTTCACAATATCTCCGACAAACACCAGATCCGCACCGTGATTAACCAAGATATCAGAAGTTGCTTTTTCTGCAAGGAAGTTTTGTGCGTTTGTCCTCCCCATCTTCTTCAAAAATTTAAAAATCCTTATGTTTTTGCACTGTTTTTCGAATTTTTTTGCGATCTCTGTGGTACTATCATCTCCGTCAATGCCAACAAGTATCTCTGCATTTCCATATTCATTGACTGCTTTGACTAGTCGCTCGAGGGCAGTGCCGATTATTCTCTCCTCATTGTATGCGACCATCATAAAACTTATGTCCTTTTTCATACTGTTCATCTGTTTTAAAGTAAATGCAACGCAAATTATTTACGATTAACAATATAAAAACCCTATACTGAATCAGCTTTGTAGAAATTCTATAAACACGGATATAGAGTAGCTTAGGCATTTGTGTATGTTGTAACTCCTCAGTAATCTGCACCTTTAGGGCATCTTCTTAGCAAGGAGATTCTATCCGCACATACTGATTACTGCAAAAAAATAATCAGAGCAAAGATCTCTTCCTCATACTCTTGTCTCCAAAATACTCAAGTATCGTAGGTGCTATGTTGCCCACGACAACCTTTTTCTTCCCGATTATCCTCTCAGACATCTTCCCACCTCCTCCGATGACTCCGAAGATGCCGAACCTTGAGTGGTCCCCCTTCCTGTTTATCTCAGGGGCCATCAGTATCTTGCTGTCTGAGAAGTAGGTGAAGTCGTTTATGTAATTTTCCTTGAGCTCAAAGAGTATGTCCGGCACGATGAATTCCCCCGATTTTCCGTAGTACTCGTGTCCATCGTAGGTGTTGATCACGAGTCTATCGCCCTCTGCAGATTTGATTTTTTTAAGTCCCTCGATTATCTCTCTTGTGACTCTCCTCCTCTCGATTAACCCTATCCCCTGCTCGGAGAACCTATCATCGTTTAGCCAGATCATACCTATCGTCCCAAAGGAGATTGCGGCAAACGCCTGGGTGTCGTACATCTCAAAGTCCGTCTCGTATATCTTCCTGTAATCCTCCCCCACATACTGCTCGTCTGGCACCTCGTCCACAAGCCGCTCGGCGATCTTCTTTAGAGATCCTGGCATAGTGTTGTAGAGCATCCTCCTTATTTTCAGCTTCATCACCCTGTCCCTTATGTGGCGCTTCACGCTTGTGGCTATCCCCTTTTGCGCCTTCTGCGTGCTCTTTGCGCTGCTGCTCTTTAGCTCTGCAAATCCGTTTTGGACAAGCCAGGCGTTTATCAAAAACTTGTTTGTTATCGGCTGAGCGCCGTGGTCAGAAACTATCATTATCGCTGCATCTTCGCCTCTGCCCTTGGAATAATCGGCTACCCACTCGACAAAGTCGGATATCCCCTTGTAGAGCGGAGCGACGCTCCTCTCCCATCCCGGCAGGCTAAGCGCATAGTGCTGTATCCTGTCAGTCTCTGTGAAACAGACAAAGACCAGGTCGTACTCCTTTTTCTCTATTAGGTATTTGCTCATCTCGGATCTTGCAAGTATGCTCTTAAGATACGCCTTTGAGGCCTCCTCGACGTGCATACCCTTCTCAAGCTCGATTCCAATGTTTGGCTCCCCCTCAAAGCCGAACTTCTTTGCCGCCCTCTCCGTCTCCTTTGAGCTGTACCTTGGCTCAAGCGGCCAGCCTGTTATCATGTCGACGTTCTTAGACTCGCTCCTTGAGAGCCCCATCGCAGGGGTGACAATCAGGCTCCTCACCCCTTTTTCTGCCAATTTGTCCCAGAAGGGTGGGTGCTTTGACGAATTGTAGTAGATAAGCTGCTTTGAGTAGTTTGCGTCGATGCAAAGGAAGTCCATAACCCCGTGTCCACTTGGTTCAAGGCCCGTGTATATCGTCGGCCAGGCGGCAGCGGTTACGGGAGGAAGGGTGGACTCCATCTCCTTTAGGACTCCGGACTCCATGAATCTCTCGTAGCCCGCCATCTTGTACTTCTTGTGGAGCTTCTCGATTAGCCATAGCGGAGCTGAGTCTATTCCGATAAGATAGAGCTTTTTGCCTGCTTTCATACTTTTCACCATATATAGCATATATTATAGGAGGGATTTTGGCTCATTAGCCCACCCTCTTTGCCTGCATGAATCCGTGGACCATAACGCTTCTAGTCCCGAAGTTTAGCCTCTTTGTGGCTCCTTGATTCCTAACGCTAAACCCTGCCCCTTCAAGCTTCTTTGCTATGTTTGAGTAGCCGTAGTGGTACTCGATTTCCATGTGAGAGAACTTTCTCAGGGTCTCTCTGTCGGCACCCAGCAGTATCTCATATTCGTGCCCTTCGCAGTCCACCTTGAGGGCGCCGTCTCTGATTTTGTATCTCCCGACTATCTCCGAGAGGTTCATTATTCTTATTCTCTTCTGGTTTTTTCTCGCCTTTAGCTTCTTTCCGGCGAAGTTCCTCTCTGCGGCATCCACCTTTGCGCTTGAGCTTCTCTTGCCGACTGCAGCATTGATCATAGTTATCCTTGAGCCCATTCCGTTTGCAACCGCGTTCTTTTTTCCTATATTGTAGAAGTGTGGATATGGTTCTATCGCATAGACATGCCTTGCCCCCTCAAGAATAAAGAAGATTGCGGTGTCGCCGACGTAGGCGCCTATGTCCACTACCTTCTTACCAGAAACCTCAAGTCCCCCCTTTTTATCGCCCCCCAAGAACTCCGTTCTTATCATTATTATCGTGT
>JAGWHN010000027.1 GCA_028866785.1 Microcaldota archaeon
TCTCCAATCAATCAGATCACTTCTCTTCTGCCCCTCTTTAAGTCTTACCCAATATTTGTATAAAACGACTATTTGCGGATCTCGATGTCAAGCACAATCTCAATTTCCTTTGGGGAGTATTGTCTCACAATCCTGCTTCCAATCAGTTTCATCTTTACTTTTTTGCCCGTGAAGAATTTCCTAACTCTATTTAACTCGTCTTTAAATCCACTCTCTCTGTCTCCAAATGCATAGTAATGGACAGCACATTTTTTCTTGGCGACTTTCAGGACAGAATCCAGGAACTCGTAGGAGCTTTTTGGTAGCGGCATTATCACCCGGTCCGCAAAGCCCTCGTATTTTTGGGCAACTTTCTTCACGTCCCCCAGCTCCGCAACAACGTTCGGGGTCCTGTTTAGCGCTATGTTCTGCTTCATGTACCTGCATGCATCCCTGTTGAGTTCTATTCCCACCACCTTTGCTTCCTTGTGCATCTTCCCTATCGCTATTGCAAAGGGCCCCATTCCCGCAAACATCACGATCACATTCTCCTTGGGCTTCACTAGCCTTGCGATCCTGAGCCTGTCAAAGGCGAGCCTCGATGAGAAGAAGGTCTTTCTTATGTCAAATTTGAGCTCAATCCCGTTTTCCCTGTAGTCTGCGATGAAGTTTCTCTTTCCCAAAATGTGCGTGTACTTCCTTACCCTGTATTTTCCGGAGACCGCGCTACCCTTGCTTATCACTGTGAGAACATTCTTGTTTGTCTGCATTATCGCCCTCGCCATTGCGATGGCCGGCTTGCCCTTCGCGTCAATTAGCGCGATATTCCCGATTATATCGTAGCTCTTTGTCACATCATCGTAGGATTTGCCCAGCTTCTTTTGCAAAAGCTCCCTGTATTTTCCCCTGACTCCTGCCTTTTCGAACTTTGAGCTGACGAATTTGCCCCCAGTTGCCTTCTCTACCAAGGCCCTCTTTTTGGTCGGAATTGCGCCCTTTATCGGTAAATATATAAATGAATTGCTGCCAAATACAATTAGCTGATTGTCTAGCAGAGCCTTCTTTACCAAGTAGCGCTTTGCCGTCTCGGCGTCTTTCTTGTGAACCTTGAGTCCAAGCATAGGAAAACAATCAGTGTTCAAAATATTTAAGCTTAAAGAGGAGTGATGAATTGTATTTCGTTGTAAGAGTAACATCAAGCCAGGAGAAGATAACCGCGGACATCCTTGAGTACAAGGTGTCCAAGTCAAGCCTTCCGATCAGCTCGATCGTTCTGGTCGAGGGTATGAGGGGCTATCTTATAATCGAGGCTGATAACGAGGTCGCGACGCGCGAGCTCATAATGAACGAGCCGCACGTCAAGGGAATGCTTCCAAAGCCGCTTTCAGAGCAGGAGCTCGACAAGATGCTTGAGGTCAAGCGAAACGTGGTCGAAGTCGGAGTCAATGACACAGTTGAGTTCCTTTCAGGCCCATTCAAGGGCTATAAGGCAAAGGTAATAAAGGTTGACTCGACAAAAGATGAAATTACAGTAGAGCTTATGGACGTCGCAGTGCCGATTCCGGTGACGACAAAATCCAACATAGCAAGAGTGATTCAAAAAGCAGAAAAGGTGTAGAAAATGGCAGATGTAGTAATCAATGGTCTGATAGAAGGAGGAAAGGCGACAGGAGGGCCACCGTTTGGTCCAGCCCTCGGTCCGCTTGGCGTTAATGTATCGGGCATAATCGCAGAGATAAATGCAAAGACGAAGGCATTTGAGGGAATGAAGATAGCCGTAAAGGTTACCGTAAACCCATCAACAAAAGCATTCACGGTCGATGTGGGTTCGCCATCAACAAGCGCCCTCATCCTAAAGGAGCTTGGAATCCCAAAAGGTGCTAAGAGCAAGGAGGAGGTCGTAGGCAACATCACAATCGAGCAGGTGAAGAACGTCGCAAAGGCAAAGGACGCGCAGCTCTACGGAAACACCCTGGCCGACAAGGTCAAGCAGGTTCTCGGTACATGCAAGAGCATGAACATAACCTGCGAAGGAGTGGGAGCAATGGAGATGATCGCAAAGATCAACTCTGGAGAGATAAAGGTTTAATTCTTAATTCTAAACTCTCCCTTGAATCTTCTTACTAGCTCTGCCGCTGCAGCTTCTCTCACAAGAGGACTCTCGCTTTGAAGCCCCAGCTCGACCGTCTTTTCGGGGCAATGCTCATTCATCACGGCGCACTGCACATGGTAATGCAGATCACCAAGTACAACCTCATTGTAAAGTTTGGTTAGAACAGTGGGTCTCTTCACGGCACCAACTAGCTCGCGAACAGACCATATCCTGTCCTTTCCCAAATCCAGCATCTTCTCCTTCACGGATTCGTACTCCATGCTCACTTTCATGATATCACGTCCGCTATCCCCTTATTTATTGTTTCTCTGCAGAATCGTTCTCTTCAAGAAGCAAGGTCTTGACGTATCTATAAAAAGGCTTTTAAAGATAGAATTTAAACTAAAGTGAAGCGTCTTTACACGAGTTCGATTCAATGAAAAACAACGGCAAACCAAATGGGATAGAAGAGTACTTAGAGAGCAGGGCGGATGAGATTAACAAGATAATCTACGAGTCGCTGACGATGGTTTCCTCCAACAGGAGCATCGAGAAGCTGCTTGGAAGAAGCGGATACAAGTATGACCAAGAGACCATAAAGAAAGGGATCCTTGAGCCATCGATATACTTATTCAACGCCGGGGGAAAAAGATGGAGGCCTGTCATGCTCCTGCTCATGGTCGAGGCATTTGGAAAGGATCCAAAAGAGTACATGGAGTTCTCGCTTATTCCTGAGGTCATACACAACGGGACACTCGTCCATGACGATATCGAGGATAATTCGCCGATGAGAAGGAACCAGCCTGCAGTTCACGTGAAGTACGGGGTTGACGTCGCAACAAACCTCGGCGACTTCATGTACTTCTTCCCGCTTGCGGCTCTGACCGACAGCCCGAAGCTCTCAAAGGTGGAGAAGAACCAGATCCTCTCCATCTTTGTAAAGGAGATGACAAGGCTCAGCATCGGTCAGGCAACGGACATCACCTGGCACAAGGACATGGTTGATCCAAGGAGCATAAGCGAGGAGAACTATCTGCAGATGGTCTTTGACAAGACCGGGGTCCTTGCGAGGATGGCAAGCAAGATAGGCGCGGTGCTCGGAGGAGCAGATGAAGAGACGATTGAGGAGATGGGACGATTCGGTGCGGCAATAGGGGTAGCATTCCAGATCCAAGATGACCTGTTAAACATCACCGAGAACTCAGTTTCGGTGAGCAAGGGCGGGATTGGGGAGGACATAACTGAGGGTAAGAGGACGATAATGGTCATCGACTCCATAAAAAAGGGAAACAAGAAGGACAGCGACAGGCTAATCGAGATACTTGACATGCACACCCCTGACCAGAATCTGATCAAGGAGGCAATCGCGATAATCGACAAGACAAATTCCAAGGAGTACGCAAAGGATGTCGCGGAAAAGATAGTGAAGGATGCCTGGTCTGCGGTCAACAAAAAAATACCGGAATCGGAGGCAAAGGACAAGCTCAGGCAGCTTGCAGAGTTCTTGATAAAGAGATCCGTGTAGCGCTCAAGCTAAGGGGTAAAATTAATGCCAGACGGCAACATGCGTTCCCACCCGAAGGCAGTATTTCATGTCGTGAACGGGCTTAGCTTCCAAGTTCGGAATGAGTTTGGGCGTTTCCCCGTCCCTATGGCCGTTTGACACTATTATATGGCTGGAAAAGCTTAAATAGATATACAATCAGCAATATCACGGGCTATTTCATGGACAAAATCATCTGCGTTTCCTTGGGCGGGAGCGGGGTCACGGATTCTTCTGGGATTGACCAGAAAAGGGTTAAAAAATTCATAAGAGTCCTCCAAAAGAACAAAAAATACCGTTTTATCGTCGTAGTTGGGGGCGGCAAGCCCGCAAGGATGTACATCAACTCGCTTCGCCACAAAGGGGCCAGCGACGAATTTTTGGATTCGGTGGGGATAATGGTCACGAGACTCAACGCATTTGCAGTAAAGGGATTTGCCCCAAGGTCGCTGAAGGTATATCCGAAGGTGGCCAAGTCGCTCGAGGAGGCAAAGGGCGCGATAAAGAGGAGCAGGGTGGTCTTCATGGGAGGTCTTCATCCAGGCATCACAACTGACGGGGTCACTGCGCTTGTTTGCAAAGCAGTGGGCTCAAAGCTGCTAATCAACCTGAGTTCCGAGCCCTATGTTTATGACAAAAATCCGGAGCTAAAAGGAGCAAAGAAATTTGAGACGCTTACCTACGATCAGCTTCTTGAACTATCAAGGAAATACGGTCAGCCAGAGCCGGGGCTAAACTTCATCTTCGACATAACAGCAAGCAGGATAGTCAAGCGCTCAAAAATCGAGGTCCGGTTCGCAGGCTACTCTGCGCAAAGCTTTGCCGATGCAATAACCGGAAAGCACAAGGGCACAACGGTGAAGTAGCGCCTCAGCTAAGCCCTAGCTAAAAATAAAAAAGGAAAAGAAAAAAAGAAGATTACGCGAGCGTAACCTTCACTCCCCCTATCTTCCTTGCGATGTAGTTGTATAGCAGTGCAAAGATGTATCCGAAGATGAATCCGAATACTGCCTGTGCTATTGGCGCGATTATCAAATGTCCGATAATGCTGCCCCCAACAAAGAGCGCGAAGATTCCGCTTATGAAGGAAAATACAGCCTCAAGGACTGCAAGGACCTTTGCGTACTGCATCGGCTCAATTCTCTGAAGGACACTTGTGCCTTTGCCGCTGAGCATTATCTTTATCCCTCCGATCTTGTGCGCAACCAAGTTATAGATTGCAGAGTAGACAAGCCCAATTACAAATCCAAAGACCAGTACTGCTATTCCTCCCACAATCAAGACAAGAACAAGAGTTCCTGCAGAGATTGGAAGTCCGATGGCAGCGAGCACTACTAAAACCACGACTGCGATGATTGCTGCCATGATTAGAAGAAGTCCCGCAAGAATCTTTCCCGCAGACTGAACTCCAACTGTGTCAAGTGAGCTCATCTTTCCTGCCGCAGCATTGAGGTTAATCTTTAGTCCCCCGATGACCTTGGCGAGCCAGTTGTAGACGAATGCCTGTATGTAATTTGCAATGAAGCCTATCACTGCCCCAAGAATTATCCCAAGTATTGGAAGAAACACTCCAAGCGAGCTAACCGCCGCCACCATCGGATAGAAGTTCCCTGCCACTCCGAGCACTCCCCATAGGAGGATTCCCACTATGAACCCAATTATAGCTCCTAAAACAGCTTCGATCTTTGCGAGGGACATCGGTTCCACGCGCTTCAACGTTACGTATGACATGCTTTAGCTTACGCTAGGGATGTATAAAAAGATATGGCTAATGCCCAAAAATGGCCTTATGCGCTGAGCTTTAGCTTGTCGATGTTCTTTAGCTTGCTGATCGCCTTGAGCGCAATGTATGTCGCTACAGAGACGTTGTAGATGTCCCTTGTCCTTCCTCTTGAGAAGCTCCACACATCCGTGACTCCTGCGACGTCAAGAACCTGCTTTGCTACCTCTCCTGCGACCACGCCGACTCCCCTTGGGGCTGGCATGAGCTTGACCTCAACAGATCCGCACTTTCCTACCACCTGAAGCGGAAGGCTGTGCTGTGTTCCGCAGCTGCACTCCCATGATCCGCAGCCGAAATTAACAGAAATCATCTTCTTCTTTGCATCCTTTATTGCCGAATCAATTGCCGGCTTGACCTCAACGTCCTTTCCGGATCCTATTCCGATGTGCCCGTGCCTGTCTCCGACCACCACAGTTGCCCTGTACTTTCCCTTCCTGTTGTTCTTGGTCATCCTCTGCACTGATGCAACCTCCAGAACCTTTGTCTCAAGGTCTGGGAAGAGCATGTCAATAATCTCAACTTCCTTGATTGGCTTCCCGCCCTCGAATATCTGCTCTATGTTGACAATGAGCTTGTTCTTCACCATCTCTCCGATCTTCGTTCTAGGTGTCCAGCTGTCTGGATTGAACTTGATGACTTCTCTTTCTCTTCTTTCGTATCTCATTGCCAAAATATCACTTCTTCACTGCCTTAATCTTCTCCTTTGCCTCGACAAAGAGCTTCGGGATTGACTCGACCTGAATCTTTCCCTTTATGTACTCTCCGAACTGCCTCTCGTACACCTTCTGCTCTTTCTCCTTAAGTGCCTTTGCGTACTCCGCAAGGAGGGTTCCGTTGTACATCTTCTCCTCTATCTCAAAGTTGCCCCTTAGCTTCATTCCGTTGTCGATGCATCCCTTTGCGAAAACGAATGGTATCGAGTTCACGACGGGTGAGCTAAGTCCAATGTCAAGTATGAATTCATTCTTCCTGTCCGCCTCCTTTAGCTTTGAGACGAGCAGCATTCCTGTGAGGTATGCAGTTGATCTGTTTCCCCTGCTTGGCCATCCCATCTTCATTAGCTCGTTTGAGTCGGCGCTGTAGAGGACCATGTCCCCCTTCTCTGCGTATCTTATCACCTGCCCGATGATCTTTCTGTTGCTCTTCCTTACGACTACCCTGTCGATGTTGCCCTTGACTAGCGCGAGCCTCTTTGCGTAGTTGGTCTTCGACTCCTGCCTTCTTCTGAATTTTAATTCCTGGATGTTGTGCCTTACCATAAGTATCACTCGTATGTCTTCCTGATCTTCTCGTTGATCTTTTCGACTTCAGCTGGCGAGACGATGATTCCCTCTTCCTTCATGTGGAGGACCATCGAGGCCTTGCTCACGAAAGCGTTTCCCTTTACCAAAAGGTAGAACTTCCTGAACGCCTTCTTGTCGACCTTTTCCGAAAGCCTTAGCTCCCTTAAGAATAATCTCTGTGACCTTACCTTCTTCTCCCAAGTTGCGTTTCCGCCCCTTGCCTTGAGCGTTCCCTTTCTCCTTCCCGCTCCTCTCTTTCTTCCCTCCTTTCTCTTCTCCCTTAGGATCTTCGACCTCTCTGATAGGTTCTTCTTTGCGGGAAGCGCGATTATGCTGCCGTTCTTGATTAGCTGCTTGATGTCCTCCCTTGTAAGCGCCTTTGCGATCTCGTCCGTCGACCCTGGCTTGAATCGAATCGCGCTCTCTCCCCTCTTGAGTACCTGAGCCGCTATTCTCTTTGCAAATAACAATGTCATTTCTTCACCGCTTCTGTCTTCTTTGTCTCCTTTACCTTGTTTGCAACCCTGATCTTTGCCTTGTCAGCAATTGCCTGAAGCATAATCCTCTTTCTCTTTGAGATGTCGTGCGCGAAAACAATCACCGTGCTCTCCGGCTTGCCCTTTGCCGCCTCATGCATTTCCTTTTCGTTGTGGACCAGAACCTCCCTCTTTCCGTCTGCCCTCATGTACCTTACTCCTTCCATGTTCTTGTAGCCGACGTGAGGCGTTGCTCCGTATCCGCTGAGCGCAACCCTCTTCTTGTTGTCTGTTCCCCTCTGCTTTCTCCACCTGTCAGGGATCCTCGACCTGTTCCTTGTGCCGAATCCTGGAACAACAAATTTTGGATGTGTTTTCTTTTGCATAAGTATCACTCGTCTTTCATTAGGTAAAGTCCGTCCTGGAACACCCTCGTGTCGTGTCCACACGCATAGCATCCCTTCTTGATGTTTGCGATTGTCTGTGTCACATCGTAGATGTCGACTCCCTTCACCGTTACCTCCTGTCCCTTTACCTCAAGCTTTGTGTCACCCTGGATGTTTACCTCCCTTGGTATTCTCTCTCCGAAGATGTTCTTGATGAATATGATTTTCCCCTTTACCTCAAGCGAGATTGGGAAGTGAGCTGAGATTATCTGCAGCCTCTTTGTGACCCCCTTGTCGACTCCCGTTACAGCGTTCTCCATCTCCGTCGCAAAGGCCTGCTCCGCGAGCTTTCCCTTTCGCATGAGCTTCTTCTCCTTTGTGGATTCCACCGTTATCTTTCCCTCGTGGACCTTCACGGTGACGAACTTGCTGTTGAAGTATTTTGTGGTTCCTCCGTTCTTCCCCTTGACGGTGATGTGGCTCGTCTCGTGGACATGAGCTTCTACGCCGCTTGGAATTTCTATTGTGAACATAATCTTACCTAATAAACATACGCTAGCAGTCTTCCTCCAACCCTCTTCTCCTTTGCTTCCCTGTTTGTCATGATTCCCTTTGATGTTGAAAGTATCAATATTCCAAAGTCCTTGCTTGGAATGAACCTTGTCTCGTACTTCTGGAAGTCCTCAAGGTTCACCGCGAACCTTGGCTTGATTATCCCTACGTCGTTGATCCTTCTTGCAAGCTTGATTTTGAGCTTAAGCGCCCTTCCCTCCTTCATCTCCTCAAAGCTCTCGATGTATCCGTTCTTCTTCATGACCTCGATTACCGCCTTGATGAGCTTGGTGCTGTTGATAGTGCAGGATCCTAGCCCTGCGTTCTCGTTCACTTTTATTGTGTTGATTGTGTCTGCTAGTAAGTCCATGTAAATACCATCATGAAAGTTTCTCGAAGCCCAGGTTCTTTGCGGTCTCCCTGAAGCATCTCCTGCAAATGTAGAGCCTATACGACCTAATCACTGCCCTTGAGCCTCCGCAGATTCTGCATTTCCTTAGGCCCCTGCCCCTTTGCTTTAGTTCGTTTCGCATTTTCATTTGATCGCCAAATCTACTCGCTTGTTACCTTTGCACCAAAGTGCTTTGTGATGTACGCGATTATCTCCTCCTTCTTCACCTGCTTGTGGTCAACATCCTCCACGCTCCTGAGTCTCCTTCTTCTCTCGACTCTCCTTCCCACCCTTGAGAAGTTCGCGTTTATGTTCATCCCTAGCATTCCTATCTTTGGGTCGTACTTGACTCCTGAGAAGTCGATGTACTCCTTTATTCCAAAGCTAAGTGAATTGTCATTGATTGATCTTTCCTTTATCGTGTTGTTGTTTGCGTCAAGCGCCCTCTTTAGCATGTCCGCAGCCTCAGCCTTTCTGAGTGTCACCATTGCCCCGATGACCTGCCCCTTCCTTATATTGAGGGATGGGTCTCTCTTCTTTGCGGTTGTCTGTACCGCATTCCTTCCTGTGAGCTTGTGGATCAGAAGCTTTGTGTTTTGGAGCAGCTGGTCGTTTGAGCCAATACCTATGTTGATGACTAGCTTCTCAAGTTTGATTTCTCTCATAGGATTGTCTGCCATAATTATGCACCGATTACGATGATGTTGTCGACAAGCGTCTCGAATGCGCCGTCCTTGCCCTCTATCTTGACTGTCGTGTCCCTAAGCGCCGTTCCCTTCTTTATCTCGGAAATCTTTCCGACGTCAGGGGCGTGAGCGCCAATCATCACCATGCATTGCGCTCCCTCCTCCAGCTTTAGGACCTTTGAGATCTTCCTGTTTTCAAGTATGACTGAATCATTCACGTTGACTGCCTTGTCAAAGTGGACTATGTTGCCGTTGTTTAGCCTGATCATCTGCTTCTTTCCCCTCTCTATGTACTTTCCGATGACCTTGAGCGTTCTCTTTCCCTCGCCCTTGCCAAGCTTCTTTCCCTCGAATGTTCCGTACTTTCCTACGGTGACCAGGTAGCTCTCATCGCTTGGGATGAGCTTGATTATGTCTCCGAGCCCGATTGGGTACTTCTGGTTCTTCCTCACCCTCCCGTTTATCTCGATCTTTCCGTTGACAATCGCGTTCCTTGCCTCTGCCGCGGTCTTTGCGACCCCGATCTTCTCGATTAGGAATGTGGCAAGCGCAACGCTAGACTCTAGCGTGTGCCTTCCTGGCATTGGCTTGAGTATGAACTTCGACTGCTTCCTCTCCAGCTTCATGTAGTTTGGAGATGCGAGTCTCTTCATGTGTTTGCTTCCTCCTTTTGAACCCATAATATCACTTTGCTGCTGCCTTTGCAGTCTTGAACTGCTCTATCTTTGCCTGCCTTAGCTTGTCTGACGTGTCAAGCTCTGTTAGGTAGACGTTTGAAGTGTTAATCGGGATGAATCTCTCCTTTCCCTTCATGTTCTTTCTCACGACGCCCTCAATCTGGATTCTTCCCTTCATGATGTCGACCATTGTGACCTTGCCCGTCTTTCCCTTTTGGGCACCTGCCATGATCTTTACTGTATCCCCCTTTCGCACCGCAATTGTCCTCTTCTTTATTCCGAGTGTCTTTGCGAGCTCCTTGGAGATGTGAGCGTGAACGAACCTCTGCCTGAAGTGGTGAGGCGCAGTGAACCTGAATTTCCTCTGCTTTCTTGGCTTGCTGCTTTGAACGAACATAATAATCACACAATCCTTGAGGCGATTCCAGCGACCTTAACGAATCGCTCGACGACCTCTCTTGCCATAGCACCCTTTACCTCTGTGCCGATTGGCAAGTTCTCATCATTAATCATAATTCCTGCGTTGTCCTCAAATCGAACACGCATGTTTCCGCTTCTTCGAATCTCGTCCCTCTGTCTAATAACGACGACTCGAACCGGCTTCTTCAAATAAGTAGCATTTCCCTTTCTGACGCTGGCTGAGATGATGTCGCCGACTCCTGCGCTTGCCATCCTTCCGTGCTTTCCTCCCTTTCCGATGATGTGGATCATCCTGAACTCAAGTGCGCCGCTGTTGTCTGCGCACACTAGCACTGCCCCTGGAACGAGCGTCTTCGATACTCTTGATGATAATCCCTTCATGAAACCACTTATTCTCCCTTCTTAACAACAGAAGTTATGACAAAGTTCTTTGTCTTGCTAAGCTTTCTGCTCTCCGCGATCTTTACCACGTCCCCCTCCTTTGCGCCAATGCACTCCGGATTGTGGGCCGGTATTCTTGATCTCTTTCTGAGGTACCTTTCGTACTTGTAAATGTATCTTGTGTAATCCCTCTCGACAATCGCGGTCTTCTTTGCCTTTGCGCTCACTATTTTTCCCGTGAACTCAGCCCCTCTGGTCTTGAGTCCCCCATGTATGGCGCACTTTGGATCTTCGCAAGTCAATTCATCACTTTTGTTCTCTCTTTCTGTAGTACTTTAGGCTTTTTTCGATGCGGTCCTCAGGGCGGAAGCTTATTTCATCCCCCTTTACCACATACGACTTTTTCCCAGAATAAATCCGGAATGTTGCCGTTGCCTTCACAACCTTCTTGGTTCCATGTTTTGTCTCGAAGAAAAACATGTTTTTTGTTTCATCCACGATTAAGCCTTCCAGCCCCGCCTGTTTTTTGTCCAGGCACTTTATCACTCTGGCTTTCAGACCGATGAGTTCACCAAGAACGATGTTCTTGTTGTTGTACTGCATGAGAGTCTTTCTTTAATGACATTTTTATATCTAATCAAGTATTTAAACCTTGCTTCGCACGTTTTCTTCCATTATCAATTCCCTCTCTAAACGCCCAATAAAAAAGATATAAATACGACCAAAAAGATAATGTATCGTGGGAAATATGGCAATGGCCGGGTTTGTTGAAAGAAAAGTTCCAACGAAGTTATCTGAGATAACTAAAGAGTACTATGATAATTTGGTCTACTTTAGAGACTCTCCTGTT
>JAGWHN010000028.1 GCA_028866785.1 Microcaldota archaeon
CGGACCGAAGGGCGCAACCACAAAATTCTACACCTGGCAAATCAGGCTCTTTAGGAAGGGAAGCGTGAAATTCCTTGGCCTTACCCACGAGACCCCGCAGATGATCGGCGATGTGAAGAGCCTTGATTCCGAGACGGAGTACATAAACCACCTAGACGAGCTGCGGCACCAGAGGTCCTACAACAAGATGGATCTATTCTCAACAAACGGGGCGCTTGTCTTGATACTTAGGGACCTCTTCATCGGCGCGATGAATGGAGAGATGAATCTTGATTACCTAACTGGCACGATCAAGACTCAGATAGATTTCGAGAGGCAAAGGAGCGCAGACCCAGCGATAACCGAGATAGGCAAGATAATCGAGACAAAAGGGATCATAAAGTATCTGCAGCTTGACAAGGACTCCGTGATCTCAAAGCTTGGCCGCAAGTACGCGGGCAAGAAGCAGGGAATAGAGCTTCTGATCAAGCTTCTCAAGGATAAATATAATAATAAATATCCGTAGATTCAAAGTTAGTGTTGATAGAAATGGTACGGATAAGGATGTCGGAGCCCTTCATCGGAAGGGAGGAGGTCGATAATGTTGTCAAGGCGGTTGAGACCAAGCTTAGGCCTAACGACGAGTTTGTCTTGGGCTTTGAAAAGGGGTTCGCGTCATACGTTGGTCCAAAGCACGGGGTCTCTGTGATTAACGGCACGGCAGCGCTGCACCTTGCGCTTGCGGCACTCGGGGTGAAGGCAGGGGACGAGGTGATAGTACCCTCTATGACCTCGATTGGCTGCACTAACGCAATCGCCCTGACAGGCGCTAAGGCGGTCTTTGTGGACTCGACGCCAGAGTACTGGTGCATGGACCCGAAGGGATTTGAGGCAAAGATAACAAAGAAGACAAAGGCGATAATGCCAGTTCATGTTTACGGCCATCCCTGCGACATGGCACCGATAAGAGAGATCGCATCAAAGCACGGCGTGCCTATAGTCGAGGACTGCGCCGAGGCGATAGGGTCTAAGTACAAGGGAAAGATGGTGGGCAACTTTTCGGACATTGCCTGCCACTCATTCTATGGAAACAAGGTCATAACTACAGGCGAGGGGGGGATGTGCCTCACTGATAATGACGATCTCGCCGAGCGCATGAGGGTGCTTAGGAACCAGGGCACAAAGCCGCAGTATAGAAACAAGTACTACTACGACGAGCTCGGGTTCAACTACAGGATGACCAACATGCAGGCGGCCGTCGGTGTCGCCCAGCTAAAGAGGCTTGATTACCTAGTCGACAAGAAGCTCGAGATGGCAAAGGCGTACGATCAGATCTTCGAGTCACGCTCAAAGAACGTGGTTCACGCTCCGCTAATGGAGTGGGCGAAGAATACCTACTGGTACTACTCCATTCTTGTCCCAAAAGATAAGAGGGACGAGGTAACTGCACAGCTGGAAAAGAAGGAAATCGAGGTCAGGCCGTTTTTCTATCCGATTCACATGCTTCCTCACTACACCACTGGCGAGAAACTCCCGGTGGCCGAGGACATAGGCTTTAGGGGGCTGAACATTCCTTCAGGGCCGTATCTAACGCACGAGCAGATAGAGGAGGTCGCAACAGAGATAATCAAGATCACGGGATGAACATGGAGACAAAAAACAGGCTAAAGGACATACTCATTGACATACCCACCAGATCTGATGCGAGAGGCGAGGCAGTCAAGATAATGACTGTCGCCATGACAGGCTGGCCTACAAGGGACATAGTTTCTCTTTTGACAAATCCTGGCGTAATTCGGGGAAACCACTACCACAAGGTTAAGGAGGAGGCTTTTGTGGTCGTCACAGGTAGAGTGCTAGTCAAGATGGTCGATGTGGAAACAGGCGAGCGCAAGGAGATAACCCTTGACGGAAAAAACAGGCAGCTGCTATTTGTACATCCATACGTCGCCCACACAATAAAGAACATAGGCGACGGTCCATGCTGGCTTGTGGAGATGGAGAATGCGGACTACGACAAAAACGACGACTACAGATTTGAGGTCTAGACGCTACTCATTGTGGTTTAGTTCGAAAGTCGCTCAGCCCTTTTGGGCCAAAACTTTGTGGTAAACATCTAGGGTTTCCTTGGCGACCCTATCCCAGGAGAACCCTCTCACATATTTTAGCATTATTTGCCTGCGCTTTGTCTCGAACCCCTTTTCCTCTATCCCTCTTATTAGTCCCGCGGCATCCTTCTCATCCTTTGAAACAAAGCAGTATCTTGTGACCTCGTCATCAACCTTATTTCCTTTGTATATGACGACAGGCAGCCCTCTGCACTGCGAATTTATCATCGGCAAGCTGGATCCCTCCTCAAGTGTGGGATAAAAAAATAGGTCAAAGCCATCGTACATCTCCAGAAACCTGTTTTGTGCAGGGAAGCTTTTTATCTCTAAATTCTCTAGCCTGTTCTCAGATTTGTATGCACGCATCACCTCCTCCTCAGGTCCGTGGCCATACATCTTGAATACTATGCTCTTGTCGTCCTTGAGCAGCTTTGCGGTCTTGAGCACAAACATCGGGTTCTTCCAAGGAGCAAATGCACCGACATATCCCACTACAAATTCCCTCCTCTTTGTCTTCTTAGGTATCGGGGCTGTTCTGAATTCTTCCGATGGACCAAGTAGCGTTGTAACATGAGCTCCAAACATTCCTCCAAACCTCTTCACCGCGTCCTTTTCCACCGTGCTAGCACTGAAAATTATGCTGTCAGAGAACTTGAAGCAGTCCATGATGCTCCTTGCGACCAGCCTGCTGTACATTCTCTGTGAAAATCCCTGCACGGAGTTTATGTCCATCCTCATCAAGTCGTGTATCGAGGTTATGACTTTCGCTTTGGTGCCCAGCTTCTTTACGGTCTTGGCAACGAATCCAAGCTCCTGGTTTGTTATGTGTATTATGTCGTACTTTTTTTTGGCCAGCTTCCTAACTTTGAATTTGAAGAGCGTATTGGCATAAACATATGCGATGCTGTCTAGTCGTTTTGACTTTTCGGTCACGTAGACTAGGTCAACAACGTGCTTTTTTCTGATCCTTTCGTAGAGCTGGTAGGTGTACTCCGTCATACCATCCCTGCTTCCCTCCTGCGGCTTTATTACGTTAACTAGTGCAATCTTCATGATATGACCTATCCGTAAAAGAGCCCGCTGCCAGATGGTAAACGGGCTAATTATACATTGACTGACACAACTTATTTAAATGGACATAACGCTTAAATATCAGGGGAAGTTTAATTAGTGTGTCCAATTCTGTGATATAAATGATCAAAACAGCCGTTATAATTGCAGGTGGTTCCAGCCAGAGGCTAAGGCCCCTAACCGACAACAAGCCCAAGACGCTAGTTGAGGTAAAGGGCAAGCCGATTCTCTACTGGATTATCCAGTGGCTCAAGAAGCACCAGATAGAGCATGTAGTCCTAGGGGTCGCCTACAAGAAGGAGATGATCTATGACTATATGAATGCGAACCGCAACTTCGGGCTCAAGGTGGACTTCAGCGAGCACACCGTCGAGGGGGGCACCGCCCAGGGATTCAAGCTCGCAATAAAGAGATTCGTTGACGACGAGGATTTCCTTGCGATGAACGGGGATGAGCTAACAAACCTGGATATAGGCAAGCTCTATGAGGCACACAAGAAGAACAATGCGATAGTGACGCTTGCGAGCGCGCCGTTCCACTGCCGCTTCAGCGTGCTTAAGATCGGCGATGAGGGCAAGATTGTGGGCTTTGAGAGGGACATGAGGCTGCACAACGCTCCGGTGCACATAGGGGTGAACATGTTTAACAAAAGGATACTAAATCACATACCTGACACGGGCGGAATAGAGGAGCTCGTGTTCAAGAAACTTGCAGATGAGAACAATGGGGCTTATGCCTACATGCTTCCCGAGCATGAGAGCTGGATGAGCATAAACACCCAAAAGGACCTAGAGGAGGCCACAACACACACGACAAACTGGCTCACTATTTCCTGAGCTTCTCTCTCCAGTATTCGATCGTCTTCTTCAGCCCGACCTCAAGCTTGACCTCTGGCTTCCAGCCAAGGTGCTTTGATATCTTTGCAGTGTCGAGGTCAATGAAGGGCTGGTCCGATTCGATTGGTCTAAATGGATAGTTTGGCGGATATGTCCCGAGCGCGATCTTCTTCTTGTCAAATCCGATCATCTCAGCTATCTGGTATGCTGCATCCTTGTTTGAGATTATGTGTCTTGTCGCCGCGTTGAACGCCTCGCCCTTGATCTCCTTGTGCTCAATCGCCTTGAGGTAGGCGTTCACATGGTCTGAGACATACATGTAGTCCCTCAGCGAGTCTGGCGCTCCGATGTAGACCTTTTCGTCGTTGAGCATGGTCGTGACAAGATACTCGACATAGAAGGAGGTATCAATCTTCCTTCCATAGGAGTTTGTGCATCTCATCACCGTTGCGTTGAGGCCGTTTACATACGACATCATCCTAAGCTGCACGTCTGTCATCGCCTTGGTGTTCGCATACGGACTCGACGGGTTGAGAACTGCATCCTCCTTTATTGGCGAGGTTTTCTGCATCCCGTAGACCTCTGCCGTAGAGGCGTAGATCAGCTTTCGCTGCTTGAAATCCGGAAGCTCAAGCATCGAGTATGCGATGTTCATGGTTCCGACTATGTTGTTGTGAACGTAAGTAAATGGCTTCTCAAACGACTCCCTGACCGGGCTGAGCGCCGCAAGGTGGACGACGATGTCCGGCTCCACCATTTTTAGCGTATTTGCCATCGACTGATAGTCCCCTATGTCGCAGGTGAGAAGCTGGGCTCCGTTTAGGAACTCCTTTGAGAGGAGTGGATTCCTGTTTGTCGCGGGTTTTAGTATCCCGTATACCTCGTGCTTCTTCTTCACAAGCTCTTGGACCAGATGTGAGCCTATAAATCCAGTCACTCCAGTTACAAGTATTCTCTCCATAGTATCACATCGTTCCTAATCTTTTTTATGGTAACCCATAAATTATAAACTTTGCTTTTGAAGATTCTCAGATTTACCCTATTATCCTAAACTCAGGTATGTTGACGATGAGTTTTGCGCCGTTTTGGGTGAGCGGCCTGCTTTCTTTTATTATCTCTTCTAGGAAATGATATGGAAGGACTAGCACATAGTCGGGCTTCATCTTCTTTGCCTCCTCAAGCGAGACAAGCTTGATTCCTGTGCCTGAGTAGTATCTTCCCCACTTTCTCGGATTCTTGTCGATCGCATAGGGTATCTGCTTGCTGGTTATGCCAAGGTACTGGACCTGGACAAGGCCACGGGTAGATGCCCCCCAGATGACAAACTTCTTTCCCTTCGCCATTTCTGCGTCCATGAACTCAATGACCTTCTTCCTGTTCTCATCCATTCTCCTCTGGAACTTCTCGTAAGTCTCTATCTTGCTTAGCTCCATTGCCTTTTCCATTTCCCGTATCTTCCTCAGGTTCTCTGCGCCACTGCCCGAGCCGAGAGCGCTCTTTTCATCCACAACAAAAACCCTTATGCTTCCTCCGTTTACGCTGTTTAGCTCCGCATCAATTAGCTTCATTCCGTTGCGGCCAAGCAGATTCTCTATCGCATTCAGCGAATAGTATTCCAGGTGCTCGTGGCATATGTCGTCGTATGTGTTGTTCTTGAGCATCAGCATGAGATAGTTCATCTGTATGACCCACACCCCGTCCTCGGAGAGGCACTTCTTTATGTCCTGTACGAATTCATTCGGGTTCGGCAGATCGTAGAACATGGATATTGATGTTATTATCTTCGCCTTGGTGTCTGCCGCCTTCCAGTAGCTTTCCTTGTTGAAGAAATCATGGACTATAGTGCTGCCTGGTGCGCTCTTGTATCCAACATCCGACGGCTCGAATCCAATTTTCCTTATTCCATCCTGTTTGTAAAGTGTTAGCAACGTCCCGTCATTTGAACCGATGTCTGTCACGTAATCCCCTGGATTGAGGTGGACAATGCGCTGTGCGCTCTCGATTATGTCGCTTAGTGCCCTGACCATCATAGGGGAGATTCCGCTTTCGTACCAATAGTGCCTGTAGAGCAGTTCCCTCTCGAAGGTGTATCTCATCTGGAGCAGGTTGCATTTTTTGCACAGAACTATCTCAAGCGGCGCCTTGTGCATCTTCTCGTCGGGCCTTTCCGGAAATCCGGTCACTGTCTGCATGCCAAGGGAACAGATGGGCACAAGCTCATCACCTGAGCATATCCTGCAGTTCTTCAATTCAACATAATCCGCATCCATACTATCTCCTATCTCTCAGCCTTTTAAGATCTGCATCAACCATCTTCCTTGCGATTTCTTCAAATGTGGTTTTAGGCTTCCATCCCAGCTTTTCAAACGCCTTTGACGAGGGTTTTGGAAGTTTTACTTCCCTAGGGCCTTGATACTTTCCCTTAACATCTAGATACTTTTTATAATTTAATCCTATGTGTCTAAATGCCACTTCTGCAAATTCTCTCACCGAGTGGGCCCTGCCCGTGCCAAGTTCAAAATCATCTGCCTTGCTATGCTGCATCATTCTGTACATGCACTCCACGTACTCAGGTGCGTATCCCCAGTCCCTTTTTGCATAAATATATTTTAGGACCAGTTTTTTCTGAAGCCCCATCTTGATTCTTGCGGCTGAAATGCTTATTGCCCTTGTGACAAACTCTGGCCCCCGCAGCTCAGATTCGTGGTTGAAAAGTACCGCCTGGCAGGCAAAAATCCCGTAGTTCTCCCTGTACTGCTTGACTAGGTTGGAGACAAAGAGTTTGGATGCCGCGTAAGGGCTTATCGGATCGTACATCTGCACCGATGAAGCCTGGAAGAATTTTATTTTGCGTTTTGAATTCCTTATTATCTCAAGCAGATACGAAGGCATGAAGGCGTTTATCTGTATTGTTTCAAATGGCTGGGTGTAGATCACCCCCCTGTAATTTTGCGATGCCAGATTGTATATCTCGTCTGGGTGAATCCTATTTATCAGGCGATTTAACTGTGCGTGGCTGTAGTTAGTTTGAACCAACTTCACTTTATCAGTAATTTTGAGCTCGTCTAGCCTCCACGTTTCTCCCTTCTTGTGTTTTCTTGCGGAGAGCGTTCCATAAACTTTGTATTTCTTTTTTAGCAGGAGCTGGGCTAGATATGCCCCGTCCTGGCCAGTTATCCCGGTGATTAGCGCGGTCTTTATTTTATCCCCTACTCCTCAAACACTTTGCGGTATACATTTACCGTCTGCTCCGCGGTATGCTTCCAGGTGAAGCGGCTGGCGTATAGCATTCCCTCCTTTCTTGCCTTCTCGCTGTATCCGTTGCTCCTAAGCCATGAAAGCTTCTCTGCAATTTCTGCCTCGTCCTTTGCGACTATGCAGTGCTTTCTGGTCTCAGGTGTCATTCTTGCGTCCTTTGCGACTATCACTGGTAGCCCCCTTGCCAGCGCCTCCAGAACCGGCAACCCATCGTAAACTCCAGGGTGGACGAAAACATCAAAGCTGTCAAAGATTTTTACCTTTTCGCTTTGTTTCTCGTTTCCCATAAACTGTATGCGCTTGTCACTTCCTATCTCCTTGTCTAGGAGCTCCGCCTCGATATTCTTGATTCCCCACATCTCGAACTTCACATCTTTCTCCTTCATCATCCTAACTGCCCTTACTGCAAGGTGTATTCTCTTGCTGAAGTTGAATGAGCCAAGATACCCAATCTTGAAGTGCTTCGATGGGATCCTAGGAGATCGCTTCTGCATTATAAATTTGTCGTCGATTCCCAGGTTCACCACTGATATCTTTTCTTTGTCATAATCTGGCGCGGCTTTTATCAGTTCCTCTCTGCTTTGCGGGAAAGAGGTTATTATTCGATCCGATTTTAGGGCCAGCCTGAGCCCCTGCGTCGCTGCAAGGTCCGCAAGCCCCGAATTTATCCCCACAAGCCTGCTTTTGAGTCCTCCGTCGTTTAGCGCCTTTGTCCTGTCTAAAAACATGAGGTCGTGGACTGTTGTGACCAGCCTTGCGTTCTTTGGTTTGTCAAAAATCCTGTTGCAGTTTGGGTTGTGGAGCAGGTCGTATCCCTTGAAATCAGAGAAGAGAGACTGAAGATAAAACGCTGAGTGGTTTGCCCAAGGCAGCCTTTTTGCCACCTTTTTGTACTCTACCTTGTCGACCTTCATGCCTGGCAGCTTGCCCATCTCTGAGTAGAGAGAGAACATGTATTTGACGATTCCGGAGGGAGAATTGTCTGCGAATTCCCCCTTCATTCCAAGCAGCAAAACCTTCATCTGTGCACCTAAGATACTATCTTTACCTCCGGCAGCGGAATTATGATTGGGACATTGTACTTCTCAATCTTGGGCAGTATCTCCTCCTTGAGCCTCCAGATCAGCAAAAGTATGTAGTCCGGCTTCTCCTTGTCGAGTATGTCCGAGCTGACTATCGGTATGTGGGTGAGAGGCGCATAGAGTCCCTGCTTTAGCGGGCTGTCGTCTATTATGTAGCTCACCTGCTCCTTTGTTATCTCACAAAAGTTAAGCAAGGTCGCGCTGGTTGATGAAGCCCCGTAGGCGACAATCTTCTTTTCCTTAAGTCCCTTTATTAGCTCGTTTAATTCGTCCTTGAGCTTGTATGCGCTCTTTGCAAACTTCTCGTAGGTCTCAAACTCGCCTATCCCACCCTTCTTCTCATCCTCAAGTATCTTCTCAACCGACGCCTCCTTTCCTTGCGCATTCTTTCTTGCGTATATCCTAAGCGAGCCGCCGTATACGTCGTTTAGTTCCGCACGGAATAGGTGGAACTGATGCCTCTCCAAAAGGTTCTTTATCGAGCTTAGAGTGAATAGGTAGAGCGTCTCGTTGTAGACTGTGTCATACGAGCTCTTTCTGAGCGTGTCCCTGAAGTACCTTCCCTCTATAACAAGAACTCCGCTCTCCTTTATGATTGACCCTATGTCCCCTATGAACTGGTTTAGATCAGGTATGTGCTGAAGCACCTGGGTGACTGTTACTGCATCCGGCCTGCCCTGCTTTTGCAATATCTCCTTTGCGATCTGACTTGTGAAGAAGCTTGTTATCGTAGGTACCCCTCTCTTTCTTGCGATCTCAGAGATGTTTCGTGCAGGCTCTATACCAAGTATCTTGCACTTGTCCTTTAGTGGCTCAAGAAGAGTTCCATCATTTGATCCGAGGTCTAATACAAACGAATCCTTGTTCATTTTGAAATCCGTATACAGCGAGAGGCCAAGGTTAGCAAGGTTTTCCCTAAGCGACTTGCCGAACGGGACGTAGGCGTAGTTGCCGTAGTCCGCCTCAAGCAGCTCCGGAGGCGGCAAATCGATCTGCTGCACCAGCTTGCACTGCTCGCAGAACCCGATCTTCAGCTCGTGAGTCTTCTCCTCCCCGAAGTGGTCCTTCTTGAGAAACATGTTACCCATCGGCATCTTACCAAAGGACATGAACTCCTTCACTGTCTCCGCATTGCAAACTTTACAAAATTTCATCTTTGACATGGTCATACCATTTTTTCGTTTGTGTTCTTGGATCGTTGTAGAAGCCATTTGAGAGTGCTGGATTTGCGTCCATCTCCTCCTTGAAGGTGGTCATCGCCTTGTAGAGCTCCTTCACCCCGTCAGCCACCGTGTACTTTGTTGAATAACCAATGCTCTTTATCTTTGAGAAGTCTACTGCGTAACTCCTCATGTCCTTTTTGCCTACGAATTCAAGCGGAATCTCCCTGCCTAGGGTCTTTGATACTATCTCGGCAAGCTGCAGCATTGTGTAATTTTGCTCATTTGAGCCCACGTTGTATATCTGGTTGTTCACAAGCTCAGGCTCGCTCTCAAGCACCTTGATGAAAGCGCCTGCTGTGTCCCTGACGTGTATAAATGGTCTCAGCTGTGTCCCGTCGCCGCCTATCATCATCTTGTTGTCCCTAAAGGCCGAGAGCGTCATCGAGTTGATTGCGAGCTCAAAGCGCATCTTCCTTGAGAGGCCGTAGACCGTCGCCTGCCTAAGCGATGTGGCGCAGAAGTCCTTTAGCCCGTAGTTGGTCGACTCCCTAAGCGCGCTTGTCGCAAAGTACTTGTCCGAGAGGACGGCAGTGTTCTGCTCGGCGAGCCTGCAGCACGCAGCGTACATGGTGAGCGGGTTTATTATCGACTCCTCATTCACAGTCTCCTTTTGCAGGCCGTAAACAGAGCAGCTTGATGCAAGGACGTAGCGGCTCACCTTCTCCTTCTTTGCAAGCAGCGCGACTCTTGACCTTGCGAGATTGTTTATCTCGAATCTTGCCAGGTCGTACTCGTCGCTAAATGACTCAGCAGATAAGGATGCCAAATCGCACACGCCGTCGACTCCCACGAATGCGGGCTGCTCGACGTTTCTTATGTCTGATTTGATAACCGTCATCTTGCCCTCAAGATCCTTTATGAAATCGCTTCCGAAGAGGAACTTGTCAAGCGCCACGACGCTGTATCCCTTTTCAAGTAGCATCTCGCAGAGCGTGGATCCTATGTATCCGCCCGCTCCTGTCACCAAAATTTTTGTCATCTAAATCATCTTATCTGGATAAATCGTCCCTTCTCCACAAATATCTTCATTATCCTTCCATATATTGTTGCAGCCATAATTATTATTATATACTGTGTGAAGGCGAAGAACTCGGAAAGATTCACACGTGTGTAGGTGAGCAGTATCGCCTCTACGAATTCGCCCATCCTCGAACCCACCTCGAACCTGCTGGATTCGAGCCTCTCCTTCGCCTGGGCCCTAAACTGCTCGGTCCTTGTCCTTCTTGCAAATATCTTCTTCACCGTTAAATTGTCCTGAAGTGGCGAGTTTCTAATGTAGTAGAGCAGTGACTTGGAATATACAACGAAGTATCCCCTGTCTATCAGTATCTTGGTAACCTCGGTGTCTGTGCCGAAAGTCTTTGTGTATGGCCTTGTTGAAAGCGCGGAGCGCCTCACAATGTTTGTGCTAAATATCGGGTCAGTCACGCAGATGTACTTTCCAATCACTTTTGAGTGATGCCTTATTTTAACGTCGAAGTAAGCCCTGTCAAACACTTTCTGTCCGCTGTTGTAAAGTTCTGCGGTGGAGTCATCCTCATTTATTATTCCTCCGACCCTTTTCTCCTTAAAAATCCTGACTACCTCATTTAAATCGCCGACAAAAAGGTTGTCTGCATCGTCAA
>JAGWHN010000029.1 GCA_028866785.1 Microcaldota archaeon
ATTGTTGGTGATCCTGTTACTGCCGGCATTGCCGTGTTAGGTCCCTCTGAGTATGCGTAGGAACCTGAGTTGCTTGCGGATGTTCCCTGAAGCGTCTTTGTCGATGGAAGTGTTCCATAGTTCAAAGCTGCTCCGTTTAGGACTGATCCTATTAATGCCTTAATTGTGTATGATCCTGCTGCAGAGACTGAACCCTTCTCTCCTAGCCAGACCTGCTGTCCTGTAAGAGTGCATGAAGGTGTCGTTACTGCGCATGATACTGCTCCTGTGTTTCCAACAGTCGCCGTGATTGGAGTTGATGTGAACGCAAGGTTGCCGATCACTGCAGCGATGTTTGCCGCAACTACTCCGTCGCTTGGCTGCGATGTGGATCCAAGAACGATCTGGACAACTGGTTGTCCCGCGCTATTTATGATTGGTATGTTGCTGAATGATACTGGTCCTGCAAAGACTAGTCCCATTGCCAAACTTGCCGCGATTGCGGTTATCCTTTTTGCGTTCAAACTATTCATTCTATCACGTATATTACACTTTTAGTGTGACTTTAATCTAACTGCAAAGTATTTAAATGATGCAGTTATCTTTAATCTTTTGTTTGTAAAAAGAAGTTTATTCTTCGTTGATTGTTGGATAAGGCTTCTTGCATAAGCGTATGCCCTCGACGATAGACATATTTTGCCGCTTTGGGCCATTTTTGCCAAACAATCATCTGCGACGTCAACTTGGATCTGGCTGTATGTCCAAGCCACGGTAATAATTGGCTAAACAGCTTTATATATCTTTTTTGAGAACCTCTTATCGTATGTCAAATGTATCGCTGATAGACGATATTGTGGGGACGCTGATGCTTCCCTTCAATATGGTCTCAACCGTCTCAAGCTACCTTGCAAACCACGTTAGGGTGCTCTCGATAGACCCCTACAGGATAGAGTATGGGATAAGCGACGGGAAGAGGACCGCCAGGCTTGAGATCAGGCAGGGAAGGAGCAGCTCCTCTGGCACCGTGAGCTGGACCTATAGCGGGAAGAGGCTTGTCTTCAACTACACCAGCAAGAAGGAGCTGGTTGACGTCATAAGGATGGTTAAGAGCGAGTTTTTGCTCGAGGAGAGCGGCTGGCTTGGCGTGAAGGGTAAAAAGGTGCTCGACATAGGGGGATATACCGGCGACACGGCAATCTACTTTGCGCTGAACGGCGCAAAGCATGTTTTTGCGCTGGAGCCCTACCCCTATTTCTACAATTTAGCCAGAAAAAACGTGCTTTCCAATAGGCTTGGCTCCAAAATCACTATGGTGAATGCGGGAGTTGGGAGGAAAAACTCTCATATCAGAGTTGATAGCGACGCGGACAGCTTCAGCTCGAGCTCTTTTAAGGCAGGAAAGAGGATGAAAAGCGTGCCGATAATGAGTCTTGGAGAGATAGTGAGGAAGTATAGGCTTGATGATGCGGCGCTTAAGATGGACTGCGAGGGCTACGAGTACGAGACGATCCTTGAGTCTTCCGACGAGACGCTCAGGAAGTTCTCCGAGATGGAGATAGAGTACCACTACGGCTACTTGAATTTGCAAAAGAGGTTGATCAAGGCGGGATTCAAGGTGACGGTCAAGAGGCCTATGAAGAGATACAACTTCGGGACCGGAACCGTGATGGTTAATGGATTTATGCATGCAAAGAGAAGCTAAAGGGGGAAAGGATGGTAGCCAGGAAAAAATTATACTTGATAGGGGTTGATGCGGCGCCATTTTGGCTCATCAAAAGGCTAGCCTCGGACCATAAGATGGGCGGATTCCAGAGGTTTTTCAGGCAGGGATTTTTAAAGGAGTTGACCTCTACTGTCCCTCCAGTGACCGCGGCAGCGTGGCCCTCCATATACACTGGCTTAAGGCCTCAGCAGCATGGGGTTATAGATTTCATACACATCGACAGAGAGTACACAAAACAGCTTATTTACTACGACTCCCAAAAACATCCTCCCTTCTGGGAGATCTTAGGAGAGGCAGGAATTCGAAGCCTGATAGTCACGCCCGCCATGGCGCTAAAACTAAGCGGAAACGAAAACGTCGATATGATAACAGGATGGCCACTTGAGCCCAAGTACAGCTCAGGGAGCTTGCAAAAGGCGGCGAACAAATTTGAATTCAGGGGGGAGCCGGAAATAGGGGTGGACTTGGACAAAGGAGTAATCCCCATAGCAGAAGGGTCGAAAATGTATGTTAAAAGCATAGAGAAAAGGGCTGCGTTGAGTAGGTACCTCATTGAAAAAAACAGTTATGACCTAGTGTTTGTGTGCTTCACCGAGACAGACAGGATACAGCACTACTCCTTCAACAATGAGAAATGGGAGCAGTATGTTGCACCTTTGTATGAAAAGATTTCGGAATTCGTGGAGTGGGTGGTTGAACAAAGCGAGAAGAAGGGGGAGGAAGCTACAATAATGCTCGTTTCGGACCACGGCTCACAGCCTATTTACAACAAGTTCCTGCCAAATGCATGGTTGGTCAAAAATGGATACGCCGTTTTGAAGAAAAATATCACAAAAGCGCGGAAAGAGAGCGCAAAAGGCTCAAATATAGATGTAAAAAGATACATAACAGAAAAGGCTCTGAAGATGCCTGGGCGCAGAAGGCTATACCACCTGCTTCCGGGATCCGCCAAGAGGGCAATTGACAGGATGATGGACGATAACTTCACCGGGGAGGAAAGGGGATACGTGCGAATAAAGGAGACGCTTGATTTTGAGATGGATAGAACGGAAGCCTTTGCCGCAGTCTCATTTGGGCCTTGTGGGATGATTTGGCTAAATGACAGGAGGTTTGCAAAGCCAGGAATTAGAGAGGAGGACAGGAAGAGGGTGAAGGGAGAGATAATGTCCAAAATTGGCAAATTAGAAGGAGGGGACGGAAAAAGGCTTGTAAAGAAGGTTTTTGACGGGCAGAAGTACTACAGAGGAGGAGAATCAATAATATTGCCAGACATACTGTTTCTTCTCAGAGAGAATTACATAGTTGATTTCACCTACTACTCACCAAGCACCATTTTCATGAAGCCGGAGATATACAGGAGCGGCGACCATACGATGGAGGGGATTTTTGGGAGTATAGACATCGGAAATGAGAAAAACGTCAAAAAACTCTCCAAAAAGAAGGCCCAGGTTTACAATATTGGACCTACGATACTGAGATATTTTGGATATAGGGGTAAGGAATCAGAGAATAGCCTGCTTTGATCCGAAACTTATACTATCGTTTATATATGCTTTCTAAAATGAGTGTAAAGTATGGCAACGTCAAATAAAACGGATAGGAGCCTCATTAAGCACTACCAGAGGTTTTTCACAAGGTGGAGGGACAGCCGCAGCTTTAGAAGAGAGAAGATAACAGTTATTTTTTCGCCGCACCTAGACGATGCATTCCTTTCGCTCTATGAGCACATCTCATCCGGGGCGCTTGGAAAGAACATTGTCTGTGTAAACTTCTTCACAGCGAGCGACAGCCTTGTGGACACAAAGACGACACTTAGCTTTGCGAGCGTGGCCAAGGTCACAAGGACAAGGTCATTTGAGGAGCTTGAATTTTCAGAGCACCTTTCAAAGAAAGGCATAAACTATCTCCCGGTATTCTTAGGGATGCAGGATGCAGCCCTAAGCGACTACTACAAGTTCATTGCAAGCTCTCTTATGCGGAGAATTCCAAGGCTTCCGATATTCAAGAACGTGCTTTCAGCAAAGCAGCGAAAACATATTGAAAATGAGTACGAAAGGCTGCACCTCCAGGAGGTGGTAAAGGCTCTTCTTGCGAGATTTGGAAAAAATATCGACAGGATACTAATCCCAATGGGCGTTGGGGAGCACATTGACCACATATTGATATCGAAAATTGCGACAAGGCATACGCTGAAGGGAAAGGTTGGCGTTTACTGTGACATACCCTACGCATACTATTCGGGCTACACCACAGCGGCGCAGCTCCATGAGCGAGTGCCGAAGGGATTTGACAATGCATCGATAAAGAAGTTTGATTCGCAGGAGAGGATAGGGCTCTTCAGAAAACTCTATCCAAGCCAGTACGACAAGGGCTCGGACGGCGCGATCGAGATAATCTCCAAGATGCCAGGGGAAGTAGTCTTCTGGAGAAACAGGTAGGTGCAACAATGCAAGGCAAAAAAACCAAGCTTCTGCTAATAACCAATCCGCTCCAGAGCTTTGGCGGTGGGGAGAGGATAATTTTGGAGATGGCCTCCAGGATGAAAAGGGAATTTGAGATAACCATAGCAAATCCCTCGTCAAAAAAGGATGCCGCGAGGGCCACAATGGATCAGATACGAAAGCTCTACGACCTGCGAGGGGTGAAGATAGTCGATATTGATTCCGCCGGATTTGAAAGGCAGGCGTTTGGCAAGGAGCCCTATGTGATGAGGGTGCCAAAGGCCGAAGGATTCTCAGCGCTAAAGAGATTGATAGAGGAAACAGACTGCATCTACATGATAGGGCTAAACCCTCCGGTGCTTTTCTGGTCGCTTAGCATCGCAAGGATGAATAGGAAGAGATTCGTCCTTGGCATACACAACTTCTCGTTCTCAAAGCTCTTTGAGCCAAGCGGAGGTGGGCTCGGGGCAATCACGAAACGCGCATTCAGGAGAATGTTAAAGATGGTCAGCGCATTCCATGTAACAAACAACAGGGACCTTGAGATTGCAAGAAGGCACTATCCGATGGCCCAGGTAAGCAACATCCCGAACTTTGTGACCAGCTCGACAAAGAGTGCAAAAATGAACCGCAAGGAGTTCATCTGCTTATTTGTCGGGAGGCTCGATGTCAACCAAAAGGGAGTAGATTACTTTGCAAAGGTCGTCGAGAAGACGCTTGCGAAGAACAACAAGATAATCTTTGAGATTGCAGGAAGCGGAGGCGAGGGAGAGAGGATAGTAGAGGAGCTGGTCAAGAAGCACAGGAAGAATGTCAGGTGGCTCGGGTTTGTGCAAAAGGACAAACTTGAGCAACTCTACGACAGGGTGAGCCTGCTGGTGAACACATCGCGCGGGGAGGCATTTGCGGTTGTGGTGATAGAGGCGGGAAGCCATGGAGTCCCTGCAATCGCCTTTGACATAGCGGGGCCAAGGGACATAATAAAGAGCGGAACCTATGGAAAAATAGTTCCCGACTTTGACACGGACAGATACTCCAATGAGATTGTCGATTACTACCTGAGGTGGAAAGATGCCGCAAGGTTCGCGGCCCAAAAGCAGAGGCTATTGGCCTTGATCAACAAGGAGTACGGGGCAAAGAACATACTTGCAAGGCTCGGTAAATTCCTCAGGGGATAGAGGACAACGTAAGGGATTTTAAAGTAGAATGATGATAGTAATAGGAGAGATTCTTGCTTTTTAGGAAAGGCAATTTTGGTGCACTTAATGAGAATTTTAATAACCGGCGGAGCAGGATTTGTTGGAAGCCATCTTGCCGACAAGTATGTTACCGAGGGCCACGAGGTAGTTGTCATTGACAACTTCATGAACGGGGACATGAAGAACATCCAGCAGCTCATGGACAAGAAGAACTTCAAGCTTGTGACAGGAGACATAAGGGACGTGAAGCTGATGGATGAGCTCACGAAGGGAGTCGACCAGGTGGTGCACCTCGCCGCGCAGATACACGTTGACAGGTCGGTCAAGGAGCCCGAGCTCACGTATGACATCAACGTGAAGGGAACGCTCAACGTGCTTGAGTCCGCAAGGAAGTTTGACATTGAAAAGGTGCTCTTTGCATCAACAAGCGAGGTTTACGGGACGGCGCAGTACTCGCCGATGGATGAGAAGCACCCGCTAAACTCGCCGCATCCTTACGGCGCAAGCAAGATTGCAGGAGACAGGATGTGCTATGCTTTCACTCAGTCTTACGGAATGAACATTGCGATAATGAGATGCTTCAACGGATACGGTCCAAGGCAAAAGGACACGGGATACGGAGGAGCCATACCGCTCTTTGCAAACAAGGTCCTGCACGATGAAAACCCTGTTATCTTCGGAACGGGAGAACAGACAAGAGATTACGTTTACATCAAGGACACCGTTGACGCATACGATATGGTCTGGAGATATCCAAAGCCGCTTGACGGGCCAGTCAACTTCGGGACGGGAAAGGAAGTGAAGATAATCGACATTGCAAACATGATAATCAAGATCTACGGCAAGGAAGGAAAGCTAAAGCCTGTGCACGTGGATAGGAGGGCAGGGGAGGTAGACCAGCTAATCGCCGACGCCACGAAGGCCCATGGGCTGGGATGGGAGGCGAAGGTAAAGTTCGAAGACGGACTAAGGGAGTATCTGGCTTGGTACAAGAAGTACAAGGGATTCTGAAAAGACTATTTCTTTGCGAAAAGCAGTCCCATTATCATGTTCTCTCCGCCGCCACTTGGATCGAACATGAACTTTGGCGCTGTGTGCGTGACCTCAAATCCGCACTCGCGGAGCTTCTCCTCCAAATCGAGATATCCATAGTGGTACTCGATCACTATTCGGTCAAATATCTGCAGCGTCTCCTTTTCCGCGCCAAGGACTATAGGGTACTCGCACCCCTCACAGTCGATCTTGAGGACGCCGTGCTTAATGTTGAAGCGAGTGACAATCGACTTCAGTGAGTTTGTCTTTACCGAGTCCTTTCCCTTGCTGTTTATGCTCGATGCAACCGTGTTTGTGAGGGAGTTGTTTACCCTTGCAATCCCGTCGTACCCTGCACCCTCATTGAGCAGCGTTATCTTCGATGAGAGCTTGTTTAACGCGATGTTCTCCTTTGCGTTTTGGTAAGGATACTTGAAGAGCTCAAATGCATACACCTGCTTTGCGCCGTTCACCGCAAAGTAGATTGCTGTGTCACCTATGCTAGCCCCGATGTCAACGACCACCTTGTTCTTTACGTCAAGATAGGAGTACTCATCACCAAGGAACTGCTCCATTAGGCTTGGCAGGATGTTTGCCTTGTCACCTTTAGTGTAGACGAAGCGAAGCCTTTTCCCCTTGTAGCTGAACTGTAGGTGCTTTCCTATCTTAAGGTTGGGCGAGACGCCCTTTGCCTGCTGCCACTCCATCTGGAACTGCGGGCTCCTGTAGAACGCGGAATAATCGGAAAGATTGGAGATTGAGTAGGTCTTGCCGCTCTTGAGCCTTAGAACCACGTGCTTTTTCACTCCGGAACGGAAGAAGCCGATGTCATACCAGTTCACCACGACAGAGCGGAAATTCAGCAGGTCGCGAAACGGAAGCGCATATGCAGCCACGTTGTCGAAAAGTGTTATGTTTTTTGTCATCCTATTGCCTCTTGCCCTTGATGCGATGATACTTTTCAACAATCAAGTCTATTAAAAGTTCAGCTCCTGCTTTTTTCCCATCATATTTGTGGTTGAGCGCTGAGATCGTCTTTTCAGAGTCAAGAGAAAGGAACTTCGTGAGCCCTGTTGTGTTCAGTATCTTTGAGATCTCGAGCACCTCTTTGCCCTCGGAGCTCTTCTTCCACTGCCTCACCTTCTCGAGGTACTTAAGTTGAGCAGGTATTATGTGGGGCATCCCCTTGATGTTCCTCTCCTGAACATGGTATGCAAGCTCAAGGAGGGTGTGGTAGACAAAGTAATCGAAATTGGAGAGCTCCTGCTCCTTCTTTTTTAGCGTAAGCCTTTGGTATGCGTTAAGGAACCTGGAAATGAACTTTCCCGAAGGCAGCTCCGTGATGCTCCTTCCCTTTGGCATCGCGACCTTCGAGAAGTAGTCAAGCACCTTTACGTTGAAGAGCTCGTATGTGAGCCTCTCGAACTGCTCAATCTTCCTGTACTCAAGCGTGGTCGTCCTGCTCATCAAAAGCGAGAGGTGCATCATGTAGTAGCCCTTTTCGCTTACCTTCTCAAGTGGCCCCTTGATTGCGGGTTGCTCGTGGGGCATTCCGGTGAAGTGGACCTTGTTCTTCCTAAAGAGCCTGATCTGCCATGTAAAGAATCGCGGGATCTTCTTTTCATCGTGGACCTCCTCATACCTTCTTATCGCAAATGCGCTGGCCTTCGCCTCGGTTATCATCGGGCGTATTCCCTTCATGAACTGCAGCGATAGGCGCTCGTCGGTATCAATAAGTAGGATCCATGAGTTGCGGCACTTCTTTATCGCATACATCCTTAGCGGATCGGGGTACCCCAAAGGCACAACGAAGAAGATCTTCAGCTTGTTTAGCTTGTCCCTCCTTTTCGTGCGCTGCAAAAATGCCCTATTTCCCTTGTTACTTGAATCAACCAGCACAATCTCATCCGCAACAAAGTACATGTCGCGTATAAGTTTGAGCGCCTTGTGCGGGTCATCCTTTGAGAAGATTAACACAGATAGCTTTTGCATTTCAACACATTTTGGAGTCGGCGACCCGATGTGCGCCCCGCAGAAGAGGAATCGCCATGAAATCGGCTTTACGATAGTAATGTATAACCTAAATTTAAATATTTATTCTATATACAGCTAAGAATAGGGGACTAAAATTTCTGATTTAGATGGAACGCTCTGACATTAAGGTTTTGATCTTTGACATGGAGGGGGTAGTCACCACCTCGTGGCACAACTTCTTCAAGCTGATACCAGACATGAGGAATCTTTCGGAGGAGAAGCTTGAGCTGATCTGGGAGGGCAAGGTGGCCGAATACAACCTTGGCAAGCTAAGCGAGGAGGAGTTCATCCAGCACATAATAGAGGTCTCAAAGACAGCCGCAACCCCGAAGGAAATAAAAAATGCGATCTCCGCAACCGTTGCTGAAATGGCGGGAATGAGATACATAATATCGGAGCTTAAGTCGAAATACAAGGTGGCGCTGCTTACAAATTACTCAAAGCCAGGTTTTGAGGAGCTAAACACAAGGTTCGGGTTCAGAAAGCTTTTTGATCAGGTTTTTGTCTCAGCCTATACGGGAATTCGAAAGCCTGATGTAGAGGCATACACGCAGGTAAGCGAGGCGTTTGGAGTGATGCCTAGCGAGTGCTTGTTCATTGATGACAGAGAAAAAATAGTAGCAGGTGCTAAAAGCGCCGGGATGAACGCGATAAAGTTTGAGAACGTGGTGCAGCTCTCCGAATACATAAAGGAGGCGCTTGGCTTCAGGTTTGGCGAGCCACTGCACATTTTTAGGTCGTATGACGTAAGGGGAATATACAACCTTGACCTGAACCCTGAAATCGCAACAGGGATAGGGAGGGCGATGGGCACCTATCTAAAGAAAGGTTCCACTATAACGATTGCAAAGGACTACAGGAACGGAGGAGGCGTGCTGCATGATGCGTTTGTTGCAGGTGCACTCTCCACCGGAATCAATGTAGTGGATATAGGAACGCTCCCGACCCCAATTTTCTACCACTCGATAATACACGGCAAGTTTGATGGGGGCGCAATGATAACCGCAAGCCACAATCCCCCGATGTGGAACGGTTTTAAGATGTGCAGGAAGAACGCAGACATCATATCTGAGGAACATGGGATGGAGGAGCTGCGCGAGATCTTCTCCAAAAAAGAGTTCGGGCAGGGAAAGGGTGAAATTTCAGAGTACAAAAACGCGATCGAGGATTACATTTCACACGTCACCTCAAACATAAAGCTGAAGAGGAAACTGAAGGTCGTGCTGGACCCGGGAAACGGGACATGGTCCGGAATCGCAAAGAGGATTTTTGAGAGGCTCGGATGCGAGGTCATAGAGATAAATGGGGCGCCCGACAGCAACTTCTCTGCGCGGGGACCCGATCCTAACGATCTTGCACTCACAAAGCTAAAGGAGGAAGTCATAAGGCAGTCAGCGGACTTCGGGGCCGGATTTGACGCAGATGGAGACAGGGCGGGATTTGTCAATGAAAAGGGCAAATACGTGGGGACAGCTGACATGGTGCTTCCGCTTTTTGCATCTTACCTGCTTGGAGATAAGGTAAAGGGGGCAAAAGTGATATACGACATACCCTGCTCTACGGTGATTGAGGAGACGATTAATTCGCTGGGTGGAGTCCCGACACTTAGCAGGACGGGACACTCGCACATCATGACGAAGATGGTGGAGGAGAAGGCAGTACTCGGCGGAGAGTACAGCAACCACATCTACTTCCCTGACAACTTCAATTTGGACGATGGAGCGTACGCCGCAATGAAGATGGCTGAGCTGATTTCAAATCAGTCGGAGCCCCTTTCCGTGCTGATGTCAAAAGTGGCAAACTACCCAAAGGTGCCGATAACCGAGATCTATTGCCCAGACGACCTCAAGTTCAAGGTTGTGGAGGCTGCAAAGCAGAAGCTTCGCACGATGGGCTTCGAAAAAATAATTGACATTGACGGGGTCAAGGCGTTTGATAACTCAGGGTGGGTGCTGGTCAGGGCATCAAACACAATGCCGCAGATAAAGATCAACTCCGAAGGGAAGACAAGGGAGGACGCAACAAGGCTCTTTGAGATGAGCAGGGCGATTGTGATAGAGGAAATTTCAAAGAAGATGCTGTGAGCAAATGATTAGACAAGCGGTAATACTT
>JAGWHN010000002.1 GCA_028866785.1 Microcaldota archaeon
GACCCAAAGGCGATAGGGGAGTTCTTTTCTTGGATCATCGCAAAGACAATAGACGTTGAGATCTTATACCTCCAAAAGCTTGCGGCCCAAAAGAAAGAGTGAATGTTGGTCTTATGAGAAAAATAGGTTTGCTTGGGGGAATAGGCCCTGAGGCTACGGGCATTTTCTACCTTAGGCTAATAGACACAATGCAAAAGCGCGAAATGATCAAGTCAAACGCAGATTTCCCCCAGATAGTAATAAACAGCGTACCTGCCGCAGAGCTTTTCTTTGATGAAAGCAAGGAGGAGGATCTTTCGCTCTACACCATGGGGCTAAAGGAGCTTGATGCTAACAAGGTCGAGTTCATCGCTATGGCGTGCAACACAATACACACTTACCATTCCAGACTGCAAAAGGAGGTTTCCGTTCCGATACTTGACCTTAGGGCAGAATTCGGTGCCTATGTTGCAAAGAACGGTATCGACTCGGTCCTTCTGCTTGCAACTCCGACGACGATAAGAAGTGACCTGTTCAAAGTTGAGAGGGTAAATTACTATCTGCCTGATGCTGCGGAGATGGAGGCTATCTCGAACACCATCTTCAATTTCAATCTTGGAAAGGAGAAGGCCGCACAAGGCGAAGTACTAGAAAAGATAGGCCAAAAATATGTTGCGCAAGGAGCAAGGCTCGTGGTTTTGGGGTGCACGGAGATCGCTCTCATGCTTGCAGACAGCAAGCTTCCAAAACTAGACACCATGGACCTGCTTATTGATGCCATTATCTCCCGTTTAAGTGGCTAATTCTGCGCCATTCCCATATCTGCCCTCAGAGATGCCATATTCTTATATACTTTAAATACCAATCAGATTTAGGGGGTCTTCATGTCAAAAGGCATCGAATTAACTGTTGCGGACGCGCTAGTTACTGATTCGGGTAGAGGCATCGCTAGAATTGACTCCAAGTCAAGGAAGATGCTTGACGTTGTTTCTGGAGACATAATTGAGATCAAGGGCAAGACAAAGTCGACCGCTGCGATTGTCTGGCAGGCGCACCCGAGCGACGAGGGGCTGGGATTCATAAGAATTGACGGTTATTTGAGGCAAAACGTCGGCGCAGGTATAGGCGACAAGATTCTACTTACAAAGGCAGAGGTAAAGGAGGCTGACAAGGTCATAATCGCCCCTCCGCCAGGACAGAGGCCGCCTCTTTCTCCAGATTTTTCTGAGTACGCAAAGAGAAAGTGGGAGAACAGGCCGCTTGTCAAGGGAGACGTCATCCCTATTCCGATGTTCGGAATAGTGTTCAATTTCCTTGTGGTTCAGGTTCTTCCTCACGGAGTTGTTAGGGTAACAAAGGACACGAACTTTGTGGTCAGAGAGGAGCCGGTTCCAGAGTCCGTAATGAGGATTGGGAAGGTACACTATGAAGATATCGGGGGTCTCAAGACCGAGATACACAAGATAAGAGAGATGGTCGAGCTTCCAATCAGAAGGCCGGAGCTATTCGAGCGACTGGGAATCAGCGCGCCAAAGGGTGTGCTTCTCTTCGGTCCACCAGGAACAGGTAAGACGCTTCTTGCAAAGGCCGTCGCAAACGAGAGCGACGTTGCAAACTTCATCTCAATCTCCGGGCCAGAGCTTGTAAGCAAGTTCGTTGGAGAGAGCGAGGAGAAACTTAGAGAGATATTCAAAGATGCGAATGAGAAGGCACCAACAATAATTTTCATGGACGAGATTGATGCAATCGCTCCAAAGAGGGAAGAGGCAACAAACGAGGTTGAGAGAAGAATGGTCTCGCAGCTGCTAACGCTCATGGATGGAATGCCTAACAGGGGGCAGGTCATAGTTCTTGCAACCACAAACAGGCCGGACTCGATAGACCCTGCTCTTAGAAGGCCTGGAAGATTTGACAAGGAGATTGAAATTGGCGTTCCAAACAGGGACGCAAGAAAGGAGATACTTCAGATTCACACAAGGGACATGCCGCTCTCTGATGATGTCAAGATCGACGAGCTTGCAAACATAACGCATGGTTACACCGGCGCGGATATCTCTGCATTGGTCAGAGAGGCAGCAATGTCGCAGGCAAGAAAATTATTCCCTACAATCGACCTTGATAAGCCAATACCTATGGAGACTCTTGCAAACCTCAAGGTCTCAAGAAACGATTTCATCGACGCTCTCAAGGACATAAGGCCAAGTGCTCTGAGGGAGGTATTTGTCGAGAGGCCAAATATCCACTGGACTGATGTGGGCGGACTTGACAAGGTAAAGCAGGAGCTGCGTGAGGCAATTGAGGCACCATTGAAGAATCCGCAGGCATTTGCAAAGATGGGAATTAGACCGGTCAAGGGAGTTTTGCTTGTTGGTCCTCCTGGAACAGGAAAGACGATGCTTGCAAAGGCAGTCGCCACAGAGCGCGAATCAAATTTCATAACAATTAAGGGGCCGGAGGTCCTAAGCAAGTTCGTTGGGGACAGCGAAAAGACCGTTCGAGAGCTATTCAGGAAGGCGAGGATGGCCTCCCCATGCATCATATTCATTGACGAGATTGATTCAATCGCTCACGTGCGAGGAAGCGAGTTTGGAGGAAGCGGATCCCTTGTGACTGAAAGGGTCGTCGACACACTCCTAATTGAGATGGACGGGCTGCAGGAGCTAAAGAACGTTGTGGTGATTGCTGCGTCAAACAGGCCAGACACAATTGATCCGGCGCTTCTAAGGCCTGGAAGATTCGACAAGATCGTCGAAATTCCAATGCCGGATGCAAGGACAAGGGAGAAGATATTCGAAGTTCACCTAAGGCACATGCCTCTTGACAAGGACGTTGATGTGCTCGAGCTCGCAAACTCGACGGACGGCTACACCGGCGCAGAAATCGAGAATCTGTGCAGGGAGGCAGGAATGAATGCGATACGGGCAAACCGCGAGATTGTAGTGATGAAGGACTTCGAGATGGCGATGGGCGAGATAAGGCCTGCGATTTCCAAGGAAGTCGCGGAGAGGATAAAGCGATTTAAGGATGAGCCTAGCTCAATGTATAGATAGTAAAAACAAGTAATTGTGATTTCATGAAGATAGTATTCTCAGACAAGAAGACTGGAAAGACAGCGCAGATGGAGGTCCCAAAGGACATGGAGGCAACGCTTCTCGGAAAGAAGATAGGAGACGTCTTGGACGGATTCACTGTTGGGCTTGAGGGCTTCAAGCTTCAGGTGACAGGGCTTTCGGACGCCTCGGGAACGCCATCAAGGATGGGCGTCGAGGGAACAAGAAAGGCAAGGATCCTACTTAGCGGAGGAGCTGGCATAAAGTACAGCAAGCATGGCTTTAGGGCAAGAAAGCTCATCAGGGGAAACCAGATCAGCGCTGACACGGCTCAGATAAACACATTCATCACAGAATATGGATCAAAGCCTCTAGGAGAGCTCTTTGTGCCAAAGCCAAAAAAGACCGAGTGAGTAACAAATGAAGGATTTCAAGCAGAGCGAGTTTAACATAGGAACCTTGGGCCACGTGGACCATGGGAAGACCACCCTCACGAAGGCAATCACCGGAGTATGGACAGACAGGCACAGTGAATCCCTAAAGAGGTCCATGACAATCAAGCTCGGATATGCCGACGCACTCATCAAGAAGTGCGAAGGCTGTGAGGAGGGGCCTGGGCTCTACACCGTTACCGACGAGTGCCTCGACTGCGAGAGCAAGCCCGAGCCGTTCAGGAGGATCTCTCTGCTTGACGCACCGGGGCACGAAACACTCATGGCAACTGCAATTGCTGGCTCAAACATAATCGATGCGGTGATGTTTGTAATCTCTGCAACGGAGCCATGTCCAATGCCGCAGACAAAGGAACACCTAATGCTCATATCATCTCTTGGCATAAAGAAGATCATCGTCGTTCAGACGAAGATTGACATTGTAGGGAGGGAGAAGGCAAAGATCCACTACGAGCAGATAAAGAAGTTCCTTGCAGGAAGCATCGCCGCAAACGCGCCAATAGTTCCTGTCATGGCAAACAAGAACATCAATGTGGATGCGGTGCTTCAGCAGATTGCAAACATCGAGCTTCCAAAGCACGACCTCACTGCAGATCCTATGATGTACATCGCAAGATCATTTGATGTCAACAAGCCAGGCACGCCAATTAAGGACCTCATCGGTGGAGTATTCGGAGGCTCGATAATCAAGGGAACATTCAAGGTTGGCGACGAGATTGAAATCAGGCCAGGAATAAACACAACACGTGACAAGAACAAGAAGGAATCCTACGATTCGATATTCACCACAATTGAGAGCCTCTCTTCAGGAAGCGACTCCCTAAAGGAGGCAGTGCCTGGAGGATTGATTGCAGTCGGAACAACAATTGACCCAGGATTTGCAAAGACAGACAGCCTTGTTGGAAGCCTTGTCGGAAAAGTTGGAAAGCTTCCTGAGACAGTCAATTCATTCACTCTAAAGTACACTCTCCTAAACAGGGACGATATACCAAAGCAGGCATTCAAGGTCGGCGAGCCAATTATACTTGGAATCGGAACAGCAACAACGGTCGGTTACATAAAAGTTGCAAAGAAGAACACGATTGAGGTCGACCTAAAGAGGCCAACCTGCCCAGATCCAAATGCAAAAATCTCAATACTCAGAAACTTTGCGCAAAGATGGAGACTCTCAGGATTTGGGACGATAAGTGCTTAATTATCTACAAATTTTCTATAAATTTTGTTAAGCTCTTTGTTAGTTGCCTTTTTGCCTAATTGAGTAGTAACATAACCTTCGTATTTTTTGAAATTTATCTTTCTTTTAGCAATAAATTCTTTGAACCCCCTTTTTACTCCAATTGCAGGATACAATTTTGTGTGTATATGATTTACTGCAAGACCTTCAACAACCATATTCACCCTGCCTACCTTCAATTTTTTCTCAATCAGTTTTGCGACCTTCTTTGAAACTATCATTAAGTCTGAAATTTCCTTATCGCTTAAATCGAACAGATAACTCTGCAAATGTTTTTTTGGTATTACTAATGTCTGTCCTTTAATGTTTGGATATATATCGAGAAATGCGATGTATTTTTCATTTTCATATATTTTATACGAACTAATTTTGTTTTGCACAATTTTACAAAAAATACAAGTTTCTATTTTTTCACCATTTAGAGTTTAAATGGCTTTGAGACCTCCTGAATTCTTTTTACAAAAGCCTCCCTGTTTGCCTTGGACTTTAGCGGGTATTTTTTGGTGTTTATCTCAAATCCGGACGCATGCGGATGCCCTCCGCCACCCAGATTCTTTGCAAATTGGGATATGTCGCTCTTTATTGTCCTCATGCTTCCCTTCCCTGCAACCGTGTCCACGATAATGCCTATGTCGCGTCCGGTTGCCTGTATTATCGCGCCGCATCCGTTCGTCGATTGGACGCCAGTTGTGAATCCCACCGTGATCTCTTTCCCGACAAAGTAGAGCTCCTTTAGCATCTTCTTTATCCTGTCATTGTTTAGCTTCTCAAACCTCTTTGACTCGTTGAGTATTTTATCATCCGTGAATCTTCTCCCGCTTATCACGTCTGCATAATGCCTGAGAATTTTTTGTATGCTCTCCTTTGACCTTGCCTTCGTGAAAGAGGTTATGCTAAGCGCATATGCCTTTATCAGGTTCCTTGACCTTGCGTCCCTTGGCTTCAAATTGAAATCGGAAAAGTGGACAACCCTGGTGAACTCATTTATGAAAGGCGTATCAAGCCCAAGCTCCATCCTTGTTATCTCCGTGGCGCAGTACCTCTCGTTCTCCCCCACTATTGCGACTTCGCACTCCTTTGCGACCCTGTCAAGCGCCTTCTTGCTCCAGGGGTGGTGGTCAAACCAGAAGACCTTCCCTCCCTTCGCCTTGATCCTCTTGATTATTGACCTCCAGACCTCAATAACCGGGTCGTTCAGGCTGAGGTCTGTTATGAATAGCACAAAGTCCTTGCCATAGAGCTTTCTCATCTTCCTTTCCGCAAAGAGTATGTCATCCTTTGCATATCCTGAGAAAAAGAGCCTGTTCGATGGAAGGTTGTACTTTATCTTGATAAGTGCCGCGCATCCTACTCCGTCAATGTCCGCCGAGTGTGTGAGCACCGCTATGTTTCGCATTTCAACCGCTAAGCTATTAGCAGGATAAAAATAAAAAGACTAGGAAGTTGCAGTTCCAAGGACCTTGTCCACTGCCTTTCTTAGGATGTCCAAATTGTCCTGCGCTGGGAGATGATCCTTGTGGAGCAGCTTTTTTGCCTCCTCGGTGCTGAAGTTGACCTCATTCAAAATCTTCTCCCTAATCTCCTTTTTGCTTACCATTTCAACTGACATAAACCCACAAAATAAACTTTATTTCCAGTTCTTTTAGCGGTTTGTTGGGCTTCGTTTATCACCGAAAAAATGCGTTTTTAGGACAAAAGAGCTATGAACATGTTCTCGTGCGGAAAATTCCACTAATTTAGCACCATTTTTAATACTGCAGGTTGGTATATACGTGGAGATATCATGGAAGCATATTGTATGAAGTGCAAAGAGAAGCGCGAGATGAAGGACGTGAAGGAGGTCACAATGAAGAACGGGAAGATGGCAAAATCGGGAGTTTGCTCAGTTTGTGGCACAAAGATGTTCAAGATTGGAGGATAAGCCTCCACTCTCTTCTAATTCTCTGCCCTCTTTGAGTAAAAGAGGACATTCAGGTAGAAATTTCTTATTCTTTCTTCCTTATTTGGATCAATATCCACCATAGGTTTGCCGTTAATTTTCTGATGGTTATCCAAACTGTCTACCGCCGATGGGTATATGTCAATCTCTACCGCCTCGGTTCTGACTGAGCTTTGTTTTACCTCCTTTTTGTTCAGCTCGAGTATCTGCCTCCCTTTTCTGAGCACCAGAACCCACTTCACCGACTCATGCCTAAGCGAGTCAAACACGACCGATGAATCGGGAGGGAATGCGACAATCACAAGTTCTGGGTTGAATATCCTCAAGGTCTGAAGATGCGTTAGCTGGATTGCATGGTCGCTTTTCACAATCTTTCCGGAATCCGTTGCGGTTATATCTATCCCCGATTCGTTTAGGTGGTATGAAAGCTTTCCAACCCCTGCGCAAGGCTCGACGCTGCTTTTCGGATCGAGCCTATTCACCAACTTCTTTAAATCGGAAATCAGCTCCTTGTGAACTATCTGGTAGTACCCATTTTTCACCATTAGCGAGGTGTAGGACGATGCGCCAAAGCTGGAGTCGACGCTATTCATCAGCAGCTTGCACTCCTCTTTTGCCGGGAGCTCCTCTATCCTCCTTATTTTCTCGTAAATCCCAAAGAGCCTGGGCGAGCCATTTTTCAGGGCATTCTCTATTCCAATTGCCTTCTCGACAGTCTCCCTGAACTGCGCCTGAAGCTGGCTTGCCATGCGAGAACTGCTCAATTCCCATTTATTAAGCTTAGCTAGGGTTCGTTTATGCCTCCAGGAATAGTATAAAGGCCTGCCTTGGGGGAAGGCAGGCCCATCTGGTTCTCACTCACTGTGGAGGTGAAATAATGAGTGTATTGGTCGTCTTGCCAGCATCATACTTGAAGTAAACCTTATGTCCAAGCTGGAACCTGTCTAGAAGTCCCGCCCTGTACAGTCGGTTGAGCCTTGCGCACGCAGCGTTTCGGCCCCTATAATTCATCTCCTTTTGCACGTCATCCGCGCAGACCATCCCCTTTGCCTGCGCAAGCTCAAGTATCCTTGAGTCAAGGTTCGATAGTGGAACCTCTCTGTTGCCCACAGGGAAGTCAAGGCCCTTCTCGTCCGTCTCCTCAATTGAGCTAATCTCAACCTCGAGCTTCTTTAGCCTCTCGGTGATCCCTTTAAGCATCTTGTTTGTCCTCTCGCGCTCGTCTATCATGTACTTTAGCATCGTCGAGACGCTTCCCTGCTCGTCATGGGCCTCTTCAAAGCTCGCTCCCTTGGAGAGTTTCTCGACTACCTTTTTAAGCTCCTGGATTTCCTGCTCCATTTGCTTGCTTTTTTTGGTCATTTTTAAGCACTTTTCATCTTCGACGACATCCCGCCGAAATTCGTGATTCGCATGGTCTTGCTTCGTGAAACAATCACGAAGGAATCACACAATTGAGGTATTAAAACCATTAAGATATTTAAAGCTTGTGTTATTTTCCGCACGGCAGAAAATGTGCATCTGCCTTGCGCCCTAAAACAAATCGACGACAAAACGGGTTTTACTGGAAGTTTTGGTGCCAAATTTGCTTCCGATAAGATTCCAATGTGATTCTTTCAGTCCTAGTTATAAATAAGTTTCCCACTCAAGTAAGTAGCACAAGTGGTTTAGTTGCAGCAAATATTGATACCCCTAAAGAGAGCCAAACTCCTCACCTCTGACAAGGAGCTTCTTGCCTCAATCTCGAAGAGGCTCCAGTGCGAGATCAGGGTAGAGGACGAGAACACTGTCATCCTCGAGGGGGAGGCGTACGAGGAGTACAACGCGAAGAACGTGATCGCGGCGTTTGGCAGGGGCTTTGACCTAAACCAGGCATACACCCTTCTAACCGAGGACTACTTCTTCACCTCGATTAGCTTCAAGGAGCTCTTCAAGACAAAGGACCAGATTTCAAGGGTGAAGGCAAGGATAATAGGGAGGGACGGAAAGACCAAGGAATACATAGAATCCGTCAGCGGGGCAAAGCTTTGCATATACGACAATACGGTTAGCATGATAGGCACAATCGAGCAGACAAAGATAGCAAATGTTGCACTTCAGATCCTCCTTGAAGGGGGAACGCATAAAAAGGCATACAGGATAATGGAAAAGGCAAGGCGTGAGAGCAGGGAAAGGGTGATGTTATAGCGGCGGAGAAGAAAGTATCGGCAGAGGAGATCTTCAAGGAGTTCAAGGAGCACTCGATATCGGAGTTCTTCAGGAAGAACAGGCAGATGCTCGGCTTTGCGGGAAAGGTAAGGTCGCTCACAACAGTGGTCCATGAATACGTGACAAACACGCTTGACGCGTGCGAAGAGGCAGGAATCCTACCGACGATAACCGTGGAGATAAAGGACAACGGGGAGGAAAGGTGCATCGTCAAGGTCACAGACAACGGGCCCGGAATCCCAAAGAAGCTGATTGGGAAGGCGCTTGCGAATGTTCTCTCAGGCACAAAGTTCCACAGATACATGCAGCAAAGGGGGCAGCAGGGAATCGGGGCGGCCGGATGCACACTATTTTCGCAGATAACAACGGGAAAGAAGATCCATATCAAGTCGGGGACAGGAAAGGAGGTCTACGAGTGCGACCTTGGGATAAACATAAAGGACAACAAGCCTGAGATTGAGAACTTAGTCGACCTTCCAAAGAGCAACTTCAGGGGGCTAATGGTCCAGGCGGAGTTTGGCGGCGTAAAATATGAGAACAGCGACCACGGCGTCTACGAGTACCTAAAGAGGACCGCCCTCACAAATCCGCACATACAGATCACGCTTATAGGGCCTGATGGGAAGGAAATTTCACTTCCAAGATCGGTCAATGAGATGCCAAAGAGGCCAAAGCAGATAAAGCCGCATCCTCTTGGGCTTGAGTCAAGCGACCTGCTCGACTTTGCGCATGTAACAAACTCAAGCAAGATCTCCTCGTTCCTGATCGACTCTTTTGCAAGGGTCACGCCAAACAAGGTTGCGGAAATAAAGGAGCTCTGCCCAAAGATTGACCTCTCAAAGCCTCCAAAGGAGCTAACATGGGACGAGGCGCAGGAGCTGATTGCCACATTCAAGAAGATCAAGTGGATCGCCCCGGAGATGGATTCGCTCTCAACAATCGGCGAGAAGCAGATTGAGGCGGCGATAAAGAACATACTAAATCCTGAGTTCATGTCTGTTGTCGAGCGAAAGTCCAAGGTCTTCAGGGGCGGGATCCCGTTTGTAGTTGAGGTAGGGATTGCATACGGAGGAAACGCAGGGAAGACAACCGAAAATGGCGCAGGTGGAAGCATACTTAGGTTTGCAAACAAGGTTCCGCTCCTATTCGATGGGGGAACGTGCGGAATCTCAGAGGCGATAAGGGGCCTACAGTGGAAGAGATACAACATCGACGACTTTGAGAAGTCACCGATAAGCATACTAGTCAGCGTCTGCTCCGTATACGTTCCGTACTCCGGCGTCGGAAAACAGTCCGTTGCGCAGGAGGAGGAGATAATGGAGGAGGTCAGGCTCTCTGTGATGGACGCGCTTAGGATCCTACAGAGGTACCTAAGCGGCGTGAAGAGCAGGACGACTGCAGAGACGAAGTACAAGACGATCATGAGATACGTGAGCCAACTCTCAAGCGATTTGGGGGAGCTTACGGAGCTCAAGAGCGCGGACATCGAGAATTCGCTAAAGTCACTTATTGAAAAGAAGTACAGCAAGCTCTTTGGCCAGGACGAGGCGCAAGAGGAAGAGCCTATCAAAGCCTCAAAGGAGGAAGCGGAAGAGGCCTAATCAAATCCTAGAAAACTATCTGGTCAAGCGCATTCGCCTCAACCAGTCTTATGTATCCGTATGAGATTCCGATCTTCAGCATCTCGGCCTCGCTTCCATACGACTTGTATATCTTGTCAGTGTAGGCAAGCAGCTTCTCCTCATCCGCAAACACTATGTAGGTCTTGAATTCGGAGTTGACGTCAATTTTCTTCACCCCTGAGATGCTGGAGTAGATGGCGACGTGGGTCTGGGCGCCGCCCTTGCTAAGCACGATGTCTGCGGCCTCGCTCGATCCTATCTCCGTGAAGAGGATTGCGTGCCCCACCGAGTAGTCCCTTATCCTCCTGAAGATGGAGAGGTACTCGATGTCATAGCCTGAGTCCGTGGTCCACCTTTTTGGGGCGTAGTATCCTCCCGAGGTTACTATCTCGCCATCAAGCGCGAGCTTGTTCATTATCATCGCAGCATTCTGTATTGTTATCGCTACAGGGATGTTGTTGTACCTTATGTTCCCCCCTATCCCGCTTTTTAGCTCCTCAAGCGTGAGCGGCATGTACTTCCAATGATATGCGAAGTTCACCTTGTCAAAGACGCCGAGTATCTCGCTCCTGCTTATCTTTACATTGAACTTCTTAGCCTCATGGAACTCTGGCACATCGATGTAGTACTCGTCCCTGTTCGGCGGCTTCACTATCAGGTTCAGTATTATGATTGCAAGCCCCACGATCACGAACTCGATGTATATTGTAGGTATGTTGAGCACCTGCTGGATATTTGTGGTCGTGTAGCTGTATCTGGTCCCGAACATCACCAGGTTGAATGTCTCGCTGCCGTACCCTATCACCGTTCCCTTCGGGAGCGAGTAGGTTATCAGGCCATTTGTGATATTCCCGCTCTCCTTGTAGGCCCCGTTTATGTCAATCGAGTATGAGGCGTTTGTTATCGCAATGTTGTTGCTCCTAACGAGAAATGAGAAGGTGCCGTTCCTGAAATTCAGGCTCACTGGGGTGAGCACCACGTTTGTCACATTGAAGATTGCGCTTGAGTAGTACTTGTTGTAGAAATTCTTGAGCACCGCAATGTATGTTCCGCTCGGGAGCTGGAATGTATAGTACTTTATTATGTCAATGTTGGAGGTCGTGTTGAAGAATGGGATCGGTATGCCCGCGACAAAAGTGAGGTTTCGGGTGTAGAGGTCTATGTGCGGAACTACAAGCTGCGGCTTGATTGAGTTCACGTTAATCTCAACGCCTATTGGAACGCTTTGCGTCTGGCCCAGATATGGCTGCATCGAAAGCGTGCCGTTTGAGATGAAAGGTATCCTGATCGGTATGTCCCTTTCTATGTAATCAGTTGCATTGTAGACTATCGCGGTCACGAGCCCATAGGAAGAGTTTAGTGTCTTCCCCGCGGTGCTTCTATTGTATGCGACGGTGGTGTTGAGCCCCTGTATTCCAATTGTGCCGCTCGATGGCAGGCCAAGCTGGTAGATCCCTTCGGCGCTTGGCGAGAGCCAGACCCTCGTGCTGATCGTCTTTGCGATATCAAACGCAATCGCGCTCGTATTCGCCCATCCAGATTTTTGCGTATTGGAGAAGCTGACCACCGAGCCGTTGAATGTGTTCACGTACGAAGCATATCCATAGTAATCCCCTGCCCCTAACCTGAATGTCGGTTTGGAAAAGTACGATACCACCGAGCTAGCATTCCTGTTCAGGAACGGTAGGGTCACAAGCCCCGCCGAGTTGAGCTGGGAGACCGTCAAATTAGAGTTGGAAAATATCACCCCTCCTGGGCCAGAGCTCCTTGAGAAGTTGGTTCCGATGTAAAAAACCGTGTCGCTTGAGTTGAGCAGGTCTAGTATCCCCGTGCTCCCGTTAAGAGTGAATACCGAGTTCGGGAGCATATAAACCGGGAGAAGCCCGGATGGAACTATGACTATCGAGTTGTGCGGCACCTTTGATAGCTGGTTTGGATTTATGTAGCTGAGCGTGCTCGCCTTTGTTATTAGCCCGAATCTTTTCAGCGCTGCGCTCACATTTGCAAAGAGCGCGCTGTCGCTGTAGCACTGGTAGCAGTAGTTCGTGGTGTTTAGGTAGTAAATGTTCGGAAGAGGGTTCCTTGAATAAAGGTCAAGAAAGATGTAGAGGTAGGTCGCGTTCCTTGATGCGTACTTTGTTATGGCATAGGGCGCCAGGTACTGCGCGTTGTCGTAAGTCGAGATGCCGCTTGCAGTGACCGAGAAGTTGAAGCTTATCGGCCCGGAAACAGGCACATTCGCCTGCGCCTCAATGGCGCCGAACGCGCTCTGGGTGTACCAGACTATGCCCCCCAAAATCAGTATGGCAATCACAATGGGCACTGCTATTACGGCAAGCCCTAATTTTTTTGATTTGTCTGCCATTTGATCAGTCGCCTATTACTTCACTCAACCTTGTTTCTCTTCAAAATGTATTTGTCGACGAACTTCTCCATGAACTGCGAGATTGCGTTGGTGTTCTGGTTGACCCTCTTTAGCACATTGTACACCTTTACGTACCTGAACTTCCTGTTTACGGTGGCTGAGTATTTCACATTACCACTAGTTCTTCAGTTCTACGTATCCAAGCGAGACCATCCTGTCCAGTATCTGCTCGATCCTCGGCGCGGCAATCTTGTAGTTGCCCGCAAATTCGACTATGTCTATTGAGTTGTTGTGCGTTTCTATCCAGTCCTGCACCATTGCCATGAGCGCCTCGTCAGAGTAGGTCTGCAGCGCCTTTAGCTGCGCAGTCAGCTGCTTGTTCTCGACATCAAACTGGGTTGTCTGGATCGTGAGGTTCCTATTTGCCGCGGAGAGCTCTATATTGAGCCTCCTCATCTCCCTGTACTCGGAGAGCAGCGAATCGTACTTGTTGAAGAGCGTGCTGTAGCTTTGGGATAGGCTGCCAAGCATCTCGTCGATTGATGAGTCTATGTACTGCATGAACTTGACATTGTCTATCTGATAAGTCTCGTAGATTATCGAGAGCACAGATGCAAGGTTCTTTATCACGTAGAGCCTCCTGAGCTTCTCGCTTGTGTCGGGTGCAATCGAGTAGACAACCTTGACCGAGTCCGCCTTTATTGTAATGAGGTAGAAAAGGAAGGGTTTCTTCTTGATGTTTCTGCTCTCAACCTTTGCGAGCTCAAGCTCGTCCCCGTTTATCTTCACAGAAAAAAATGGTATCTCGGAGAGCTTTTGCCTTGTCTGTTCAAGCGTGCCGAGAAGCTTTCCGGAGAAGCTTATTTCCTCAACTTTTGGCACAATTTCCTCGTCAGGCAACCCATCACTCTCTTGATAATGAGCTATACTACCTATTAAATATATTTATTAGTTCTCATTTGCCTTTTTGCCCAATCTACGAGATTATTTTGGCGAAACTGCGGTTATTTTCGGGGCGTAGGTCAGCAGGGACATTAGGTAGAGGAAGACAACCACCAATATTGCGGCGAGAATGCTCCAGATTGCCGGGGAGATTATCACCCCTAATACAGCAAAGATGACGCCTATTGCAAGATATCTCATCTGCCTGGACTCGTATCCCTTCCTTGAGGCCTCATATCCTGCCCTTTCGACCCATTCGCTTGGATGCCTGCCCGCATCCTCCATCACAACTACGGGATAATCCTTCTTCCCTGCGCTTTGCGCGGCAGACTTGGTCGCATGCGCGTGCTTTGGGTAGCACTCCTTGCACCAAACAAGTTTGCTATTATTTACCTTCATTCCAAGTTTTTCCTTTGCGAAGCGCAATCCCCGTATTACTCCGTCTATCTCTATCGGAAGCCCTGCCTTTTTATTCCCGCAACAAACACAAACACCATTCGCCATAAACTCACTCTACTGTTAGCACCACTATCTTACCGAAGGTCTCGTTAATCTTCTCCTCGTCAAGCGCGTTGAATATCTCGGTTATGCTTATGTCGTCAATCCCCATCCTCCTGAACACATTTGTGACATCAGCCTGCTTGAGCCCCACCTTCTGGAGCATACCTGCAAATGATACCGCGTTCACGTGCCTGTGCAGGCGATTTAGGTTCGCCTCAAGCTCGTCTATCGTCTTGTCGCTAACCTTAAGCATCGTGAGCATCTTCTTTAGCTCAAGCCTGTTTACAACGAATGTCGCTCCCAAATTATCACGTCGCTATGTAGGTGAAAGCCCTTGTTATCACCATGTCCTGCATTCCTATGCTCCTTAACAGTATTATAATATTCTGCTTCTCCACCTTCAGCTCGTTTAGCACCTGTATGAGCCCGCGGATGTCTATCTGCCTGCTCTTGTCGTCAAGCCTCTTGAAGACGTTCTCGATCACCTCGATTCCTATGTTGCTCTCGATGAGCTTGTTTCTAAGGTCGATCTTCTCGAAGTAGTACTCCTTTGTCATCTCTGGATTCTCAAGCTCGTCCTGGTTTAGTATGTCGCCCACGGAGAGCGTGTAGACGTCAAGCGGTATCTCCCCGACCACCTTGTCGATAACGAAGATCTCCGGGAACTGAACCGATGTCTGGAAGGACATGTCGATTGCCGCCTGCCCGACTCCGAATTTGCTTATCTCCTTTCTTATGAAGTTTGAGTAGTTAAGCGATCCCTGAAGGTAGTTCATGAACTTCTCGAACTTTATCCTCAGTATGATTGTCGTGCCGACGTTTGAGAAGATTGCCTCGTTGATGTCGGTTGGGTTTTGCGACGCTACGATTAGCCCGAACTGGTATTTCCTTCCCTCTCTCACAATCATTACCGCATCGCTTCTCTCGTCGCTTGCCACTTTCCACGCTTCATCTAGCACCACTATCGCGCGAAGCCCCTTTGACGAGCTCCATCCCTCCATTCGCATCTTCTCCTTTAGCGACTGGAGTATGAAGAGCGCCGCAAGCGCCCTGAAGCTCTCGTCAGGAAGCCCTGAGATGTCAAGGTCCACGAGCCCCGATGAGACGAGCTTGCCAAGATCAAGCGTGCTCTTTCTTGCAAAGTAGTCCTCTCCCTCACGCGCAAACTGCCTAAGCCTGTATATGGCGTTTTCAAGCTCTGCCGGGTACTCATAAGTTCCGTCCTGGAGCTTTTCCTCAAGGAGCGAAATAACATTCTTCAAGGTAGGCGCCTCCTTCTTTGGATCAGGAACCGAAGCGAGGTTGAATCCCATGTTTAGATAGGATTGCTCCAGCGCCTCGGTTGTTAGCCTCTTCTGCTCTGGATACTGCGAAATGTCTGTAAGGATCTCAAGGGAGTTTACAATCTGCTTTGCCCTGTCGAGTGGCTTCATCCCCGAGAGGTCCATGATGTTTAAGTAGTCCCCCTTCGCAAGCGAGATCACCGTGCCGCCGCTCTGCTTGACCCAGGCCCTGTACTCCCCTGCCCAGTCGATTATGATTGCATTCGTGTTCCAGACGTAGCTTGCACGAATGAGGAAGGTCTTCACGAAGAATGACTTACCTGCCCCGGTAATTCCCACAACTGCAAGGTGCGGGTTTGTGAGGTTTGCATAAGTCCAGCTAAACGGCGCCTCGAATATCTTTGTGATTCCAATGAAGATAGAATTTGTAGGATCGTTTAGGAGGTACTCGTGCGGCGGTTCAGGCGGCCTGCTGAGGAAGACTCGCTTTGCGAGTTCGTTGCTCATCAGGTTTTGCGCCCTTACCAAAGTCATACATTCACCACTCAGTCTAGATTAAAAACACTTTACTTCTGCACATTGAAAAGCCCCTCAAGCTCCCCGGCCGTCGTTGGGAGCATGTAGCCGAATCTGAAGAGGATGTTTAGCTCCCTTCCGACCACCCTGTTTATGCTCAGGTCCATTGAGTTGAAAACCGTCTGGAGCTGGTTCATCTGGTTTGTGAGCGCGTCCATCGCCGCCTTCTCGCTCACTCCCACCGCGATGCTCTCGATATACATCACGCTCCCAACCGGCCTCTCGCCCGATGAGAGCCTCTCTATCCTTGACTGAATTATGTTGATCCTCCTCTGGAAGTCATCAATCGTTAGCTGGTTAGGGCTGCCTGCCTGCATCTCCTTTGAGAGCTGGAACTCAAGGAATCCCCTCTTCCCCTCAAGCTCCTCCCTGTAGCTTTGTATCTCGTTTGCATAGCTTATCGCATGGAACTTGAAGGGGAAGTGCACGTTCATCACTATTCTCTCCCACTTGTCTGGCGCGGTTGCGAGCTTTGCCTCCTCTCCCTCCTCAACTCTCTCTGCCGCAAAGACAAAGTTATACACGTTGGCGGTCAGATATCCGGTGGCATAGTATAGCCCATTCACATTCTTTATTATGCAGTTCTGGTTCTTTGGGATTATGTAGTTCCTTGCGGCAAGAGTCTTGACCCCCAGCAGTATGGTGAACACCGGGAAGATTATGAAGTCTGCATAGTTGAGCACTATGATGAACACCAGCGTCAGGACGCAAAGCGCGCTCGCGACGAGCGATAGCCCGCCGTAGCCTGCCGAGAAGAAGATCCCTATAAGCGCGACTATGCAGGTGAATCCCAGATAAATTATTGTTTCCTCGTCCATTACAGCCCCTCCTCCACCGTCTTTTGCCTTATCGACTCGCTTACTGTTGAGAATGGGATCGTGAAGTCTGGCTGGGTGACAAGCAAGATCTCCTCACCTGTCATCAGCGGAGCATTGATGCCCAGTATCGCACCTATTCCCGCCGCAATCTCCTCCGCCTGCTGCGTCACTAGCGATGTTGCCTCCTCCTCCGTCGTCCCCAGCGCTGTCACGGAGGCGTAGTTTATGAGTGCATGCGACTGGACCCGTCCGATGCTCTCAAGCAGGTTGTGCCACATCGTGACCTCCCCCTTTAGCCTCTCTATTGCTCCCGCGTCGGTCGACTTGTCCACAGAGGCCTTTTGGTAGTTCTCCTCAACTAAATTCAGCCTGTCGCGGATTTTTGTAATGTAATCGTCCTTGTTTATCAGGTACATCTGCGAGCTTATCCTAAGGGGCGTTCTGCTAAGGCTCACTATCCTGCTAAAGAGCCTTGCAAACTCGATCTTCTCCTCCTCATTCATCTCGGTTGCTGATTTGTAAATCGGAATTTTGATGAACGCTGTTGCATATACCTCGTTCCCATCCCTGACTATGAGCGCGGTTCCGGACGGGGCAAGATAAAACGGCTCCTCATTGCTCAGCACTATTGTCTTGTCCTTTATTTTGGTGAATGGCACGAAAAGATAGGTGTAGTACCTTGTCGATGCCGCAAGTATGTCGATGAAGAGCGCCACAATCAGGAAAATTATCTTTAGGTAGTTTGGGATGCTCAAACTCACGGTGACTATCATGAGGACTAGCGAGATTCCAACAAAGGAGATGAAAAGCAGGTTCCTCAAATTAGCCAATTTAATCCCTACGGATACATATCCTACAAAAATCTATAAATAAACCTTCTTTTCCCTCAGCGCAAGTGCAAATTAGAGCGCCGACATGAACTTTCCAGACCCCTTCGCAAATCCACCTACAAAGTCTGCAATTGTGATTATTGAAAAATAGGTCAGCGCCATTATCATTGCGGGATAGAAGAGGACTGCGAGCCAGTACGCTCCCATCGAGCTTTGGATCCCCTGGATCGTTGTCACAAGCGGACTGCTGGGAGTAAGCGAGTTTTGCTCCGCGCCAACTCCCTGGCTATACTGGGTTATCTGTGCGGTTGCTGTTGTGAGGGAGCTGCCCACGCCCTGCTGCGTGAAATAGAAAGCGACCGAGAACATCACGGGCATCAGGAAGAAAAACGCTATCGCAATACCCATGAACATCCCGCCAAGGCTCCTTGTAGGCACAAATGACCTAAGTATTATTCCAGGAAGCAGGAAGACCGGAATTGCCGCATACATCCCAAATAGCAGGAGGTAATACTCTATGTGCAGCGTCAAAAGCCCCCCCATCAATAACACGCACAGTACTTGCGCGGGTGCAATGAAAAGCCCGTCAATTGCAGGGGCGAATAGTGAGTTTGTCTTTTTGAACAATCCTGCAAATTGCTTTACTGCCCCTATTGCATCCTTGGAAAAGCTATCTGTTGAGGTTTTGTCAGAGGTCCCTGCCGCTACAGTCCCCCCTACGTTTAGACTAAAACTTATGAAATAGGACGCAACAGAAAATGTTGCAAAGAGGTGGGTAACAAGCCCGTTTGTCTGCGAGATTGTGGTTGAGATGTAATTAAGGGAGGTTACATAGGGGTCAGTCGGCCCAATAAAGCTCGCGGGAACAACGCCAAGCATCACCGCCGCTATCATCATGAAAAGACCCGCAATTATGGCCGATGCTGTAGCCTCGTATATCTCTCCAACCCCAAATTCCCTCACCTTCTGGTTTTTCACTGCCACCCCAAAGGCGAAGATTATCGCGGCTATTGAAAATGAAAGTAGTATTACGGCAAATGCTACCGGTAGCCACTGCTGCCACTCGCCGTATATTACTTGGTTTACGCTCGTGCAGTACCACGGCGCAAGGTCTGCAACGCCGAACTGGTTTGTCGCGCACGCACCAACCGCCTGGGATGTGCTCTGCGCGTTTAATGTCCCCATGGCTAGCAGGAAAAGGGAAAGAATGATTGGATATATTGGATTTCTCATCATATCACCTTGGTGAGAAGCGAGAAGAAGTCCATCCTCTCTCCCACCGCCTGTGAAAAGTCAAGTATGAAAGTATTCACTATCGTAAAGGTTATAATCGGTACAAGCAGTGTTCCTACAAGCCCTATCCCTATGTACTCAAAGATCGTATAGAAAATCTGGAATGGATTCGTACTCCCGGATGTGAAAAGCGCAAGAGCTGTTCCCTGAAGCAGCTGGCCCGGATTGCTTCCAAGCGCCTCCACTCCTCCAGTAACTGCGCTCCCTATTCCGCTAAGCGGGCTAAAGCCGTCTATCGCGCTTCCAAGGAAGCCGTATGTTATGCTTATCATCAATGGGAAGATAAAGCCAAGGCCCATCGCAAAGGCTATCATTGCTCCGCCAAAGGTCCTTGTCACTCCGAAGATTCTCGCAATCAGCCCTATCGGGAGAAGTATCGCAAAGATCATCATTGACGCATCAAGCAAAACGAGCTGCACCTGCGAAACTAGTATCAGCCCCCCTAGCGCAATTGCGGCGCTCTCAAAGAAGAGCTTTACTGCGGAGGCGTCAAGCCCGAAGCTCACCGACCAGCCTAGATTGCTTACACCCGGGATGAAGGATGCCGATGTGGTAACGCCAGGCGCGCTTGAGACGAAGAATGTAATCAGCGCTATCATGTAATTTAGGAAATTGACTATGCTGTTGTTGAAGTTCCAGAGGTTGCACTCCGCAAGCCCGAAGATGTTGTTTATGCTCTGGTCTCCCCCTACTACGTCCGGGTTGCACGCATTTGGCACTAGTCCCACCCCTGCATATGTTGGCACTGGATTGACGGTGCAGAGCATCGAGGCGATCCCTCCAAATATGAGCACGAGCAGAAATGCAAAAAGTGTATCGTATATCTTTACCCTTGACCATGTCTTGAGGTCCGTCCTTCCAATTAGCGGGCTGAGCATGTAGACTAAGGAGAGTATGAAGACGACTGCAAGCACCCCGAAGAATGCAATCGGGAACCATCCCGTGATTGGCGCGCTCAGGAATCCATTTATGCTGCTCAGGCAGCTGTTCAAGAATAGCGGAGCGTCAAAATTCATATCACATTCCTCAAGATGTTCTTTGCCTGCAGGGACGGAGCGCCGAGCAGGTCGGCGAAGCCCTCAAGCAAGCTGTATGAAACCACAAAGGAGATCACCACCCCAAATATCTGGAAGGAGGCATTTATTATCGAGAATATCCAGAAGTCAAGCAGCGCTATGAACTGCCCTTCATTAAAGAATGTCCCAGCAAGCCCCGGAAGGCTCACAAAATACTCAAACGCCCCCTGCAGGGTTGTAGGTATCTGCGGCAAATTCACGGTCTGTTGGGGCTGAAGCGAGCAGGTGCTTGACTGCGCAGCAAGGCACCTATAATCTATCGAAGCAAATGGGTAGAGAAACGCAGGGAAGAAGATGTAGAACCCTATGAAGAGCGCAAGCAGCGTTCCCCCCGCAGCGCGTGTCCACGGAAGGCACCTTAGAAGTATACCTACATAGAGGAAAATCGGGAAGAGGTAGTAAATAAGCCCCAGCAGGAAGATTATTCCGAGCTCCACAATGATTGCGCCTGTGATTAGAGGGGTCATGAAGCTTAGTATCTGCAGGAATGGCGTGACTCCCCCAAGCGGCGTGGTCTTTATCCCTATCCCGTTCGGCATTGCCAGTACCTCAAATCCTGATGCTATTCCGTAAACTAGGTTTTCGCTGCTCAAAAGCCCAAGCCCCGCAAAATGTAGCGAGGCATCGTCAAAATATGTGTTGCAGATTGAGCTGTAAACCTGTGTCACGGTGGCAAGTCCGCTCCCAGTTGCCCCTGAAAGGGAAGCTCCTCCCAAAGTCTGAACCCCAGATGCACTCACGACCGAGGCGCCCAGGTTGGTTATGAATCCGATGCCCCCTGCAAGCACGCTCATTCCCCCAAAGAGAATGACAATTATTACGATGTTGAGCACGCTCTCAAGGTACTCCGTCCTTACAAAAGTTATCACTCTTTGTATGCCAAATGCTGTCCCTATGGCATACATTATCGCAAGCACCATCAGAACAGCGAAGACTATTTCAAGCGAAAAGAGCAGCATGAAATTGTACTGCGTGAAATCGGTGAGCTTTGGAAGCGCTGCTTGAATGCCCCCCGCGCTCACCTGCCCATTTGCGCCCACTTGGCCAAAAAGGTCAGCGCAGATGCTCTTGTCGGGCAGCACCGATTGCGCATGCTGCATCCCTGCAAATTGCAAGAGCGCAAACATGACTACAAACAACATAACTCTCATTTTACACCAACTTTCCAAGTCCCGCAATATCCGTATCCCCGCCAAAGAGATACGACATATTCTTTATCGCGGAGATTATTATCAGTATGTTAAGCAGAGGAAGCATGAATCCCACCACTGACATAAGCCCGTAAACATCCATCAGCTGAAGTGTGTTGCCAATCGCCTCGGGAGGCGAGCATTTTATCCCTGCTCCCTTTAGGTCTGGTATCTGCTGTACAAATCCACCAAACTCGAGCCCCGTCCCCACTCCAAGCTGCGTTGCCATTATCAGTGAGTCCTGGGCCTCTTCATACCCGAGGCTTCCCCCTTGAGGCCAGCAATCATTGTAGTTTATTATCTGCTGCACGTTAGGGAAGACGTAAAAGTTCGGAAGCAACGCATCATAGGGCGTGCAGATCCCTGCAACCCCTGTAGGGCAAACGGAAACTGTAAGACCGGTTATAGACGGATTTGTGAGCCACAGCGCTGGCTGCGGATTTGCAGGCGGCGGTTCCCTTTGCGTTTGCGGAATCACTATCTGCTGGGATGCCGAGGTGCTGACTCCCTGCGAGTCCGTCACCGTTGCAGTCAGCGGATAGCTTCCCGGGCCTGGATATGTGTGGCTAAGCGTTTGTGTGTCTGTTGTCCCATCTCCCCAATTTATGCTATATGTGCCGGTATCCCTAAGCCCGTATATCACATTGTCCTGTATCTGCGCTGCGTTTCCGGCCAACTGGGTTGTGGTTACTCCGTGCCCTAGCGCCCCATATTCAAGCATGTTGACAAGGGGGAGTATGATCACTATGACGAGCGTTAGTCCCATCAGAAGCCCTCCCGCGCTTCTTGTGAATGGAATTGCCCTCATCAGTATCCCTGCCGCAAGGAGGTATGGCCAGACATTCATCAGTATGAATATTAGGACCATTTGCGTTAGCAGCATGTAGAATATGAAGATCGCCTGGGATTCAAGAGGCCTCGTCATCGAGCTGATCAGCGAGTATCCAGCAAGTGGCTTTGATGATATATCTACCGAGAAAAGCCTTTCTGTCACCGGAATCGTGCAGGCAGGCGCAGGCTCGCAAAATCCAGGGTCTGAGGCAAGCGTGCTCAAAAATCCGACAAATCCCTCATAAACGTATAGGCTGTTCATGTTTTGCGCTGCCTGGTTGCTCAGGTTAGCAATTATTATGTAGCTTGACGCAAGCCCGTAATTTAGGTAAGGTGATGCGTCAGTCCCTCCCGCATGCGCATTTTTCACAATTGTGCACATGAGCGCAGTTGGGTTTTGCTGGACTATCGCAAGCTGCACCTGCGGCTGCAAAAATCCCGAGCACATGCTTAGCATATCGCCTGAAAACCCGCCCGTGAAAAGGTTTGAGCTCGAGATGAATGTCCCAAAAAAGAGAAGGACGCCAACAGCAAGGAGGGCGAATATTCCCGTTCCAATCGCCTGCCCTAATTCGGATATCCCCCTTGCGCTTATCTGCTGGTCATTGAGGACCTTTCCGAGCATGTAGAGTATTGCCGCAAATGCTATGGAGAGGAAGATTGCAATCGATAGGACCGGAAGCCATTGCTGCACTATCGCGAGGGGATTTTGTATGTTGCTAGGCACAGTTTCACTCTGCGCCACAAGCATGCCTGCTAAGAAGAGCATTGCGAAAAATCCAACAAAAAGTTTTTTCTCCATCATGCCCACCTAAAAGAAACCCTCTCCGCCAAGGAAGCTAAGCCCTCCTGTCAGTCCCTTCCACAGCCCGTACGCAACCCCTATCGTTATTGCGATGTTCAGTGCGACAAGCACCGTTGCCTGGAAGAGGTACTGCGCGAGCTGCTCTGCAAGCCCGATCACTATCGCAGGCGCGTAGAATATAAGCGTGAAAGGGTTGGAGAAAGGATTTCCGCTGTTGCAGTAAATCACATTGCATCCTAGCTGCGTGATTGCCGTCTGGTAAAACGTGAATGGCAAAAATCCGGTGCTCGGTGTCTGGGATGAGAAAAGCACGCTTTGCTGGACATTATTTAGCATGTAAGGCGCTATGAATTGCGGGTATGGATTTCCGTTGCAGGTGCTGGTTGGGTCCTGCGTGCAGTACATCCAGTTCACTATTCCTTGGTCCATCACAAATGTCATCGGATAAATGAAATAAAACGCTATTGCTATCGCTATGAAGCTGTTCGCCGCCTCACGCAGCCTAGGTCCGGTAAACGAGAGGCTGCGCATGATCAGCGCTATCGGGACCACCACCGTTAACGAAACTGCCGATATTATGGGGAGCGTTATGAACTGTATGAGCAGCATTGCAAAGCTGACTATGAGTATCGGGATGAAAAAGTCGACTATCACCGCCGCGTAATTATCATATAGCGACCCAAAATCGCTCGGCGGACTTAGCGTAAATTGAAGCCCTCCGATCGAGGTCTGCCTTGTAAGGCTTGGGAAGTAGCTGTAGAGCTGGTCTATCCCAACTCCCGCCACCCCGCTCCAGACCGCAAACTGTATGCTAGTTGAGTACATGCTTGTCTCAAGCCCTATTCCCTTCTCAAAGAGCAGGCTGCCCACATAGTGCTGCGAGAATGAGAATGGATCCTGGCTTGGCGTTGTGAGGTTCGCGCTTATGCTGCATGTGGCAGAGGCAAGCATGATTAGAGCTATTACTATGATTCCGCTCAGCCCAGCCTGCACAAACTCAAACCTCACGTATCCCTTTACCTTGTCGCCCTCCTTCTTTGGGAGGAATCCCGAAATCAGATATACCAGCGAGGAGACCATCAGGCTTACCAGTATTATTGCCGCGCAAATTCCAACCCAGTTGTTTGCGTTAAGCCCGCCAAATGCGCATGCGTTTGAAATTGTTTGGAATAGTATTGGCAACATTCAATCACTTTATCCTGAACCTTCCGAACTCCACGTCTATTGTTCCGCCGAGCGACTTCGCGAGCGCCTCCACAAGAGGGAAGGTTATCATCATGTCAAGTATGAAAAGCATGAACTGCACCACGCAGTAGATGCTGAATCCTATTATCCCGTTGAGCGCAGGGTAGATGCTCGAGAAGCTTCCAAACGCATCCGCGCCACCTGCCCCTCCGGGGAAAGCAGGAAGGTTTGCGGGGCTGAGGCCAAAGAAGGACTGCTGCTGTGTTTGAAGCGGTGTTGTAAGGATGTAAGGTGTTATCATGCTTGTTATCGGAAGGTTTACTATGAGAAGCACCGATGGAAGCACCACCGAGATCCCTATCCCTATTGCAAAGAGGGTGCCGCCTATCCCGCGCAAAAACGGCATCGACCTGAATATTATCCCCATGGGTATCAGGAATGCCAGCCCTGCAAAGGCGAACATCGGGAGCAGATAGTACTCCATGCCTATTATTGTATATGTGGGCAAGATTATCAGCCCCATCACGTCGTTTATCAGATTCTCGTAGGTCTTTGCGTCACCAATGTTGTGCAGAAGCATTGTGTTCTTGTACGGATTGAAGCTCGTGCCCAAGGTGAAGGAAATTCCAGGAGTTGGGACTGGCAGATAATACCCGACCACAATCCCCTGCATGAAGCCCACGCCCATGCTAAGGCCTATCAGATAGCTCACATAGTCGCTGCCGCCTGTTGTTCCCTCGCTCGTGTATGCCTGGGTCGAGACGCTCATTGTACTTGTATCCTGCGTGCCCGAGAAAACAATCTCCATTCCCAAACCCGTCTTCGGGTCTGAGGTGAAGCTTGAGGCGCCTGTCGGGCCAACTGCCACTTGATCCGTGACGCTAACCTTGTCGCCATTTGTATTCTGGACCGTCGCAGTTATAGGATAGGTTCCCGGCGCTGCGTATATATGCGATGCCGAGTTCCCGAAGCTTGTCCCCCCATCGCCCCATGCCCAGCTTACGGCTGTATCTGTCTTCACAAGCGCCTGTCCGCAGAAGATTCCGGCTAGGTATTGCTGGGATGATGTGGTCAGTGCCGAAAAGGGCGCACTTAGGCCCCCTCCTGCGGGCGCACTAACCCCTACCAATCCTGTTGAAAGGCTGCCCAAAAAGACAAGTATCGCATAGATTCCGGCTATAAGCAGTGCGGACTTTGCAACCTCCCAGTACTCCTTTCTCACCCAGGGGGTCAACTGCGTTCCCGGGGCAAGCTTTCCTATTATGTACCCTATTGCTATTACATCAAGGGAGATGCTGATTGCTATGAGAGAAACTATGAGGAGGGGAATTGAATTTATCGTTATTAGCGCAGGCGAGTTGCTTAGGCAGATTCCCTGGGTTGGATATTTATTGGTTGCCGCGATATTCGTTCCAAATAGGAAAAGCAGGAGAAAAATGACTCCAAAACCAAGGAATTCCCGACGCATCTAACCATGTGAGTATTGCATCTATTATTTAAATAGTTTTCAATCAGGCGTTCTTGATGATTGGGAACCTTTTCATGTACGCCTCCGCCTGGTAAATCACGAAGAAAGGCAGGATTATGAGCGAGCTCACAAGGAGAACAAGGTACCTGCTCAGCAGCGTTCCGCTAAGCCCGATCGCAAATGCGTCTACAATTGAGATTGAAACGAGAAGAAGGAAGATCCCAAAGAGGAAGTATGCCGGCTCGCGCGTGACAAGCTTTGTGCTATCCTTTATCGCCCTCACCATCTTCTTGTTGTCTATCACCATCGCGCTAGGCGCATAGAAGATGCCCATGAACATCAAGAACCCGACCACCGCTGTGAGCACGGCCGAGATTCCAAGGAAGTAGCCTATCACGTTTACTATTATGAGGAGCCCCTGGAAGACTACCAGGAGAAGAAACACGCTGGCCGTGTACTTCTCTATCCCCTGAAGCGCTGACTTTCCCGTCTTCACGTGCGTCCTTGTGGACTTAACTATCAGGCTGATAGCTACAAGCGCGAAGCTTAGGAAGAGGAGCGAGACAAAGACCGGAATTATGATTATTGCAATGCTCAATATGTTTAGGTTTATGAAAATGCTTGCGCTCCTAAGGAAGATCCCTCCCGAAGTTATGTAAGTAGGGAGCGGAGCGAGCACCGGTATCAAGAATGCGATGATGAATGGTATCGAGAAGAGGAGAACCAGCTTGAGGTTTTCCATGTACGTCTCTAAAGTGTCATTGATTATTCCTGCCATATTTACCAAATAGGATTAGCAGTGTAATAAATAAAAACACCTCTTATCGCGGAGAGAGCGTGTTCAGGATGGTCTGGTTGAATATACCCTTCGAGGTGTAGTAGTAATTTCCATTATATACTGCAATCTTCGCTCCGTATATTGGCTCTATCCCTGCAGGTTTGATGTAGAGCCTGAGCATGTATTCAGATGCATTTTTTGGAAGGACAATTCTGTTAACGTTTATTTTGCATTTGTAGTCGAGACACTTTGCGCTGTCGTTTATTATGCTGTAGTTTAGTATCCCTACAAAACCTATGTTGTATCTGCTCACCACGCTTGAGATTACATAAATGGTGTTGTTGGTGAGATTAGTGTAGTGCAGCGTTGCCTTGTAGACTGTTGCGTTTGCGGCCGCGTCAAAATATAAACCGGTGTTATTCACGCTCAGATTGAAGTTTTTCGCATACGTTGCATGCGAGTTCAAGATTAGGTAGGTTCCCAAAAGCAAGATTGCCCCAATGGCGCAGTAGACTAGCCGCTTGTGAGCCTGAAGGTATTTCCTAATTGTTCCCACCTCCTTCTTATTCTCGATGAACAGCGTGACTATCATGAATCCCGTGAAGAATGTGTAGTATATAGGTATCGAGTGCGAGAGGAAGATGAACGGAATCATGCTAAAGAGTCCAACGAGCCTTTTCTTGTTAAAGTAAGCGAAAACGAGCGTAACCGCGGCTATCGAAAGAATGAAGAGTGCGGAGTATGTGCTGAGCAGGATATGATAATTTGTTGCAATCAAGTATCCTATCGGCGAACCTGATTCCGGAAGCAAAAACTGGCTTATTGGCCCAAAGATATTGCCAAAGAATGCAGATGGGTTGCCAATTATAAAATAGAGATTTATGGCAAGGAACACTCCGGCGCTTCCGATCAGGTTCTCAAATCCACGCCTCAGTCCCTGGTTATTTGCAGAGTAGACCACGAGTAGCAAGACAGGCAGCCAGAGCTGCTCATGTATTGACGCGCATAGCCCAAGGAAAATCCACGAGTAGCGCGTTTCAAGCTTTGAGTAGGCGAGCAAAAGTAGCGAGAGCATCAGGTAGATCGTTATTGATGAGAGATATGCAAGTGAGATGGTCAAAAAGAGTATTATGCTGTATTTTGGCTTTTCAAGGTACTCCCTTTTTATCACAAGCGCAGCGGTGAAGATTGCGAGCAGCAGGAAAAGTATCCCCTGGGCCTCCAGCTGGTAATTAACCAGATTCTCAAACGAGCCATTTCCTATCAGGGTAAATGGCACAAAGGAGAGTATGAAAAGTGCTGGATAGTTTAGCATCCCCATTATCTGGTTATCTGTGGTTATGCTAGGTGAGCTTATCGTCCCGTTTGTGGCGTTGTTTAGGATCTGCTCCGAAACGGAGACAGTGTACGGATTTACCCCCTGCAGTAGAAACTTTGCGTCCGCATACTGTATGAAGATCTCATCATCAACTTTGTAGTGGTGGAATACGAGTCCTGATAAGAAGTAAAATAGCACCACCCCTACAGCAACGGTAAAGAGCGCAAGCGCTATTTTTCTGTAGCCCAGCCTGAAAAGGAAGAGCCCGAAGAAGATCAGGAAGATGAGCGGCAAAAAGAGCACAACGTTTATCGCCACATACTGGTAGGCTGAGAGCACGTATGCACCAACTGTTGCGCTTGCATCAATGTTGATTAGCGTAACCGCAATGAGCCCAAGTAGGAGAAAAAGGAAGCCTATTTTGATTGCGATCCCAACGCTTCCCTTTCCAATCTTCTTTTCATCGTTGTTTATGTAGATAAAGGCGATCAGAAAGAAGAGTATTTCCACCAAGACTATTGCTACCTGCGCATATCCCGAAACCAACCCAAAAACGGAAATCGCAGTGGCAAAGCTGGTAAAGATAAAAGAAGACAAAAAGAAAAGAAGTCTGTAGAGGTCACCCTCAGACCTGATAAACTCCATAAAGAGGAAAGAAAAATAAAAGCCGAAATCACTACTTTTCTACCTTCAGCACGCGAGCGCGGAAAGTCCCGAACCGAAGTTCAGTATGGTGCTTATTATGAATGGCGCAAGTATCACTAGGACGACCCCGATGACTCCACCTAGAATCATTCCCATCGCCCATCCTTGCATGCTTGCCTTTATTTGTCCTGCTGCAGGCATGAAGTGCCCAACTGCGTAAAGGGTGCCGCCAACAAGGAACATAACCAGTGCAATAACTCCGATTACAGTTCTTACCCCATTAACAATCCCACAAAGCTGCGAGGTCAGTGTAGTCACAACTGAAGTGCTTCCGCCCGTTCCTCCACTTGATCCACCTTGGCATCCTGGAGGCACGTTAGGCGCAGTGCAGCATGGAGGCTGTCCGGTTCCTCCGCATGATTGCGCAAAAACTACGTTAGTGCTTACTGCAAGCAGAGCAAAAGTTATCGCAACTAGAACTAAAGCTGCAAAAAGCGGGTATTTCAATCCAATCATTCGTACACCTTAACTGATTCTATTGCTTTAAGAATGTTTAAATACTTTCGTGCCAACTTCGTACTTTGATATTGTGTATTAAACATTAGACTAGAAAGTAACTTAAATGCCCAAATCAAACGTTTTTAGCTGAAGTTATATGAGAAATAAAGCTCTACTTATACTGCTAATTTTGCTGCAATTTTCCATCGGCAATTTGGCCGCACAATCCTTCACCTACTATTACGAGCAGACTGGGGCAACGCTTGCCAAGGATACAGCCGCGGTCGCATATAACATCACTGCAATAGCCCAAACCGATTCAAACGGATACGGTCCTGGCTACTTTATTCAGGGCCTAACTAATAAGGGCTATCTCTATCAGGAGGGAATTACATACAACTGGTTCGGACTTGGAGGATTTAATTTCGTGTATAATGTGTTTAGCCCCAGCGGCATGCGTATTGCAGGCCTGAGTAAGTACATTGGGACGATAAATTCGGGAGACAAGGTGCTGCTCTTTACATACTTTGGAGATGGCAAAGTTTACATGTTCCTCGATGACTACTATACAAATACCCAATATTTGGCAAATTTCAGCTCTGAGGGCGCTACTAGATTTATTGGAAGTCCCTCCTCGATTTCAAATACAAATCATTTCTTTACTGGCCTTATGACTGCGTGGCCCCACATAACCCCTATCTCGCCGTTCCAAACCGTGACATACACCCCTGTGGTAAATACAAATTCCTCAGCAAGGCTGTGGGCTTACACGCTAAAGGACGTACTTCAAGGGAGCTACCAATATCTCTATAAAACATTCAATTTCAGTTCTGCACCTGTTTCGTATGCTGGCCAAAGCATATTTCGTGCGATAAATCAAAGCCTCGGCTACTATCGTGGGGTGTTTTCAACCGGATTTGTGCAGCCTATCCCTCTGACTCTTTTAAAATCCAATAATTCCAATATTCTTGTCGATTCAGGCCAAAGTTGCATCCTAAAGGATAACGTCACAGTTGATGGCGGCCAGTACCCCTACGTTTACTATACGTATTTCGACAATCAAACAGTCTCCTTCGACAACACAAGTAGCACCAGCGTTGTGCTAGAAACCAACTGCGGGGGAATACTTCCCGGAAACCATTACTACTACGTTAAGGTGGTTGATTTAAGCGGCAGCACGGTGGTGACACCTAATCGGTACATAAAGGTAAATCCGGCACCACAGCTTACGTACTATTCAGTGATACCTGGAAATTCATTCTTCTACAACAACGACACCATCTCGGTATCTGCATCCATTTCCGGCGGCACGCCACCATATTTGTATAACTGGTACGCAAACAACAATCTTATTCTTAGCACTACTGCAACTGCCTCCACCATCAATATGAAAAGCAACGGAAATAATCAACTAACCCTTATTGCAAAAGACTCGGCGGGGTCAAATCTGACCAGAAGCGCATTCTTTTATACTGATTACAATTATCTGCATATCTGGTTTGTGATTCTGGTTCTACTGATACTTTTGCTAATTTTCCTCATCAATCGCTATCTCTACAATAGGGATGAGTATTATTATGTGTCTGATCATGAGAAGGAGGAAAGTGATCCAAACTCCCCTCATATTGAAGGCGAGACACAAGTGACACAAACGACTACCGAAGCTACTGAGATTAGTTCCTCTGAAGATTCTTCATTAAAGGACTCCGAGGGCTCCGATGAATTGCTCTCCGGCCAGCCAGACAACCCTTCCTATGAAAAAGATGGTAATCCAAGCGAGTCTGTGGAAGAAAGGGAGGATCGCATCAAACAAAACTATGACTCGAATCAAGGCGCAGACGAGGACATTAAGGAAAACGAAGAGGAGAGACATGAAGAAGGTGCTAAGACGAAAGACGAAGCCTTAGAATCCAAAGATGCCCCAGAAAAAAATTCGCCGAACGACACTCTCGATAAGATTATAAACGAGGGCAAGGGGCATCCAATTGATGATTCACATATGACCTATTCATATGGGCAAAAGGATGAAGCTGACCATGAGCAAGAGAAGGAAAGCGTTAATTTAGATTCAGGCAAATCCTCTGAGGAAAAAGCGGAAAGGATAGATTCAGATTCGGGTGTAGGCGAGCAGGAAGATTCATCCGTTTCCGTAGTCCAGGTTCCAACTTTGAGTGAAGGTAGCGAGGATTCAGAAATAGGTGCAGAAATGGCTGATTCAAATTCTATGCAAAATGCCGAAACAAAAATTTCTTCTTCGAACCAAAAGCGCAGGAAGAAGAGCAGCCGAAAAACCTTTACAACAAAAAGAAAAAGGCCAACTTCCACGGAAGCAGAGGCATGACTCTAAATTTCCATTTTCCCTTACCTAACCAAATTAAGCTGGATGGCAGAACTTGTTTGTAGGATCGTTTGCGCAGAATGCGTAATACTTGGAGAATGGCCATTGTGCGCATGCGCTCGGATTTGCCTGACACGTTATGCAGTAATTGGATCCCTGGTATGCGCTGCAGTACTGGTACTGTTGCTGACTTGCATATGAAAACTGAGTGCAGTATTGCGATCCCGAATCACTTTGGCAATGGAGGTTTTGCATATAAAGCTGGTATCCCTGCTGGCTCATGAATGGTGAGCAGTAATTGGAGCTTCCAAACTGCGAACAGTATTGTGCATACTGGTATGACTCTGATTGGAGGTAAGTTTGGCAGTACTGCGTTGTCTGTGCACAGCCCGCATAACCAGAAGGATCTAGATAGCCTTGGCAGAACTGCGAGTTAGGATTGCCTTGGCAATATAGCGAGTATTCATAGTACTGGAAACCCTGTGCCGTTGGGGTAGGTAAGCACCACTGGGAGCTAGAGCCCTGACAAAACTTTATGTACTGGTCAGAAAGCTGTTGCTGCTGCCCCTGTGATGTGCTTGAGCTGCAAGCTGAGGAATTTGGATTATTCTGGCAGAAAGTATATTGATAATAAGGGTTTGAAGATCTGCTTATGTAAGTTTGGCAGTACTGCGAGCTCGGATTGCTTCCACAATATTGGGCGTATTGCCAGTCTTGGAAACCCTGAGTCCCTGAAGGGTTGCAATAGTAAGATCCAGGGCTGCTATAACAAAGCTTATCATATGGATAAGATTGTGAGTTTAGGTAGTTATTGCACTGCGTGTAGTATGCATTATTCTGGTCGTTGTTGTATGCGCAGTAGTTGAATAGCAAACCAGAGCCTTGGTAGCTCTGACAATATTTAAGGTTTGGATAGGCCTGGCAGACATTCCTGTACTGGTACCTTGCAAATCCAAGGGCACCTTGCGTATTGCAGTAAACTGAATTTATCCCTCCCCCGCAAAACTGGTCAAACTGGTATGAGAGATACGGAGCGCAATATTGTGAGAGTTGTCCATTCACATTGCATGTTGTAGCAAAATTGTCCCCCGTTGTTCCAGTCTGTTGGTTGTTAGAGTTTGTGGACGGTACAGTTATGGATATTGAGGATCCAGAGCCTGATGAGCTTGCTCCTGAACCTCCGCAGTAGGTGTTTGTAGGGTCCTTGTTACAGTAACTCACGTAAGCTGCATAGTTGAATCCCGAACATGCGCTCGGGGATGTTTGGCATGAGTTGCAGTAGTTGGTTCCAGAGTACTGTGGTCCGCAGTACTGTGTATTTGAGTATCCTCCATATTGGGTAAGCCCTCCAGCTACCGTGTTTGACGGGGTGTTGGAAGTGACTGAAGAACTTGTTCCGGAACCCCCACAATACTTATTTGTTGGGTCGTTATTGCAATACCTCACATATGCGGCGTAATTGAAGCTTGAGCAGGAGCTAGGACTTGATTGGCATGAGCTGCAGTAGTTGGTTCCGGAGTACTGCGATCCGCAGTACTGTGTATTTGAGTATCCTCCATATTGGGTAAATCCGGATGTGGAAGACGTCGATTGAGACGATGTTGCCGTAGTCGTTGTAGTTGTAACTACTGTACTTGTGCTGGTGCCTGATGAGACACTGCTAGAACCTGAACTCGTTCCCCCACTACCACAAAATGTTGAAGAAGGGTTTGATGCACAATACTGCACCCATAATCTGTAATTTGATGCGGGGCAAACACTACTGTTTGGATAATTAAGGCAATCATAGAGCTGCACGCTGCTTAGCTGCGATTGCTGCATTACTGTAGGCGCATAAATGACATTTGGTGCAGATAATACATTAGGTGCATTTGCCAATACACCTATTCCAAAAAGTGCAAAGTATGAAATTAGAACAACTAGAGCGAATTCAGTAACACGCAAGGAACTAACACTCATCCGACCATCAGCCATACTGTAATTGGAGCTTTCATGGTATAAAAATATTGCCATATGCCCGTTTTTGCTGAAATTAAAGCGTCGCGAGCAATCCGTCAATTATTCCCTTGACTCCCACTCCTCCTGTCGATCTTACCGCAATCCTGTGGCTCAGCACTGGCTTTGCGAGGAACTTTATGTCATCCTTCGTTACCTCGGCCCTTCCCTCTAAAAGCGCCTTTGCCTTGCTGCACTGCATTAGCGCGATGTCCGCCCTCGGACTCGCACCCATCACCACGTGGATGTCTGTCCTCGTAGCGCCCACCAGCGTGGTTATGTAGTTTACCACTTCGTCGGGCAGCTTGATCTGCTTTGCCTGCTCCTGGAATCGCATTATGTCCTCGACACCTATTATTTTGTTGACAGCGCTCTTTGCCTCGCTCTCCTTTATCCTGATCATCTCCCTTTCCTCCTGCTCTGTCGGATAGTCGACGTCAATCTTCATGATGAACCTGTCTGCGAGCACCTTTGGAAGCGGCTCTGTTCCCTCAACCCTGAGCGGGTTCTGCGTTGCAAACGCGATGAACGGCTTTGGAAGCTGCATGTCCACTCCGCCCGCGGTGACCTGACGCTCCTCAAGCGTCTCAAGAAGCGCGCTCATCGTCTTTGGAGGAGACCTGTTGAGCTCGTCGATAAGCAGGATATTCGTGAAAATCGGCCCTTTTTTGAAGGAAGGGGCATTATTCTCGTCCAAATAAGTGAACCCAACGATGTCCTTTGGTTCAAGATCAGGCGTTCCCTGTATCCTCTTGAAGTCAGCCTGGATGGTTGAGGCAAGGGCCTTGGTCATAGTGGTCTTTGCGACTCCCGGAACTCCCTCTAGCAGCGCATGGCCGTTTGCGACAAGCGCAATCACCAAGAGCTCCAAAGTGTCGTTCTTTCCGGCGATGTGCTTTTTCATCTCAAGAAGTATGCTCTGATAAGCCTCTTTTGCCTCCAAAAAATCACCAAATTTGACTCATTTTATACATAACATACAAAGGTTTAATAATCAATTTTACCAATAATAACTTGGTGTAGCAATGATAGGAAAGAATCACATTAGCGGAGAGCCTGTTTCAGTAGCGCAAGCCTACGATATACTCGAAGAGAGAAAGAAAGCGGGAGAGCTCGGATATGAGCAGCAGATCTCAGAGGAGCACGCAAAGAAGTTCAAGAGCCTAGATGCAGACAAGGCAGCAAAGATGCAAAAGGAGCTTTCCGAGATTGATGAGATCTCAAAGAAGGCTATCATAAAGATAATCGACATAATGCCAGCAAATGACGTTCAATTGATCAACACTCTCTTGATTGAGAGGAAGACTTTCGAGGAGCCTACGAGGAAAAAGATCCTCGAGATTGTCGCAAAGTACAAGGGGAAATAAGGGTTTGCATGCCAGATAAGGGCTTGGGAAAATGGAAATTGAAAGAAAAGAAGAACTTGAAGAATATGCAGTCGTTCTCGACTACCTACCTACTGGCAAGTCCGGCTCAGCAAAGGCAGAGCCTGTAACCATACTTCTCGGCGAAAACAAATTCACCCTACTTGAAGCCGTGCCAAAGCCTGGCGCAGTGCTAAAAGTGGGGGACAGGGTCTACATCGGAAAGGGAGAAAGGGACAAAATCGCACTAATTAAGTTAAGATTAAACTACGTCGAGCTTCCGGAAGGATCGAGAAACGAGCTTCCGAAGGCTGTCTCAATGATAGTGAAGGCAAACGAGCAGAAGTTTGTCGATGTATTCAACAAGGCAGGCCCGATAAACATAAGGGAGCACGCCCTGGAGCTGCTTCCTGGAGTGGGCAAAAAGCACCTCCTTGGCATAATCAAGGCAAGGGAAGAGAAGCCGTTTGAGTCATTTGCAGACATCTCATCAAGGGTGCCGCTTTTGCAAGATCCGGTGAAGCTTCTAACAGACAGAATCATTGTCGAGCTGAAGGGAGAGAGCAGGTTCTATTTGCTTACAAGGCCTTACGGTAAGCCTCATTTCTAAATAAGTAAAATCAGAAAAAGATTTACTTTGCCGCAACTGGCCTTTCAAGATGCCTTTGAGGAACAATTATCTTTCTCACTGTGGACTTCGAGACCGGAATCCTGACGACATACGCGGTTCCCCTCTTCTCGATGATCTTCCCGATCTTTCCCCTGTACCTTGGGTGAGGGATGTCCTTGAAGCTTCCCTTCGGGACTATCGCGACCATGTCTCCCACCTTGAAGTCCTTGATTAGGGTTGTGAGTCCAAGCTTGTTTGGCTTGTGGTGGCGCGCGAGGTGCCTTGTCCTTGCCGAAAATAATCCTTTTGAACGTGGTGCCATATGCTCATCCTTGTTAAAACAATAATTTATTCTAGTTCAAATATATATAAATAGCTATCATGGTATTCTTATACAAGTGATTTTGATGGCAAAGAGCGGTAAACTTTTACCTAGACCTGTTTTCAGGGTCGAGAACATAGTCGCAAGCGCGGACCTTGGAATTGACCTCGACCTTTATGGAATTGCAAGAGCATCAACCGACATCGACTACGAGCCGGAGCAGTTCCCAGGCGCAATCTGCAAGATAAAGGAGCCAAAGGCAGCGCTGCTTCTATTCAAGAACGGAAAGATCATCTGCACAGGAGCAAAGACGGAGAACCAGATCAGGCTCGCGATCGACCAGATAATCAAGATTGTAAAGAGCCACACGATTGTCTACAAGGTGGAGAAGCCTCCGAAGACAACCGCGCTTCCTTCAAAGAAGTAGAACACCTATTTTCTGTTTTTCATTTTCGCTACTCCTAGCTTGTATGCCACGTAAATGAAGACCAGGAAGATTGCAATCGCGCTTATCACCACGCTTATGCTGTTTGACGCAAGCCCCCAGTATCCAAAGAGCATGAGTATGACATCCCAAATCAGCGCCCCAGCAGTCGAGTAAGCAAAGAAGGTGGCCTTTGGCATTTTTGCAAATCCTGCCGGGAAGCTGATCAGCCCCCTTGCAATAGGTATCATCCTTGCAATGAAGACTGTGAATGCGCCGTTCCTGTTGAACCAGCTGTCAAACTCCTCGATCTGCTTTTTGCTGATGTGGAATCTCTCGGCGTGCTTGTACACTATCTCCTTTCCGACAAAGTATGCGATGTAGTAGTCAATTGCCATCCCCACGATGCCCGCAGCAAGCACCACAACAAGCGCATTTAGGAAGATAAAATCCCCCTTCGCCGAGAAAAACCCAATGAGCGGAAGCACAATCTCGCTAGGAACCGGGAGCGATGCGTATTCCATTGTCATGAGCGCGAAGATCGCATAGTATCCGTAGTGCACAAGCAACCCGTTGACCACGGAGTAGGCATTTGTTACTAGCCCGATTAGCACCGTGACGATGCTTAGCGCAAAGAACTGCATGCTATCCATTTGACTCTAAAGCTTTTAACTCGTTTCCTATCAATACTAATTGTAAGAGTGTGGGACATGCACGTACTGAAGACAATCTCGGCAACAAGCACGCTAAGGCTCAAGCCAGACTCATTTGACGACCTATACCTGATCGAGAGAATAATCGCTGTCGGTGACAACATCGAGTCCAAGAGCTACCGAAGGTTCCGCGCAAACGAGACTGATGTGGGTGAGCAAAAGGAAGTCACGATAAAGATTGCTGTTGAAAAGGTGGAGCTTGACAAGGGCGCAAGCATGCTGCGGTTTACAGGCAAGATCCTTTGGGGCAGGCCAGAGGAGTTCATCAGGCTTCAGAGCTACCACACGATAAACATCGGCATAGGGGACATCCTCGACATACAAAAGGGGGAGTGGAAGGACTACATCCTCAAGAGGATCAAGCAGGCGGTGCAGGACTCAAAGAAGCCAAGGATAGGCGTAGTCGCAGTCGATGATGAAAAGGCGACGACTGCATATATCCGCGGATACGGCATCGAGATAATAACCGAGCTCTACAGCAAGCTAAGCAAAAGAATGAAGGAGAAGGACTACGGAATCCAGAGGGAAAAATATTTTCTCGAGATAATCGACGCGATAAAGAACATGAAGGTGGAAATCGTCGCGGTTGCAGGGCCGGGTTTCACAAGAGAGGACATAAAGAAGTACATAAATGACAAGGGGATAAAGATCGAGAAGAGGCTCGTGTATATTCCTGCAAGCGATGCAGAGCGCGGAGGAATCAGGGAGGCAATGCAGAGCGATGCGATCGTCTCGCTTCTCGCTCAGGAGCAGGTAAAAAAGGAGTTCGAACTGCTAAACAAATTCCTTACAGGCCTAAAGCTCAACGCATCGTACTTCGGGATCGAGCAGGTAAAAGAGTCGCTTGAGAGTTATGGCGTCTCTGTAGTCCTCGTCAATGACAGCGTACTAAATGACAAGCACGTCCAGGCGGTGCTGGACCTTGCGGATCTCCAAAAAGTGAAACTAGAAATATTCAACTCTCTTGACGATGCCGGAATGCAGCTTGCGAACTTCAAGAACATTGCAAGCCTCTCAAAAAGACTGGAATAGCGCTACTCTACTCTTTTTAGATGAGCCTTTAACTTGTTGCGCAGACCGAGTAACCGTCTTGGAGCGGGTAAGCATTTGTGCTTGTCCAGCTGCCCAACGCTCCATTTCCATAAATTGGCGCATAGTAGGTTGCGCTTTGATAAGCCCCGTTGTTGCCTCCCATGCAATAAACATCAGAGTTGGCTGCCGTGCACGAAAGCACATAGTTTGTGATTGGGTACGCGTTTGTTGCTGTCCATGTGCCCACTGCGCCGCTACTAACCGTCGCATAATAAACATTGCTCACGCTTGCGCCATTATTCCCTGCAACGCAATAGATGTATCCTGCATATGTGGCACATGACTCCCCGGTTATTATCGTAGGGTATGCGGTTGTCGAGGACCACGATCCAAATCCTGTTCCTGTGAGAGGCGCTGAATACACGTAGCTGATTGTGCTACCCCCTCCATTCGTGCCCCCTACACAATAGATGTAGCCTGCGGATTTTACGCACTGATTTCCACCACTATTGTAGAACGTTGCGGACGGGAGTGCAGTTGATGCGCTCCAGCTGCCAATCCCTCCTGAGCTATAGACCAGCACATCGTAGGTGTTGGTCAAATAGCCACCTGCATACCCTCCCGCGCAATCAAGATGTCCGTTTGATATTTGGCATCCAAGGCCATACGCAGAAAGCGGATAGCTGTTTGTGCTTGTCCATGCCCCCACACCACCGGAATTATACACCGGCGCGTAGTAGACCAGGTTGGTCCCGGAAGGGCTTGCTCCCGCAACGCAGTATATGTATCCCCCTGAAATGCTGCATGAGTTCTGCTCTATCACTGTAGGATAGCTGTTTGTCGAAATCCAAGAGCCTATCGCGCCAGAATATAGTGGAGCGTAATAGACGTTATTGTACAAGCTTGATTGCTGGCCCCCCACGCAGTAGATGTAGGAGATTGTAGTGGTTGTTGTTGAAGTTGTTGTAGAGGTAGTCACTCCCGGCGTGCCGTTTCCAAGGGCATTGAAACGTATTATCACAATTCCAGACCCTCCCGCACCACCATTTCCTGCGCTTCCTCCTCCACCCCCGCCGCTGCCCGTATTTGCAGTAGCCGCTCCACCCGCAACTCCTGAACCTGTGGCCCCGTTTCCCGCCCCAGAGCCTCCTCCGGATCCACCGCTTGAAAGTCCGCTTCCTCCCCCACCGGCAGCGTAGCTAACCGATGAGCCTGAGATGCTATAAGAGCTGCCTGCGCCACCAGCGCCGCCCACATTTCCAACTCCGTCCGAACCAACAGCCCCGCTTCCTCCTCCCCCTCCTGCTGATCCAGAGCCCTGGTTGCCTGCGTTGTTTCCTTGCCCCGCTGTACCGCTGCCTGGAAGCGCGCCCTGTCCCGCATAGGCGCTACCACCGCTGCCTCCATTTCCTGCATATCCCGCTCCTCCGCCTATCGCGGTGAGTGTGGAGAAGAGGCTGTTTGCGCCGAAAAATGCCCCTGTGGAAGACGTGCCTGTCGCCGCCCCCGCTCCGACTGTTACAGCATATGCCTGATTTGAAACGGCATATGATGGATTGTAAATAAGACCTCCTGCCCCTCCTCCTCCACCGTTACTGTACCCTCCGCTTCCTCCACCTGCTACAACGAGGACTTGGACATTTCCGCTATTTCCTGTGACCGTGAAAACTCCGTTTGATGTGAATGTGTGAATCTCATCGCCTCCAGAGAAGACCACATTGCCCCCAGTTGCGGTAAATATTGTTGTAGTTGATGTGGTTGTCGTACTTACTGTGGTTGTCGCCATGTTTGTCGCTGATTCAACGTAGTATCCGCTAATAGGGTAAGAGTTGCTTGCTGTCCATGTCGTGGTGCCCTGTGACAGTGCGGTTGCATAGTAAACGCCCGCCTGGCTTCCTCCTCCGGGGCAGTATATTGCGTTGCTAGGCCCATTCACGCATGTGAACTCTTCGAGGCTAGTCGGATAAGTATTTGTAGTTGTCCAGGCCCCCACGGCTCCATTTGAGTACAAGGGCGCGTAGTACACCGCGTTCGTTAGCGATGTGCTCTGGAGATATCCGGAGATGCAGTAGATATTTTGATTGCTTATCACGCATGGCTGGGTCGCAATTGCAACTGGATAGGAGTTCGTTGCCGTCCAAGTCCCAAGCATGCCCGATGCAAGCGGTGCATAATAAACATTGGAGACCATTGTCCCTCCTGCCCCGTTTCCGCTTGTGCTCCCTCCAACGCAATATATGTCGGCCCCATTAGTCGCACACGAATTAAAGCTCGCACCCGTTGGATAGCTATTCTGCGAGGTCCAACTGCCAATGCCTCCGGAACTTATTGCGGCAGAATAGGAATTGCTAAGCGCAGCCCCTCCCGTGCTTCCACCAACGCAGTATATGTATCCATTTGCAGGCACGCATGAACCTGTTTCCATACCTATTGGATAGGCAGTTGTTGAAGACCAGGTGCCGATTCCACCTGTTCCTATGCTTGCATAGTAGCTTGCCGACTGAAGGCCTCCTGAGTAACCTCCGACGCAGTATATGTATCCATTATAAGAAGTGCACGACTGGCTGCCTATTGAGAGCGGATAACTATTCGTGGCTGTCCATGTAGAGACTCCAATCCCGTTCAATATCGAGGCATAATATGTCGCCGAGCTGCTTCCCCCAACTCCGTAAATGTAAGGTATGGAGGTTGTTGTGCTGGTGCTTGTAGTGCTTGTCGTGGATGTTGATGAAGTTGATGTTGTTGTTGCAATTGAGGTTGAGCTTGTGGATGTCAATGACGTTGAAGAGCTGGAAGTTGAGGAGGTAGATGTTGTAGAGACTGTGGAAGGTGTACCAGGGAGGCCCGCAAGGTTTACGACCTGCACCCCCGGTCCGCAGTCATGGCCCCATACAACTGAGATGTAGTTTATTCCCGGATTGAAAACTATCGCGCTTGGCCCATATGTATTCGCACCAAAATTTCCATGCCATCCGCTTCCCCCAAACGCATTGCTCCAGACGAGCGTGTTAGACGCATAGTATATCTCAATTGCATTATTTGCGTATACTGAAACCGACCCTATCCCCGTCTGCGGTGGCGGAAGGTAGATTATGCTGTATGCCATCGATAGAAGGGAGTTGTAGCTGCCGGAGCAGGCTATATTATTGTTACTTAATGCGGAGGTTGAGAGAGTGAATGGGGAGACGCGCACGCCTATGAAGTTATTTCCCTGATATGCCGAGCTTCCAAAGCCGTAGCTTGACGAGACTGTAGACCATCCGCCGCTCTGTATTCTGGTGAATCCTGGCGGAATTGCAAGCGGGTTTGTGCTAAACGCGGGAAGCTGCTGGTTTTGCGGCCCAAGAAGCGTGAGGACGCTGAAAAGCAGCGGCTTTGTGGTAGTCGCAGGCGTCGAAAACGACCCACTGTACTGTATGTTTGCTCCTGTTGTGCAGTTGTTTTGCAGGCTTGAGATTCCGGAATTACAGTAGAGTGTGTTTATGGTGTAGAACCCGGTGACGACCGTGCCTGGAGATGGCGCTTGCGACATCGCCGCGACGCAGGTGAATGTGCCCCCTGGGTACTCCACATTTGGTATGCAGCCGCTCAGGATGCTATTTGCGTTGTTTATTAGGACGCTCATGCTCAGCACGTTTATCGGCACCGGCTGCGCATTGCTGAATGAAAATGTTATAAGCGAGTAGTGCTGGCTCACGTTCACGTAGTCCTGTATCGACTGGCATGAGGGCCCGCTAAGGGAGATGCACTGCCCCGGTATGACCGCTCGCGGGGCTGTTGAGAAGAAAAATAGGAAGCTGATTATTATCCCTATCAGCAAAAACAGGAAACTGTAGGTCGTTAGGAATTCTATTGATGACTGCAGCTTCATTTAATCGGACAATATGGATATTACCTCAATAATTAAATATCTTCTAACTTGATTCCCATCGTTACCATGAGCGCAGTTAATGAGATTTATGGCAGGCCTATAAAGTCCCTCGGCCAGAACTTCCTAAAAAACAGGGATATTGCGATAGCAGAGGCTGCGCATTCCCATGGCAAGATCGTTCTGGAGATAGGTCCGGGGTATGGAATTCTCACGGGGGAGCTATGCAGGCACGCAAAAAAGGTGATTGCAATCGAGAAGGATGCAAACCTCTACAAGTTCCTCCAAAGCGAGATAAAGTCAAGGAAGCTAAAGCTGATAAACAAGGATTTCTTCAAGGCAAGCGATGAGGAGATAGAAACAGAAAGCATCGACATAATGATCGCAAACATCCCATACAATCTCTCCAGCAAGGTGGTGGAGTGGCTCTTTTCGAACTCTAAGCAGGCGGTGCTCTGCCTCCAAAAGGAGTTCGTGGAGCACATGCGCGCTAGCTGCGACACCGAAAACTACTCAAGGCTCAGCGTGATGTCGGAGCTCTGCTTCTCAATGACCAAGATTCTAGATGTGTCGAGGGGAAACTTTTATCCGGTGCCAAAGGTAGACTCCGCGGTCATCTACCTAAAGCCAAGGGACGTGAGGATATCGGAGCGCGAGAAAATGTTAATTGGCCTGATGATGCAGCACAAGAACAAGACCATCCGAAACGCTCTGATTGATTCGCACAGGTACCTGAAGATGAAAAAGCCGGAGATCGCAGAGAAGATAAAGGGTCTGGCCCTAATCTCAGAGCGCGCATACAAGCTGCCTCCCAAGAAAATACTGGAAGTCGCAAAAAGCGCAGGCAAAGTCCTGAAGAAAGATTAGGCCTCTCTTCTTTCCTTTAGTATGATCCCATTTTTCACGTTCTCCAAAAACTTCTTTTCAAGCTCTTTTGCCTTCTCTTCCCCTAGAAGCGATTTGTAATGCATGGGCGCAAAGCTTTTCGCATCAATCATCCTGCTCGCAAGTATTGCCTCGTCAATGTCCATCGTGTATTTGCCGCCGCACGGAAGCAGGGCAAGGTCCGCATGTACCTTTTTCATCTCATCTATCCTGTCCGTATCCCCTGGATGGTAAATCCTCTTTCCATTTGCCTCCACCACAAACCCTACCCAGGCGCTCTCCTTTTTATGAAACTCCAACTTTTCCGGATCGGTGTTGTATGCCGCAACCGCCTCGTAACGTATCCCCAAGACCTCCCCCTTGCTTCCCGGCTTAACGACAATACCCTCACCAAGCCTATCAATAACCTCCTTTGGCCCAACAAACTTGGTGCCCTCCTTTGCTATTTTTGCTATGTCCTCTTCGCTGAAGTGGTCCCTGTGAGCATGGGTTATGAAAATTATGTCCGCCTTTTCGCTTATGCCCCCAATTCTGTATGGGTCTATGAAGATGTTGAGCCCGTTTGCATTTATCATAAAAGAGGCGTGTCCCAGCCATGTGAGAAAATCGTATTCCATGCACCTTTCTCGCAGCCAAAATCTAAATCAGTTTTGCGAGATAAATAAGAATAAATAACATAGCATCGAAAGCTTAGTAGATAGCATGAATTTGGCATCCAGAGCGAATCTTATTATCCTCCTTTTTCTGCTTACATTCTCATCCGCAATTTTATCTGTTAATGCGCAAGCACAAATAAACGCCTACGTTAGTAACTCTTACGGCGGGGGTACGGGCTTTAGCCTCACGACCAGTGCACCTTACGAATATTCCCCTACAAGTGTGGTGAATTCCCTCAATGCGCAGGATGCTCTATGGCTCTTGACCTGCCCAAACCAACCAAGTCTTTCGCCGACTGGCCCCCAATATTTCAACAACAATCCCCCACCTGGCCAGGCGCCCTTTGGAGGTGACCAGTGTGATACTCATCCAAGCTCTGCAACATTCGATGTGGCAACCACTGCGACACTGACCCCGAATTACTACGATGGATATTCGACCGGCTCTAAATTCTCTTCAACTTCCACAGGAGGTTTGCTTGGCACTGCGCTTTCAAGCACTCTCACCGGCACAGGACTTCTGAGCATAAACGCTCTTGGATTCGGCGCACAGGTCGATAACTTCGTCTCGGATATTTTCTCAAAAAACCTCAATATCTTCCAGCAGGCTCCGTCAATGAACATGCACATGCTCTGGACATGGTACAGCGAGATACCATACATTTCAAACAGCAAATTCCTCATCTCATTTTCACCGCAGGCCTGCGACAAGACCGGCAAAATCTGCGTAGGTAACGCAAGGCAGCAGACAACGGGCGGCGAATACACCACCGATATAGTGGTTGGCGATTCCTCTGGAGACCGAACAGAGACAAAGTGCTCCTATCCTTCCTATAGTTATCTCTCGAGCGTCAACGTGGTCAATTTTGGGAGCACTCACATCCCGTACTTGGAGGTCACAGGAGCAAGCGCAACTCAGCCAGCCTCCCAGCGACTTAGCCCTGATCCGAAAATTTTCCCATACCTTTCATACACCCTTTCGGTTCCATCCCTCTTTAGCCAAACTCTTCAGGTTCCTTACTACGTTTTCAGCCCTGCGGTTTACATGAGCCCGCAAAACCAGCTTGACACGCTGCCTATAGGCATCGGTGGGCAGTTCTATGTATCTTTGCAAAATGGCAAATCTGGAAACCAGCTTGCAATGGGAACTCAAGAGAGCTTGCCTACATGGAGCCCTGCATCGCTTAAGACAACAGTTACAAATCCAACTGCTGGCTCATTTTCAAATTCGGGGGCTGGCATATGTAGGCAAACATCGCTTGGTGAGGACCTTGCAGCAACATCAGGAAGCCCATTTTATGATCCAAACAACCCTCCTCCAGATCCCCTTCCTGGGGTCGGGCGCTATTTAAACTCGCTCTACTGCAACTTCTGCCAAAACAATTTGGGCTCAGGCCTCTGCACACATGCGGAGTTCATGCAGTACCTAATTGATTGCACGGGCCAGACCTACGTGACATCAAGGGGCGACAACGGGCAGGCAATAGCGCTTGGAAATCTTGAGCCTACCCCTGCATATTGCCAGCCATTTACAACCCTGCAATCCGCCCTTCAGTCAATTTCGAATACCGTCTCGATAGTTTCGCTGCCCACCGATTACACCTATGTCCTTTACCGGCCCGGGCCTAATAGCTACGCAATAGACGTTCTAAGGACAATTCCAAACGGCAGATATGACGTTGGAATCCCATCAGTTCCCGAGGCTCCGGATTCGCAGATTTGGGATGCGGAGTGGCAGCAGTACTGGCAGCAGGTTATAGTGGCGCAAAATGACAACACGTACGTTTCCTCACAGTATTCCGCCTCGATATCGGGATTCAGGCCGCTCAACATGACTGTTGATTATCTCGGAGACATTTTCATGACGGGCACAAAGGCGGACTCAAGCGGAACAGTTCAGCCTGCAATCGCAGAGATTCCGGCTAGCGGTGCATCTAGCGTTGTTCAGATTGTGCACACCACCAGCTCGCCATCGCTGCCTGGCGGCACAAAAGACTGGCCGATGCCCGAAATAGCAGTTGCACCGGGAGGAAAGTATGTGTACCTCGCAAACCAGACCGATGGCGGATACATCTATCAATATTCCGCGCTCACGGATGCAAGCGGCGCAATCTCATTTTCAACCCCGCAAGCGGTAAGCCTTGCATACCAGGTGCAGGATTCCTCTACGGGTCAGTCCTCGATGCTAAACATAACATATTGGCTCGAGCACAAAGGCCTCTACAATCAGCCGCTTCCATTCATAAGCCAGTTCCTCTCGACATACACTCCTCCGCAAGGCCTCAACCTAGACAGCGCGCTCTATCACCACCCTGTGGGGATTCAGGACGTGAACGGCTATCTCTATATTCTTGACAACTGGGCGGGAAGCCTTGATCCGGCACAGGAGACCTGCACCTCCTTCGGGCAATGCAAGTACAACGGTGTTTTCTTCAGCATTCTCACAATGCGAATGATAAATTCAAGCGGCTTAAATGTCCCTATAAACCCGACCCTCTTTAATGACGTTTTCTCAACAAAGGCAAGCAGCTGCTCGCTTTCGTTCCAATCCGGCGCTTCTGCCTCCCTCACAAACTGCTATCCTAACTCGCAGTCCGCCCCAACCTGCGCCCCTGCATCATCCGACCAGGAAACCAAGTGCGGCGCTCCTATCTCAACTAGCTGCACGATTCCTCCTCCTGCAGGAAGCGCCGCTGGCACAGCATCGACAACAGGCACATCGTATCTCTGCACTACCCCTACAAGCAGGTCCAGCACATACACATCGCTTTCAGTTCCAACGGCTTTCAGCTCATCCACCTATCCCCCTTATGGCTGGTTCATCTCTGCAAACATAACCGCAACAGAGCTGCAGGACTTAACCTCGCTTGGTGTTGGCTCCTCTATCTATGCGGTGGGCAGCGGAAGCACCGATAATCCTACCTTTGTTTATGGCACCGCAAACTTCTGCGCATCAAGCGCATGCGATTTCAACCCGCAGAGCCTAAAAAGCTCCGGATACACCGATACATCTGTCCCGATAGGCCCTCAGATTACTGCGCTCAACATGTCAAATACCGTCGTGGGCGGAGTTGTCGGCTCCTTCTTTGGGGCAAAATCCGTTGCCAGGGCAATAAGCACCTCCGCCGCGCTACAGACAAAGTGGTCCCCTGTCTACTACAACACCGGCTTCTCAGTCGGATTCAACGGATCTGTCAGCTTGCTATTCACTAGGGACTTCTTCACCCCTTCCGCGCCATTTGGCTATACCTTTGGGACCACCAACCCAAACAACTACAATGCCCTGATACTTTCTGCATTCGGCCCTCAAAACTACACAAGCTTCTTCAGCGGCGACCCGCTTGCCACCTGCTATGCTGATGACCCCGCAGTTGTGGCTGCAACAAGCTGCAAGAGCCTGCCACTTGTTGCTCAGATGCTCTCCCCAGTTTACAATATGCCTGACCCTCTAAAGTTCGTGGAGAATTTAGGCGGCAGCCAGGCTCTTGCCTTCCCGGGATCAATCGCGTCAAGCTATAGCTACCAGGCGCCATCGGGCAGCGACCTAACCGACTGCACACAGGCAATTGCAAAGGGCACAGTCTGCCAGCAGGGCACCTCAATTTTTGGCACATCCTCATCCGCGCAATCAGCGGTCTCTTCCGCCCTGCCTATCTCCTCGCTGCTTCCCCTCCAGCAGTCCGCGACGATTACGATAAGCGGCCAGGTGCTTGTGCCATACCAATACACCTCCGACACGCAGCAGACATGGACCAAATTCCAGCCTGGCACCTGCCAGGTGATAGTCACGAGGATCAACTCGCGGCACGTTCCTACCGTCACCATGACCACCAAGACCAATCAGGCAATTCCAGGTGGGGTCCCTCCGATTGCGCCTCCTGCCGAAACGAGCGCAACCCACTACACCTATGGCACGAGCCCAATTTTCACGAATACGATTGTTGCCCCGATTGAGGGAGGAGGAACATACCTTCAGGATCTGCTCGGAAAATACTACCAACAAAACCTGTCCGACTTTGGAACAATGCTCTCCCCCCAGCTTGCATACAACATCAACTCAAACCGCCAGATTACCGACACCCTTGTGAATATAACCACAAACAATCTCCACGGGGCATCCGGAGGGAATCAGTACATATTAAATTCCTCTCACTCCTCGCAGTATGTGATCAACACATATTCACAGGGATCAAGCCCGGGATACCAGACGATAAGCTCAGTTCCTTACGCAATTGCGCAAAATGGGCTCGCGGCTGCGGTCAATGTGCTCTCAAACACTGCGCCTGCTGACCCTTCAAGCGTAAATGAGAATTATCTGGGTGAAAATACGGTTTATGGCAGCATTTCGCAGGGCCAAACCGTGGTCAATCTCTTCAACTTCTATATCTCGATGGCAAACTCAGATTTGAACAGCTTCTACATGAGCAATACCCTTCTTGGCGGTTCATCGGGAACAACATATCAGGCATTAGGATACAATCGACTCACATATATTCTGCGCGATAGATTCAACAACACCTTCAGCGCCCCAATCGATGCGGATATTGCGGATCCAACACAGATTTCGCTCGCTGTAAATCCTACTGTCGATTCGGTCAATGCGAACAAGACCACGCTCGCAATCTCTGGCACTGCGACATATACGATCAACGGGCAAACTCAGCCCGTCCCTCCTGGTTCCTCGATTTATGTTTACTATGGAAAGAACATAAACTTCGCCAGCTACAATCCCCTCTCAGACCCGCTTAACGCACAGCTCTGCGCATTTACTGCCTCTCCAAGCGCGCAAGAGATTGCAAGCAAGCTTTCCGCAAACTGCAACATAGCAAATCCGCTTGCAGGCGACGCGCAGGCAGCGCTCGCAGCGCAGCAGACCTATCACACCTCCTACAACTCGATCGGTGACTGCACACCAGCGCCCCAGCACCTGCTGGATTCTTCGTCCTACAACTGCAATATCAATGACCAGAGTGCGGCAAAGTGCCCCGCAAGTCCGGAGGGAAATCCGCAGTACTGCGTTCCGCAGGCCTCCGACGGCTCTGGAATTTGCACGAGCCAGCTTGGCCTCATCGGCACCGCAACCACTGACGCAAACGGCGCATTCTCAATCAGCACTGTCGCGTGCGGAATCGGCTCGGCTTTAATAGACTCTGAATACTATGGGTCTCCTGGCCCTGAGCCAACAACGGTGGCGCAGACTCCCCTCACGTTTGCATCAAGTCCTGCGCTCACATGCGCAGCCGGGAAGTGCACCCAAACCACAACCGTGAATAACTACTACTACTCCCCAACGCACGCCCTCCAGGCTGTGCCTATAGGGATATTCGAGCTCTCATACGGGGACGTCGGAATTGCGATGCTAGCGCTCTCCCTTATATCGGCAATACTTCTACTCCTGTCAAAGCAAAATAAAGCTATTTATAGGAGAAAACGCCCAATAGAAACAGTGGAGAAATGATTGGAACACTTCTGAGCATAGGCGCGATAAATGCCCTCATCCCGATAATTGTGATACTTATACTGATAGCCGCAGCGGCAGGATCGACAAGGGGATCAAAGCTCTTTGAGATGTTCGGCATCGCGGCGCTGCTTGGGATGAGCGTAGGAAGGGGAACCCTGCAAAAGCAGAGCCCTTTCAAGAGCAAAAAGTTCAAGAGCGATACAAACCCTTTCAGAAAGTTTGGAAATGCGGCGATAGCTGCACCAAAGGGCAAGATGCAACAGACTTTGAATAAAGCGGCAGTCAATCAGGCCAACAACACCAGTTTCAATAATCTCTACGGGGGCAAAGGCCTTACTCATTCGGGATATGCTTTGCAGCAGTTTGATTCTGTCGCTAAGAATCTCGGTCCTAGTGGTGGCACCATGACCCCCGTTCTTAGCGCTGCATACAAGAACGCCGTAAATACTCATTTGGCAGTTTCGGAAGGCAGATTTGCACATGAAAAAGGCAGGATAATGCGTGATAAGACACTAACCGACTCCGAGCGGCAAGCACAATTGGATAAGCTAAATGATGCGCACAACAAAGTAATGTCCAAAAACCTAAACACCTTCAACAAAGAAGTTGAGAAGATATTTTCGCCAAGCAAAAATTCGGCAGCCAGCGCACCCGGATTAGGGGTTCGTGATAAACTTAGGGTTCAAAAGTATCAAGCACTTAGCAATGATGCCAAAGCTGCAAGAGTGGCCCAGGCGGAATTACAGAATAAAATAAATAAAAAGTCTATTCTTCCGATGAAGACCTGGCTACTGCAGAGGTCTCAAGAAAAGGAACGCCAAAAAGAACGTGATCTGATTGAAGAATTACAGAAAATGAAGAATGATAGTAAGCAGAGGAGCAGTAAGGAGTTATCCAAAATATTTGGTTCTATAGATCTAGAAAGGCTACAGACTGCAAGGGAGGATTACAATAAGACAATTGCAAAAAGCAAGTTAAACAAGATAATGGAAAACATAAGCAATTACAAAAAATACCACAATGAGAATAAGTGAGCCCTAAAAAATCAAAGGCCTGAGAGATCTACTCTTCATCATCCATATCTTCTTCATCGTCCGAGAAGTCATCATCTTCTTCATCGTCCATATCATCGTTTTCATCATCTGCCATACATACACCTTCGCACTTATTCTATAACAAATACCTATAAAAAGCTACCTAAAATACGGCACTGGAATTTCTACAAAAAACCTACAGAAGGACTGGTGCACTTAACTCCTCAAAACTGGTCTTTTCCGTACCTCCTCTTAGCAGCTTGCCAAACAGCGCCTGCCTTTCGACATAGTTTAAGACAAATTGCCTTTCCATTCTCTTAAACAAGTCATCTATCTCTGCTGCGCTCTCAAAAATTGGGAGCCTGCGTTTGTCATAATTCTCCTCAAAGAAAAGCTGCAGGTTTTTAAACTCCTCCTCCGCCTTCTTTGACGCAAAGTCGTATCCGTCTATGCCACTTACATAAAGAACATTCAAGCGGAGCCTTTTTGCCTCCTTTTCAAAAATCCTGTGTGAATGCTCAACTATCTCGCCCAACTCTGAGTCCTTATCTAATTTGCCCCTCATTGAGTTTATTGATTTTGCTAGCTCAATGCTGGCGTAATTTATTTCTGTTAACTTCGGATCTTCCACATCTAAAATCTTCTCCAAAGATTCATCTAATTCCTTTGCATGGGTCTTGAAGTGCCTAATTACCTCAGCCTCAGCGCCCTTCCAGCTGTGGGCAGAGTAGTTTGCCGGATTTTCTATTGCATTCTCGATGGTTGTTTTCATTCCATATATACTTCCCGTTTCGCGTGCTTTGGATAGAACATGTGTTGTGAAAGATTTGTGCGAATACTCCTCAAACCACTGTCCTATAATTCCCTTCCCCTCCGCTTCCTCTGCATAAAGCCTATTTACTGTATTCCTAAGAATTGCCATCTGTTCTGCGCTGTCGTTTACTCCCCCAAACGCCTGCCATATCCTTTCCAGGCCACGTCTCCAAAGCGGCGCTTTTATTATAGCTTCTGACTTATTTCTGTACTGCTTGCTCTGCTCTGTTAGTTCATCTAACTTGTTTGATGCCTCTCCGTCATCTCCCCAAAGTTCCCTTGCATAAGGATCAATTGCACCCTGTAGACCTCCAACTGCAAGGTTAACATCGCTATTCTTAAGTCCGTCACTTAACTGCGTGAAGCTCGGTGTTGTAGATATCCTAGCCGTCTTCCCCATAGCCCTATTCAAGTCATCAATTCCATTTATCAGGACACCCGTCTTAACTTTCTCCTCCCATACTATCTTTATCTTTTCTAATTTATCCAAGGTTTCTTTGTCCCCCGAGTTTCTGGCGGCTTTGATTGAAATATCGACCATCTCAAAAGCCCTGTCAAAAACCCTCTTGCTGTGGTCAAAAATCTCGCTTGACTTTTCCCTCCCTGCGAAAAACTCTAAATTTCTCCAAAATTTGATATAGCTGCCCTCATCCTGCCTGACTTTGTCCGAAATTATTTGCACAAATCTCCCTAGCTTATTGTGCCCTTCGTCATATTTAAAGCTAATCAAGTGCACGTTTCTTTCGTCGCCTGTCTATGCGGAAAGCTTTATGAATTCTTTTCGCAGAATTAGTATGGACACCCTTAGTGGGCTCTTGGCTCAGTGGTAGAGCGTCCCGTTTGCAACGGGAAGGTCGCGGGTCCAATTCCCGCAGAGTCCATTTCTCCTTATTCGCTTACGTTTATGCTTGTGTGGCCTGAGCCTGCGTAGATGTTTATCGTCTTCACATTTGCAAATTCCTTGAGTCCGTACTTGGAGAGCTCCCTTCCGACTCCTGACTTCTTTATCCCTCCAAATGGTAGCCTCGCATCGCTCTTCACTATTGCGTTCACGAAAACCATGCCTGCCTCGAGCTGCCTTCCTACCTCAAGACCCCTTTGCTCGCTTGATGTCCAAACGCTGGCTCCAAGCCCAAGGTCAGAATCATTTGCAACCTTGATTGCTTCCTTCTCATTTTTTACAACTATTATAGGCGCTGCAGGTCCAAACACCTCCTCCCTCACCATTTTCATGTTCTTTTTTGTGTTTGTGACTATTGTTGGCTGGTAAAATGCTCCGTTCCCTTCAATCCTTTTTCCTCCCACTAAAACCTTTGCGCCTTTTGCAATCGCATCCCTCACCTGCTCGTCAAGTGTGTCTACCTGCTGCCGGTTTGCAAGGGGCCCGATGTCAACGTCAGTTGATATTGGATTGCCTACTTTTAGCATCTCAACTTCCTCAACAAATCTTTTTGTGAACTTGTCTGCGACCTCTTTGACTACTATAAATCGTTTTGCCGCAATGCAGCTCTGCCCATTGTTCTGCATCCTTCCAATCACCGCGTTCTTTGCTGCAGATTCAATGTCTGCGTCCTCAAGAACGATGAATGGATCGTTTCCTCCAAGCTCAAGAACAGATTTCTTTACGCTCTTTCCTGCAATCTTGCCTACCATCGAGCCTACCCCTAGCCCCCCGGTCACGGAAACTCCATCTACAAACTTGCTCTTTATCATTGCCTCAACTGTCTTATGGTCTGTTATCACCGTCTTGAAAACTCCCTCCGGAAAACCAGCTTCCTTAAATGCTTCCTCAATTGCGATCGCGCACATTGGCACCGCATTCGAATGCCTTAGCACAATCGTGTTTCCAAGCGCAAGGGAAGGGATTGCAAACCTAAGCGCCTGCCAGAATGGGAAGTTCCATGGCATTACGCAAAGGACTGTTCCAATCGGCTCGAAAGTTACGAGGTGCCTCTTTCCATCCGCGCTTACCTCCTCTTCCTTTAGCCACTCCTCACTCCTCTCAGAATAAAGCTCTGCAGTTGCGGCAGATTTCTCTATCTCTGCAATAGCCTGCCTTATCGGCTTTCCCATTTCGATTGTGATGAGCCTTGCATAGCTCTCTTTGTTCTTTAAGAGCACCATACTCAGTTTCTTAAGGTGTGCGCACCTCTCCTTTATCCCAAGTGACTTCCAGTGTCCAAACGCCTCCCTTGTCTGCTTTAAGGCTGTAATCGCTCCCTTTTTATCAAGTGCCTCAAACTCCCTGTTAAGTTCCCCTGTGGCAGGATTTATTGATCGTATTTTCATGTGATTCCCCAAAGCAAATGTAGCTTATATTCATTTCTGCCTCAAATATTTATTATACTTGTGACTAGAGTGATTTTATGATGCCGAACATTGACCCAAGGGCGCTCAAGACAATGATGTCAAGGATGGGGATAAAGAGCACCGAGATTCCTGCGATAAGAGTGGTGATAGAGGGGCAGGATCACGACATAATCATCGAGGAGCCTCAGGTGACAAGCATCGAGGCTCAGGGGGCAGTATCGTTTCAGATAAGCGGAAAAGTAAGCGAGAGGCCAAAGGCTGTAGAAAAAGTTGAGATAAGCGACGATGACATCAAGACCGTAAAGGAGCAGACCGGAGTCGGTGATGAAAATGTGATAAGAAAGGCGCTTGAGGAGACAAACGGAGACATTGCAGAGGCAATAATGAAACTAAAAGAGGGCTCCGCTTAAATTATCTTATAAACCTGGACAAATGGCACTTTCTTTACGGTCTTCACCGAGTCTTCTTCGACAACCCCTTTTTCCAACATGACCTCCACCGATTCTTTTCCTACAATATTTGCGGAGTAAAGCGCAGCAACATCAAGCGCGCTCGCTATCTGCTTCTTGCTCATAAGTTCCCCCTTGTAGAAATCCGAGTATGTCTTTAGGTCAAGTATCACCTTGCCCTCTGAGAACTCCTTGCCCAAAAGCTCCTCATCGCACATCGCAATCATGTCCCCCTTTTCCGTCTTGTGGACCTTGAAGTATATCATGCAACCAATTTTAGTTTAATAAAGCTTCAATATTTATATTAACTCACTCTAAGTTTTTCTATGCCGAGGTGGCGGAATCCGGTAACGCGCCAGCGCATTTGCGGCGAAACTCGAGATCTGGTTTCCGCAAGGAAGTTAGGGTTCAAATCCCTACCTCGGCGACTTCTTTTATGAAAATCAGCCGTACTTGTAGAGAAGGAATGTCGCAAGCGAGTAGAGTATCCCGTACCAGACGAGCCAAATCCCCCCAGCAATGTTGAACTGCGAGAAAGCAAGGATGCTTAGCCCAAACATCGCCCCTGCGAAAACTATCTCTGTCTTCGTGTTCGAGAGTGAGAATATCGCATCATTTTTTCCGCTCTGCAGCTTGCTCCTGTTCCAGTTTATTCCAGGATTCATGTTCATTATCGTTGCGATCGCCGCCTTTGTCCTTACAAACGCGAGAGCGTAGTTGAGCAGGAAGACCATGAATCCCTTGCTAAATGATTTGAAGTATATTTTTGTGAGCAGCACTGGTGTTAGGAGCGAAAGCGTGAACGCAAGGAATCCGAGTATTTCAAGGTAAACCGGAAGCTGAGAGCCCGAAAGGAAGTTGTTCACGCTGATGTGCGCGAAAGGAAGCGTTGTGAATACCACCCCTATTGATGCGAGCGTGAACATTATGAGTACCGCAGAGAGGTAGTTGAGCCCGAATCCGTGGGTTATGTAATCGATGCTTGAGAGCAGGCTCTTTGGCTTGCCGCTAGGGTTGTCGTTTTTTCTCCTGAAGAAGTAGCTGATGAACTGAGTGTCACCGTAGTTGTATCTCCACTGCTGCTTTACAAGCTCGGTGAACGTCTTTATCGGCCTTCCAAGCGCGTAGATCTTGGGCACGAACATGCTCTTGAAGTCGTGCATGTCGGACTCGAAGCTGAAGAACGTGTCCTCTATAACGTACTCGGGGAATCCGCCTATCTTGTCAAGCGCGCTTCTCCTTATGAGCCCGCAGGAGCCCGCGAACACCGCAGTGTTGTTTAGCGCCCTTGCCGGCTGTATGAACTTGTAGAAGAACGCATCAAAAATGTCCACCGAATCGGAAAAGAATGAGTGCTTCATGTACTTTTTCTCTGTCTGCACATACGAAACCTTCCTGTCAGACATGTAAGGCAGCAGATCCATCAAGAAATTCCTGTCGACCAGGAACTCGTCTGCGTCAAAGACTGCAAGAAACTCTTCCTTTGAGCGCTTAAGCGCATTGTTCAGGGCTCCTGCCTTGTAGCCCTGCCTGTTTTCCCTGTGGATGTACATCATCCCAAGTCTCTTGCATATCCTAGATAGCTCGGAGGCTATCTTGGGATCCGTTGAGTCGTCCGCAAGGTAAAATTTTATCTTGCCTTTTGGGTAATTGAGTTTCTTCAGCTCAAGAACATTTTTTTTCACCATGTGGGGGTCTTCATTGTAAACCGGAATCGCAATCGCAACTGTCGGAAGCACGGTTAGCCTTGGCAGCCTCGCCGTTATCTTTGCAAGGTAAGCCTCATAGAAGAAGGACCTGAAGTACCAAATCGATGCGTATATGTTGAAGAATCCCGCAATTAGCGAGAGTAGCGTGAAGGTTGCCGCAAGAAGGTACATGTACGGGGAGTTTGCGACGTAGAATAGGTATACTGAAAAAATCATGCCTGCTATTGAAAGGGTGACAAATAGAAGAACCGCAAGCGTCCTGCCAAAAAAACGCCTGTTTAGGAGACTTAAGTCCATCAAATCATTTATTACTAATCTTATACTGCATTCACATTATTTATATCCCTTTTTGTCCGCCTTTTACTGTCCCTTTAGTTCTGGATAGACAAGCCCCAAATCGAGGGGATTTTGCTTTGTTATCTCCCCTAAAAGAATCGTTGCATATGAGCCGGAAGGCAGCGCAAAGGAGAGCCTTGCTCCGTCATCGGCAATCTCGTATTTCTGGTCCCTGAATAGGGAGAGGATCGGCCTGCGCGTGCCTCTCATGCTCAGCTCCGGCATGCTCTTTATCTTGAAATCCTCTTTTTTGATCCCCATTCTTTCAAGCGCCTCGCTTTCATATTCGTTGATCTCCTCGCTCCTTGTTTCGTAGCCCACTATTGTGGATGCTGGAATCCCCTCCGGTGCAAGCTTCTCCACATCTGGGAAGCCGAACACATCAAGCCCGCAAAACAATTTTGCCTTCTCAAAGGCGTGCTCCTTGATCATTCTTTCAGTCGCATAATTGAAGATTGCAGCCTCAACCGCATGTATGAAAAGTATCGAGATTCCCCTAGGTATTGCCCTTATAGCTTTTGCAAAGTCTCCTCCCTCCTTTGAGAGGTAGTAAATCATCGTTCGCTCGTGCTTTAGGTATCCCGGGAAGTACTCGAGCGCTGCGGCAAAGTCCCTTTCCTCCGCCAGCCTGTTTCTTGCCTCAATTGCAACCTGGTTGTTTTCGTTTGTGGTTCCTGTCAAAAATTCCATTGCCGCCTCCTCAAGCTTGTTTTGGAGAATCAGCGTTCCGACCTTTGCGTTGTTTAGCCTATTGCCGAATCTTTGGGCATCAAAGTAATTTGGGATCTTGCCGTCAAGCTCTCCAAAGATTTTCGGTATGCCCTCCGCATTGCTGCAGCCTGTTATGTTCACATCAAATGCGTTTCCAAGAAGGTCCCCAAGCTCGACTCCCCTCTTCGATTGCCACGCGCCATTTATCGAGACGTCCTTAACATGCACATTCTTCAGCGCCTCCGCGCTTACTCCAAAGATGCTCGCAATCTGCGTTGAGGTCGCCATCCTATCCTTCATCCCAGAGTATCCAATCGATTTCATTCCCCTCCCAAGGCGCTTTGCAACATTCTGGAGCGCCTGTATGGTGTTCCAATCCCTCTTTTGGAGTATGAAGTTCGCAAACTTCCCTTCCGGGTCAACGGGCATCTCAAGCTGCTCAGCGCTGTAGCTTTTGTTTAGCTCAAGTATCTTTCCGGTCTTCGTAATCTCCTTGACTACGAAGTCATCGGGGCTCTTCTTGATCTCTCCCCCTATCCCTTTGCTCTCGGAAAGATAGCGCATTTGAACACGTAAAAAGCATTTAAACCTTAGCGTCCCATAACAGTATAATTTGTTAGGCGCTTGGCTTACTTATTCTAGTCTGTGCAATTATAATATAGTGATTGTTTGGCTCAAGACTCCCTCGTTGAAAAGGTAATATTCAGGCTGATTAAAAAGCACATCTCAGGGCCCACGATGGGCTCCGCGATCGAGCGAGCCAAGCAGTTCAACGCAAGGAGCATACCCGTATCGATAAACTTCATCTCGCAGTCTCCACCTGATAAGGCAAAGGCAAACTACATCACTACGACATACCTTCAGCTAGTTAGGGAGATTTCGAGGCTTGGGATAAACGCGAGCGTCCATTTAAGGCTGGACCAGCTAGGTAGCACAATCTCTCAAGAGGAGGCAATAGAAAACTTAAACAGCATCCTCGCGGTCAGCTCAAGGTACGGAGTCTTTGTCTGGTGCGAGCTCTCCAACCCGTCAACCGAATTCCCGATAGTAAATCAGGTGAAGGAGACCTCAAGGCTGGGGCTCTCATTCACAAACATAGAGGACGGGATGGTATACTCCAAGAAGAGCAAGCGCTTTGGCTCGATAAAGGTGAGCTGCCGTGGGAAGCACGATGGCGAAAAGGAGCTAAAGAGCGACCCGATGGACTCGATCGAGCAGATAGCAAGCAGCGCAAAGAGCCTGGTTTTGCTTGAGCCAAAGGAGAGCTCCGTTTCAAAGCTGATGAAAAAGGGGGGAAAATACCGAAAATCTTTAATCTTTGAGTTCCAATTGGGATACGCCGAGAACAGGCTTGGAAAGCTCCTCAAGAGGGGTGCGCCGCTAAGCGTCTTTGTCCCGTTCGGAAAGGACTGGGCAAGCTACGCGATGAACAACGTGCCACACAAGTACATGAGGGTGCTCGCATCAAACCTGCTAAGCGAGGCCAAAGAGGAAAAAAGTGAATAGATGGAAAATAGGCCCGCGACAAATCCTGATTCTTCCATGCCAAGGCCAAGCAAGGTGAGCTTCGTCACGGGCGCAAACGGCAAGACTGGAAAGGAGCTGATCAAGATGCTGCTAAAGCGCGGCGACAAGGTACACGCGCTGGTGAAGAGGAAAGAGTACATACTGCAGCTGCCGCCAGGGGTAATTCCGTTTTTGGGTGACATAAACGACATAAACGTGCTAAAGGATGCGTGCAAGGGCGTTGACAACGTCTACCACCTGGCCGCCATCGTGAGCGAGTATCAGGCGGGAACAGAGGAGATAATGAGGGTTAATGTGGAGGGGACGCACAACATAATGGAGGCGTGCGCATCCGCAAAGGTAAAGCACGTCATCTTCCTCTCCTCACTTGATGTCTACGGGCACTCAAGGAGGGAGCTTTTGACCGAGGAGTCAAAGCTTGAGCCGAGGGATCGCTACGGCCTCTCCAAGGTGCTCGCCGAAAAGGAGATATTAAAGTACACCGGGATCGTTCCGTTCACAATTTTCCGCCTGGGCCAGATCTACGGCCCGGGATTCGAGCACTACTTCTTCAAGTTCTTCAGGGTGATCAGGGACCAGAAGGCCTACATAATAGGCGACGGTAAAAACGAGCTTAACCTTATCCATGTAGAGGACGCCCTCCATGCGATGATCCTTGCGGCAAGCACGGAGGTGAGCCGCTACAAGATCTACAACCTGACCGACGGAAAGGCGTACACGCAAATACAGCTCTTCAACTTCGCGGCCGACATCCTGAAGGTTCCGCGCCCAAGCAGGCACATAAGCAGGTTCATCGTTGGCTTTGTCGCAAAGCAGAGGGGGATCGACAGCGATGAGCTGCGCTTCCTGACAAGCAACAGGCACGTTGACATCACAAAAATCAAAAGGGAGCTCGGCTTTTCCGCGAGGGTGAGCCTTGAGGACGGGGCGGGCGAGTTTGTCAAGCAGTTCCTAGACCAGGGTACGAAAGAGAATTTCAAGATCGGAAGCGTGTTTTAAAGCTTTAATTGATGCTTAATAATTGTGGTAAAATGAGGATTGGAAAGACCGAAAGCTACATCAACTCTGCCCTTGCGGAAAAGGGCTCCTTACTATTCATGCTAATCGACCCTGTCGACTACTCAAGCCCGGAGGCCGCGATAAAGACCGGGATTGACGCAGCAGAGGCTGGCGCTGACCTTGTGCTCATTGGCGGAAGCATCGGCGCCCAGGGCGAGCTGCTAGAGCACGTCACAAAGAGCATAAAGGAGGGCGCAAAGAACGTCCCCGTCGTGCTCTTCCCCGGAAACATCGCGACGATAACAAGGTATGCTGATGCAGTTTACTTCATGTCGCTTCTCAATGCGAGGAATCCCTACTGGATAACGCAGGCGCAGATGCTTGCAGCTCCTCTAATCAAGCACATGAAGATCGAGCCGCTCCCGCTCGGATACATAGTCGTTGAGCCAGGAGGGACGGTCGGATGGGTCGGCGATGTCAACCTTGTCCCAAGGGTCAAGCCAAAGATTGCGGCAGCCCTTGCAAATGCGGGAGAGTTCATGGGAAACAGATTCATACTTACTGATGCGGGATCAAATCCGCAGCTGCAGAACCTTGGGCCAATCCCATCAGAGATGATTAGCGCGGTAAAGAAGTCGATAACCGTTCCGTACATTGTCGGAGGCGGCATAAAGACCCCTGACCAGTTAAGGGCTGTCTATAAGGCCGGGGCAGACATCGCGCAGATTGGCGCAGTGCTTGAGGATTCAAAGAACGGAAAGAAGCTTGTCTCCGACTTTGTGAAAGTCGTGAAGGAAGAAGGCAAGAAGAAGAGATAAAACTGATTTTATGCGGCAGATTGCGGCGATAGAGATAAACGCCATAGTGAAGGAGTTGCAGGAAGCGGTTGGCTCCTACCTAAAGAAGTTCTATGACCTAGGCGAGGGCTCCTACAGGATGCTCTTTTCGTCCACCACGGGAAACAAGATAATCTACATCAAGCTCACCCAGGCAATGAACCTAACGAACATCGTGGAAGAGGTTGAAGAGCCAACCAATTTTGCAAAGGGAGTGCGAAAGAGGCTTCTTGGGAGAAAATTAAAGCGCATCGACCAGAGGTACTCTGACAGGATCGTCATCTTCGAGTTCGAGGGCGAGCCCGGATACAAGCTGATCGTCGAGATGTTCGGAAAGGGAAACATGATAATCACGGACAGCAACTACCTAATCGAGGTCGCATCGACTCTGCTTCACCAAAAGGAGAGGGCGATAGCTCCGAAGGTGATCTACCAGTTCCCGCCTAGCATAAAGGTGGACATGGAGGGGATGAGTGAGGCGCACATAACCGAGATTGTAGGAGCTGTGGCAAAGAGCAGCGAGAGGATAATCAAGGAGCTCTCAAAAAATGTGGACATCGGCCCGACGTACCTCGAGGACATACTGCTGCGCTCGAGCACCGACCCAAAGTCGAAAGGGACAGACCTAAAGCTGCAAAACGTTGTGGTCAGAAACATGGTCTCATTCTTTAGGAGCGTGAAGACCCCGAAGCCCATCATCTACTCGAGGAACGGGGAGTTTGTCGATTATGCGATTGTGCCACTTGAGAAATACAAGGACTACGATTCAACGCAATACGAGACAGTCAGCAAGGCGCTTGAAGCATTCTACCTTGAGGCGAGAACGAGGGTAGACAGGAACGACGACGAACTTCGCGAGCTGGAGGCAAACGTGAAAAAGCAAAAGGAGCTAATTGATGAGCTCAACTTGACCGAAGTTGATTCTGCAAAGGCAGGCCACAAGATCATGTCAAACATGCACCAGATAAACGAGATAATCAATTACATAAACGACAAAAGGAGGGTCACAGCAGAGGAAATAACTGAAAGGTTCGGTGTAAAAGTCAAAGCACTCGACCTTAAAAATAAGAGGATTGTAATAGATTTAGAGTAGGTATAATGATCAAGGTCACGCTTCTTGGAACTTCAGGATCTACCCCGACAAAGGCAAGGGGAATGCCTAGCGTTGCAATCACCCACAACGGCAAGATATACTTATTTGATTGTGGTGAGGGAACGCAGATGAAGATGCTCCAGCACGGAATCAACATCTCCAAGATTGAGACAATTTTCTTAAGCCATATCCACGGGGACCACGTGATCGGAATTGCGGGGCTGGTGAGGACAATGGCGCTAAACAATAGGCAAAAGCCCCTCACAATTCACATCCCAAAGGGATTTGAGTCGGCCGTGAAAAGCCTGATTGTGTTCGACAAGGCGATAATAAAGTATCCGATAATAATCAAGGGGATCGGCACCGGGAAGGTCTACAAGGGAGAGGACTTCGAGATAAGTGCCTTCAAGCTAATCCACCAGATAACCACGCTCGGCTTTGTCTTCAGGGAGAACGACAAGAGGAGGTTCATCGTTGATAAGTGCAAGGCGCTTGGAATAAAGGGCACGATGTTTGCGCAGCTGGAGAAGAGAAAACAGATAAAAATAGGCAAGCGTATAATAAAGTTAGAGAGCATAACAACTCTGCACAAGGGAAAGGTTGCGGTATACGCGACCGACACACGCCCATCAAAGGCAACGGTAAACGCCGCAAAGAATGCGGACATCCTCATACATGAGGCTGCATACACGGAAAATGAGAAGGCGCTTGCAGTTGAGAGAAAGCACTCAACTGCGCAAGAGGCTGCGGGAGTCGCAAAGCTCGCTGGCGTCAAGATGCTCATACTCACGCATCTCTCCGCAAGGCACAGGGAGCCTGACGCCCTATATGAGGAGGCAAAGAAGCTGTTCAAGTACGTGGTCGTCGGAAACGACGGATACACGACAGAAGTTTAAGTGGAGGTATCGTCTAGTGGTAGGATAACAGATTGACATTCTGTGGGCAGGAGTTCAATTCTCCTTACCTCCATATATCTATGATTAATCATAAATTATCTTAATATACAAATTCTAGACAATCCATATAAACTGGAAAAAGAACTAAAATTAGGTAGTATTGTGCTTAATTTTAAGGTAAATCAAGGAATAAAGGTTAGCCTACCTTTTGAGAGTTATAAAAGTGCAATAATTAAGAATCTAGACACGTACGCCCAGAATCACTCAAAAAACGGAGAACTGAAAGTCGTACTTAGGGGTAGACAAGTAACAGTATTTGATGACCTAAACAGTTTCGTTAAGGACGGAGGGCTTGAGGGTTATGTGGCACTCCCTACAGCTACTGGCAAGACTCCTCTATATATTAAATTTATAGAAGCTTTAACAACAGACACGGACATAAAAACAATTATAGCCGTACCGACAAACGTGTTAGTTGAACAGACTGAAAAGATGCTGTATCAATTTATAGATCGAGAAAAGGTTGAAGCCCTCCCAAATAAAATTGGGATATTGAACTATTTGCATAAGGATTATAGTGCAAAGTTGTTGATAACAACTTACTCTTCACTTTGGTTGAATACTGAAAACGGCAATATCGATCCTAAAGACTATCAATTACTTATACTTGATGAAGCTCATGAAGCTATTACTAAAAGAAGAATAGAAACGATCAATAAATTTACCAATGCATTTAAACTAGGTCTGACTGCGACTCCCGAATATTCTGAAGAGAAGAAGCTTGTAAATGTGCTCCCTAATGAAATACACAGAATGTCAATAAGAGAAGCTGTTTATGAGGGCCTTCTATCTAATTTTTCAGTTTATGTAGTAGAAACTCACACTGATCTTACGAATGTAAAAATCACTGCACATGGTGAATATGATGATAAAGATCTCGATATTGCTGTCAATACTGCCTCAAGAAATCTGGCAGCTCTAGAAGTATATCAAAATCTGTTTCCCGATACTCCTTCCGCAATAGCAAATTGTGTTAGCATTTCTCACGCATTAGCATTTGCAGAGTTGGCAAACAAAAACGGTATCCCTGCAGTTGCTGTTACTAGTTTGATGAATGAGGAAGAGCGTAATGAGGCCCTGTGGAAATACAAAAATGGCGATTATAAGCTAATAACGAATGTCAATATTTTAACAAGGGGGTTTGACGCACCTAATGCAACTGTTTGTTTGAATTTAGCTCCGACATTGTCAAAGGTTAAAGCAACACAAAGATCCGGCAGAGTATTAAGACTGGACCCTGAAGAATATGAGCGTAATTATATTTCAAAGCATGCATACATTATTGATTTCAAAGATAAAACAAGCAGCAAAAGAGCGGTGCCTATATCATTTGCAGAAATAGCGGAGGATGCAGAGATAATAAGATCACAAGGAAAATATCATATTGATAAAATAAATAAAGAACCGCGAGTAAAACCTGATCTTAAAATAGATGGAATAAACGTCATTACTGAACCTAAATTGGTGATGCGTGTTGTTAATGAAGGCAGTATCCAGAGGCTTAAGAAAGCCCCAGAAAATTACCTCAGCAAAGTTGAATTAGCAAACACTTTGGATGTTACTCTTGGCAAGATTGGCACAATTATCAGCATTTCTTCAGAGGAGTTGATAAAACATCCTGAATGGGTTGGTGAATATTTCTCTAAGAATGGACGTCCTATGTTACACTATCATAACGATTTTGTTAAATTATTAAAAACAACATATTCGAAAATTGAAAGACCTCCTGAGAACTGGCAGACTGCAACTAAAATAAGTAAAAAAACTGGAATTTCATTCCATTATATTAAATCTACTATAGACAACTTATCGGAAGAACTCAAGAAACATCCAGAATGGTCTGGATTTTATCGCAAGGGTGCAGGCCCCAAAGAAGTTACTAAATATTACCATCCTGACTTTGTTGAATTAATAAAAGGTGCAGTTTTAAAGGTTGAAGTAGCACCTGATGGGTGGTCAAATCGGGCAGAAATTAGTAAACTTGCCGGAGTAGATCCGAAAATGATTAAGTTTGTTATAGAAAACTTATCAGAAGAACTCAAAAAACATCCGGAGTGGTCCGGGATTTATCATAGGCGTTTAGGTACTGGTCCTAACGTCGTCTACTATCATCCTGATTTTATAAAACTAGTTAAGGCATCTGTTGCTGAAAAGCTTACAAAGTTCACTTCAGTACCTGATGGATGGGCAACAATGACGCAGATAGGTAAAAGCAAGGGTAAATCAGCTCAAAACATGAAACCTATATTCAAGAGTTTGTCAAATGAATTAAAGCAACATCCAGAATGGTCTGGTCTTTATCGCTCTAAAACAGGGTTACATACTTTTTACCATCCTGATTTTATCAAAATCGTTTTGAGAAAAACCCCTTCGTTACCATTGGACAAAGCCATTGCACCTAAGGGTTGGATGAATCAAATACAAATAGAAAAAAGTACACATAGAGCTAGAAAAAACATTAAATTAGCAATTGAGGCTCTATCAGAAGAATTAAAGGTGCATCCAGAGTGGTCAGGAATATATAGATTGCCAATCAAAGGGGGCTACTACATGTTCTACCATCCTGAATTTATAAAAATGTTAAAAGCTAAGGTGGAACACTTAGGAATTGCACCAAACGGGTGGATGAATGGCACACAAATTTCTGAAGATATAAATGAAAGTTGGTATAATGTTAAAAATGCTATTGAGAGTTTATCAAGTGAACTCAAGAAACATCCAGAATGGTCTGAACTTTATAATTCTAGTAATCGAAATCTTAAAGTGACAACTTTTTACCATCCTGAATTTATAGCTTTAATTAAAAAAAGATTACAAATTAAAGGATTATCCCGTAATTAATAAAGATCGGATATGTGTGGGCCAATGAAACTAAGGCCAAGTAGATTAAAAGCTTCTTGGAAAGATCGGATATGTGTGGGCCAATGAAACTAAGGCCAAGTAGATTAAAAGCTTCTTGGCTATCTATCCATATTAATATTTTGCGACCCACTTACTTTAGGTTAAATGCTGCTTGGCTATCTCTTCACGCTCTCACTCTCGCTGCTTTTAGCATCGCTTCTTGCACTCTTAATTAGGTGCAGAAAAGAGCTTTTTGCGACCCTATCCCCTATTATCGATTACAAGCTTGCATTGGTGCCCATTGCATGCATCCTGTTCTTTTTTTTATTCTCAATTATGTTCGTGAGCCCTGCAGAGCAGTTATACTTTGACGAGAACATCTATCAAGGAATTGCAATCAACATACTCGCGCACGGAAACGCCCTTTGGTGCCAGTACGGAAGCGGTCTTTTGACCTCATGCTTCACCAACTCGATTTACCACGATGCAATAGGGTATCCTTTCCTCCTCTCAATAGCATTTTTGTTCTTTGGGATTGGAATAAACACCGCGTTTGCCATGCAGCTCTTCATCGGGCTTCTTTCAATAGCATTTTTCTTTTTGCTCTCATCCATTCTTTTCCAAAAAAGGATGGCGATTGCAGCATCAACAATCATATTCACGCTTATACCCCAGCTCTTCATCTGGTCAAGGGCGCAGGCAATACCAGACCTTGCATTGATGTGTTTTGCGATATTAACCTTCTTTCTTTTCGTGTTCTTCACAAGGGAACCCAAGCTTGAGCGATTTGCGCTTTTTGCAAGCGCCCTTGTATTCACAATATACATGAGAATTGAGGGAATACTTCTGCTTCCTATTTTTGCCGTGCTCTTTTTCGCGCACGGCGCCGACGGGATAAGGGAAACGATGAGGAAGAGGCTTGGCCTTGTAATCGACAGCATAAACAACAACACAAAGTTTCTTGCGCTCTCCCTCTTCTTTTTTGTGCTGTTAATGCCAGAGATTTACTATCTTGCGATTCAGATTTCAAACCCTTCATACGGGCAGGACTACACTGGCCAGCAGGTATTCTCCGTCGCAAACTTCATGAACAACATCGGCCCCAATGTCCTATTCTTCCTTGGCAACTACAATTCCGTTTCCCAGTTTCCGCTTGGGTTCCCGGTCGAGACCACAGCGCTCGCGGGGGTCGGAATCCTGCTTTTGCTGATGAGCAAATCAAGGAACAAGTACGGCACAATTCTCCTTTTGGCACTGTGGCTCTTTGCATACCACCTGTTCTACGATTTCTTTTATGCTGGTGCGGCAACATTTGGCGTCGACGTCAGATTCATGCTTGAGCTCTGCCCTGCCCTTGCGCTGCTTGCGGGAATAGGGATCAGCGAACTCTCCGAGCTTGTCGGTGGCGCCATAAAATCCCCACGGCTGGGGCTAATGTTCTACCTCCTTGTCCTGCTTGGTGGCGTCATCGTTCCCTTCGCCCTATTCGTGCCAAACATAACCCTCAAGCCCCAACAGATGCCGCAGCAAACAGTGATATATGACGCTCTGTCCTTCTTCTACTCAAACTACAACAAGGTCCCCGCAGGATGCATGGTTTACACCTTCACCCCCGATCTTTGGTACGAGTTCAACAGAAGCGCAGCCCAGATAAACTACCTCGGCTCCTCCGATCCCCAGTTCGTAAATGACACCAGGGGCTACTCGTGCAGCGTGATTGATTACGGCTATTGGTGCAGCGTCCCTCCATACAAGGGCACGACCTGCAAGAATCTTGTCCAAAGCTACAATTTGGTTACCTTGGCCTCCCAAAACAACACCGCGAGGGGAGAAAACTTCGCATTTTACAAAATAGTGGGCAAGAAGGGCTAACTCCAACATATTTATATCTGAAAAGTCAATCTTCTCTTGTGGCAATGTCCATCAAAGGCCTTGGTGCAATCGGCAGCGGGATAAACGCATCTCGCGAGAGTATTCAAAATGAGGTCTGGGCTCTTTCTCTTCTGATAAGGACAAGCGGCTCCATAGTCTCAGACGATGTCAAAAATGCCCTTAGAAAGGCGTCCTTGGGAATGAGGGGATTTAGCCAGAATCTCTCCTACAAGTTTAGGGAGGGGCTTGGAAGGGGCGAGATCATGAACAGCGCCCCTGCGCTCGTTGGCGCCTGCCCGTGCCCTCCATGCGTCGTAGGGTTTAGTGTTGTTACCACAGTGGCGACAGCGATATATCACATTAAAAACGGGAACGTAAAGTCGGCGTTCAGGGCCTTGGTCCCAAAAAAGGATTCGCACTGCTAAAATTATATGTTGTTTAGCCTTGCCATCATCTCCTCAGATCCAATTTTCGTGGTGAGGAGCGGAATCTTCTCTATCTGCGCAATCTTTACCGCGAGCTTGTCGATGCTCTCAAGGTTTTCTATCACAACAACTCTTGGCTTTATCGGCGCAACCCTGATCACGACCATCGGTGATCTTCCTGTGCTGACCTGCGAGAAGATGAATGCCCTCTCGTTGGTGTTTCCAAAGAGCTTTGGATATTCGCTTGGGGCAATTTCAAGGATTACCCTAAGGCTGTCAAGATAAGTGTATCCGAACAGCTTTATGCTGTCAAGATAGTTCGGGTTTGCAATTATTTTTGCATCGATTATCCTTGCGAAATCGACCCCGCTAATCGGGGCAGAGAAATCGTGAAGCTTGTAGAATGACTCTGCGCTTGCCTTTGGCAGGTTGAACTTCTCGAGATTCCTTACCACCTCTCCGCCGTGCTGCTCGTCAATCATGAATAGCGCAACGACGAATCTCTTTATTATGCCGACTCCCGGGCTCATTCTCCTGTTGCCCTCATAGTCGCTGATAGTTGATGTCGAAATCTTTAGGTGCTTTGCAAGCTCAACCTGTGAGATACCAAAGAGCTCTCTCCACTTCTTCATTGTGGTTCCTGGCGTCTCCGAAAGCGCTATTTCCCCGGCTATTCTCTCCTGTAAACTGTCCACAGAATTAATATGCCTTGAACCTTTAAAAGGATATTGAAAATTGACGAATACCACTTAGACAGATCGGCCTGCGCAATCACAAGCTATATAAATCTACTTCAACAAATTGATTTTCACTCGCAGATAAGATTTAATTCCACTCCCCACAAATCTTATCTGCCGTCTTCTTTTTACCAACTATTTCTTAGCTTTGCCCTTGCCCCTTCCAACTCCCTTGTAGAGCTCATCGACCTTTTGCTGGCTTGTCTCCTGCTCTGGCGCAATCTTTGGCCTCTTTACTATTCCGTAGACAATTATGATTATTCCCGCCACAAAGAGCACGAAGATCAAGATGCCTATCCCGAAGATATATCCTCCCTTCGAGCTTATGTTGGTTGAGACGTTGGAGGTAACGTTGACAGTGGCGCTGGAGTTGCCCGTGTTCTGAAAGATCGCATAATAATTGCCCGCCGGAAGGATAGAGGCATTTTCTACGATATACGATCCCTGAGGGGCCGCATTTGACGAGCTAAACTGGGAGTAGGGGAAGATCCCTATCTTCGAGTTTGGAATGCTCTCAAGGACGCCGTTGCCCTGAAGCCTCGTTGCCCACTGCGAAAGCGTTAGCGTGGAGTTCATGTAATTTTGGAGTATCAAAAATGCCGAGGCGTTTGCGAAATAGAAGTTGAGATTCTGGCTTGACTGATAGCCTAAAACTATGAATCCCGTCTCATTTATGAAATAAGGGAGGTACGTGTTGTGCGCCGGCAGCAGTGAAATGCTCTGGTTTGAGAAGTTTGAGATCCCCATCAGCGCATTTGGCAGCGCAATAGCGCCTATTACAAACGACGCCACCATGACAATAATGCCTATCAGAATTATCCTCTTGTTCATACTCCCACCAATTATTTTATATACTTAGGCAGCTATGCTTAATCATTTAAGGCTTTTAAAGGTAGGCTTGGTGCAAAAATGGGAACTGTAAAAACGGGGATACCTGGACTTGATGCAATGCTTTATGGGGGAATACCCGAAGGGAATCAGGTTGTTGTCGCAGGCGGTCCGGGGGCTGGAAAGACCCTCATGTGCTTTGAGTTTCTCTACAGGAACGCAAAGGCGGGAAATCCTGGCATTTACTACTCCCTCGAGGAGGATCCGGCAAGGGTCCTTGTGAATGCGAAGTCCACGTTCAAGGAGTTCAATGACATCGACCAGATAATAGCTAGCAACAAGATGATAGTTGACGGCAAGGAGCCCTCAGACAAGCTGCTCGGTACCGCTGACCCTAGCGCGTACGAGTTCGGCAAGGTGGTCGCCGAAATCGAGGACCAGATCACAAAGATAGGCGCAACAAGGGTCGTCATAGATTCAGCCTCGATACTTAGCCTTCTGATAAACGACCAGATCGGGTACAGGAGGGCGATGCTTCAGTTTGTCACTAACATGAGGAGGCTAAACGTAACGGCACTTCTTACAATGGAGACCTCAAACCCGGAGAGGAGCAAGCTTGAGTTCAAGCCTGAGTTCTTCATTTTTGACGGTATCATCTCGATGTATCAGACAGGAGAGGCCGACAAGAGAATAAGGGCGATGGAGGTCATAAAGATGCGAGGCTCGAAGCACAGCATGGTCACGACCCCGTACGATATAACGGACGCCGGATTCAAGATCTACTCCGCAGAGGACACCTCGTTGTACTAGCTGATTTAATGGCGGCAAAAAGTCAAGTGACGCAGCCAACAAGCGCAGAGAACACGATAAAGCTCTACTTCATAATCACCTGCGCCGTGGTCATAATCGCATTCCTCTTCCTGATATTTCCAAAAGGCAGCGCGCTTCAGCAGTGCCTTGGCATACTGCTGCCATCAGGCCAGAGCTCCTGCCTCTCCCAGCTTGCATATTCGACCATGAACCAGAGCATCTGCTCATACATCCAGGGAGCCGATGCAGGCGGCTGCTACTCAAGCATAGCCGTTGCGAATCACTCAACAGCGCTCTGCCACATGGCTGGAAGCAACCAGAGCATAGGCAGCTGCATCAGCCTCATAGCGTTGCAGGCGCAGAGCACCGCGCAGTGCGACAGCGCGCCGCAGCCATACAGGGACATGTGCATCTACTCCGTCGCCACAGCCGAACTCAAGGTTGCACAATACTGCTATCAGATACAAAACAATACGATAAGGACCGAGTGCGCCTCTACCATAAGCCTAAACGCCGCTGCACTCACATTAAATCCCGGATTTTGCGCAAACGTCTCAAACAGCACAAACAAGACGATAATCTCGACAGTATCCGCAAAGAACGGGGCGCTGTTCTCTGAGGTAAATGCCACATCAACGCTCTCCTCCATTTCCTCAAGCCCATTCATTTCGATAAATTACACTCTGAGGGACATGTGCTACACCTTTATCGCGATAAAAACAAACAATTCGAAGATCTGCCTCAATGCGGGCAATTATGCGCGGTCCCTTTGCAACTACTCCCTGTCCGGTTCACCTCCTGCACCGCAAAACTACACGCAGCTTCTTGCCGCATGCAGCCAGGCCCCGCAGTACAAGAGCGAGTGCATCTACTACGTGCAGCTCTCTGAGGCGATAGCGACAAAGAACCTCTCAATCTGCGCGGGCTTCCCATCCCCAAATTCGTGGGAGTGCTACAGCGCGCTTGCGCAGACCTATGGCAACTCCACCTACTGCGGCTACATCACCAACTCAACAGCTAATAATTCTTGCGCATCACAAATCAGTTAAGGGCCAAGAGGCTTTTTCTATGCTGGAGGGAATCGTAACTTGTGTTAAGCATGCCGCAACGCTTAGCGAGAACGTCTACTACATAACAAGCCTAGATGGGGGCGAGGTTAAGGTCTCTGAGCTTAAGAGCAACATAGTTTTGCATCTAGGCGACATGATAAATGCCGAGCCAAACGGCGGCAGAATTGAGTCCGCAATAATAAGCGACTCAAAGGATTCGCTCCCTCTTTACTCCTCAAAGGCGCTGGAATACTCAAGGAAACTAGCTGTTAACTCTGACCCTTCCGCGGTTTTGGCGCTCGACAAAGTTACCCATGCAATGAGGCCTAAGCTGCAATCAGCAGCCGCCCTTTTGATCGAAGGGCTCCTCACCGGGAGCCCCCTTATAGTAAGGTTCCACAACGATGCGGATGGAGCGACGGGCGGATATGGGCTCTATCTTGCGCTCCAAGACCTCTTCAAGAGGATAGCCCCGAGCGGCTCGCCGAAGGTCTTCTGGAAGATGCAGCGGGGAATCGCGTACACCGTAAGCGACGCGAGGGAGGACACGATAACAGTCGGAAACTACAACTCGCTGGGAAAGCCCGTGCTTTTGATAACGGATTTTGGGACAACCGAGGAGAGCCTGGAGGGAGCAAAGATAGCAAGCGAGAAGTTCGAGATAATCTGGCTTGACCACCATCCCGTGGCCCAAAGCCTTGCAGACCTAATTAACAACTACATAAACCCATGGCAGTTTGGCGGCGACTCAAACTACACCGCCGGATTTCTGACCTGCGAATTCGGAAAGCTCTTTGCGAAAATAGACGTTGGGCTGATCCAGTCCGCGGCTATGGTCGGAGACTACAGTTCATATGCCCTTGGAGACCAGGAGGGGAAGGACTTCGCGCTCCTGCTCGATATGCTCACAAGCGACAAGAAGATCGCAATCTCCTCTGGTGCAACTGACCTCACCCCGCTTGAGATAGACCAGATTATGAATGATGAGAAGAAGAAAACGGAGCTTGTCAACTACGCGAAGACCAGGATCGAGGACGCGATTGACTCCGGGATCGAGGCGCTAAAGCAGTACAAGACGGACTACGCAAGCGTCTACCTCCTCGACTTTGAGAACGTTAGGAGGGACTACAACACAAAGTACCCGCTTCCGGGCAGATACGCCTCGAAGCTCCTCGAGCGGATCGAGAAAGGCTCGGAGAAGCCGCCGATACTTGTGCTCCATTTCGGCCACTTCGTTTCGATAAGGGTGAGCTCTCCAATCGCCGACAGGGTCAATTTGCTGACCATCGTGAACGAGCTCAAGGCTAGCTACTCCTACATTGACGCCGCAGGCGGCCATAAGAACGCAGCGAGTATAAAGCTCAAGACAGACGAGGCAAAGAAGGAGCTGATCTACGCGCTGCTTCGTGCGCTTGGCTGCAGCATCGCCTAAAATTATAAATTAATTCACTTCCCACTTGCATACGATAATATGTCCAAAAAATACGAATTGCCGGCACTACCATATGCATACAACGCACTTGCGCCATTCATCTC
>JAGWHN010000030.1 GCA_028866785.1 Microcaldota archaeon
ACATCTTTTGTGCTGTGTCCCTTGCCTGTCCCAATCAGAAAGGTTTGCCCTATGGCCCGCTCATTACCCAAAACCCTGATGAAGGCATCTAATGCGTCTTCAATGTACAGCCAATCTCTAACCGCGTTTGGATTACCAAGCTTGATGCTCTTACCCTTGAACATCAGCGAGATTGTCTTTTCTATGAAATATTTAGAGTTATTTTCCCGGCCATAGATGTTTGGAAGCCTCAGCACCGTGTACGGGAAGCCGTAAATTTTGTTTAGGTATTGCAGGTAGTATTCGCACCCCATTTTTGCGATGCCGTGTGAGCTTAGGGGTTGCAACTTCGATTTTTCATTGAGCTTGCTGCCGGTCATGGGGGCGTATACAGCTACGGAGCTTGGAAAAACAAACTGCTTGAATTCTTTTATGCCACGGCATATCTCAGCGAGATTTACTGTAGCGATTAGATTTGTCTGCATTGTTTCGACAGGATGGTCAAAGTAATATGAGGGCGTAGTGACCGCAGACAGATGAATTACGTAAGTTGGATTTATCTTTCGTACTTCCTTTGCAACGGCAGCATGATCTTCCAAATTAGAACTCAGCTCCGAAATTTTGTAGCCTTTGGCTAGCAATTTGGACTTCAGATTTGAGCCTATAAATCCGCGACTCCCTGTTATCAAGATCGTCTTTTTCATTAAATTCACTTTTGTACGGTGAGAATCTAGAAATCTCTAATCCTTTGCGGCAATTACCGCACGGGCCACTTCGCTTATATCATCCTCGTTAAGAGCTGCACCGCTTGGTAGGTTTAAGCCCCTAAATCCAAGCTCCTCTGCTACCGGCAGAGTAACTTTACTTTTATTATATAGTGGAAGCATATGGATCGGATAGAAGAAGGGCCTTGTTTCTATCCCTGCACCATTCAAAGTGGAACTGAGCCTGTCTCGTACTTCCTTCTTGACTAAGATCGAATAGTACCAGTACACATTCTTTGCCCAGGACATCTCTGGATGCGTCACAATGTCAGCTGCATCCTTGAGAAGCTCGTTGTAAGTTCGAGCAATCCATCTATGCCGCTCTATTAGCTGGTCAATCTTCTTTAGCTGTGCTACGCCTATTGCTGCCTGAATGTTGGTCATCCTGAAGTTGTAGCCAATCATATCGTAGTAATACTTGTTCTTGTATTCTGGCTTTGTTCCCTGGTTTCTAAGGACCATCATCTTTTCTGCAAGCTCTTTATCATCTGTCAGCACCATCCCGCCCTCCCCTGTAGTTATTATCTTGTTGCCGTAAAAGGAGAAGCTTGCTACCTTGCCGAATGTACCTACTTTCCGTCCCTTGTATTCTGCACCGTGCGCCTCGGCGCAGTCCTCTATTACAGGTATGCCATGCTTGTCTGCGATTTCCATTATGGGACCCATATCACAAGGATGCCCGTATATGTGCACGATCATTATAGCTTTTGTCTTCTCATCTATTTTCTTTTCTATCTCCTTAGGGTCAATGCACCAGTAATCCTTCGAGGAATCCACAAAGACGGGGTCGGCTCCCGTGTACGCAATCGTATTCGCGCAAGCTATTGAAGTTAGTGAGGGTACAATGACCTTGTCGCCCTTTCCTACTCCAAGCACAAGAAGTGAAAGGTGCAGGGCAGATGTCCCATTGTTCACAGCTACTGCGTGCTTTGTGCCTATATATCTGGAGAATCCATTCTCAAAATCCTTTATGAAATGACCGTTTGAGCTTATCCAGTTTGTCTTGACCGCCTCCACCACGTTGCTTAGCTCTTCTTCACCAAGATATGGCTCTGACATGGATATTTTTGCCATTGGATCAACTTAGTCCTTGAGGACCCTGCTAATTATCTTCGCCTCGCTTGGGTAGTTTGGCGCGTCCCATGGGAACCTCTCCCCTGTGACGACCTTCTCCCACCTGTCCATATCCGCCTTTACCATTATCTTCACAAGCTGCTTGAAGTTTGTCTTCGGCTCCCACCCCAGTTCGCCTTGCGCCTTAGAGTAGTCTCCCCTGAGCGCATTGGTGTCTATAGGCCTTAAAAACCTCTTGTCTACCTTCACGTGCTTTCTCCAGTTGAGCCCTGCCGAATCAAAGGCCTCGCTCACGAACCCGAATACGGAATGGTACTTGTTTGTTGCAAGTACAAAGTCGTCCGGATGGTCATGCTGCATCATCCTCCACATCCCCTCCACATACTCAGGGGCATATCCCCAGTCCCGAACGGACTTCATATTTCCAAGGTGAAGCTCAGTCTCAAGGCCAAGGGCTATCTTTGCCACGGTGTTTGAAATCTTTCTGGTAACAAACTCGAGACCTCGAAGCTCCGACTCATGGTTGAATAGTATTCCCTGGCATGCAAACAGCTTGTATGCACGTCGATATATCTTGGTTGTCCAGTATCCATAGAGCTTTGCGGCCGCATAGGGACTGGTTGGCTTGAACATGCTTTTCTCGTCAAGTGACTTGTTTGCGAGCCCGCGCAGGCCATCGCTGAGACCTTCGTGCCCGAACATCTCGCTTGTGGATGCCTGGTAGAACTTCGTGTCCTTGTTGTGCTGTCTTATCGCCTCCAGAAACATCGCAACCGCGATTCCATCCACCTGGGTGGTAACGATCGGCTCTTCGAACGCAGCTGCCACGAAGCTCTGCGCTGCCAGGTTGTATATTTCATCAGGCTGGGATATGTGGATAGCCTCAATTATCGAGCTCATGTCGTTCATGTCAAAAGGAATCAGGTTGATTTTTTCGAACACGCCAAGCGACTGCAGCCTCCAGAAATTTGGGGTTGAAAGACGCCTAAAAGTCCCAAAAACCTTATACCCTTTCTCCAAAAGTAGCTTTGCAAGATATGCGCCGTCCTGCCCCGTTACGCCTGTAATTAGTGCATGTTTTGCCATTGAAAAATCCTCAGAAGCCTCCCTAGAAATAATACGACATAGTAGGTTTATAATGTTATACTATTTGTTTTTTGAAGGTGTCCGGATTTGACGGGTCGAACTCCTGATCTGCCAGCTCAAGTATGTAAACCTCCTCATCGGTTATATTTTCTATGGCGTGGGAGACCTGCGGTGGGATGTTTAGAAGTGTGATGGGATTATCACTGAGTTCAAGCACCTTTCTCTCCTGGGTATTATTGTCTACAAGGGTAAATCTGACCTTACCTTTGATTAAGCAGAACCACTCATTCTTCTTCTCGTGGTAGTGATTGCCTCTTACGGTCCCTGGCCTTGAGATTATAAGATAGACATACTTCAGATCGAGTGGTAACACGCTGCGTTTGAAGAGGTCAACAGACCATCCCCTAGGGTCCGGCTGAGACTGGAGCTCTATTATCTTAATCCTCATAGGATGACCTATGTCTTTGTAGTATATAAATTATTCAGTACAGGACCAAGACAAGATAGAGCACTCCTCATTACGCCTTCTTATAGATGGCAAGTGTCTCGCTTGCGACCCTATCCCATGAGAAGCTCCTTGCATAGTTTGTAGAGGTTTCCATCTGCTTTTTTGGATAGCCTTTCTTCATAAGCTCTGATATTATTCTTGCAGCTTCTGCCTCGTCCTTTGCCTTGTAGCAGTACCTTGTGACCTCCTCATCTATGTTATTACTCTTTAGAACTATGACGGGAAGTCCCCTTGCCTGTGCATCAAGTATTGGAAGGCTAGACCCCTCCTCAAGCGAAGGGTAGAAGAAAACATTGAAGCTGTCGTATATCTGCATCATCTTCCCCTCCTGCGCAAACCCCATGAATGAGACACTTGACAGATTATGGTCTGCCTTGTAAGTCATAAGATTCTCCTTCTCGGCACCGCTTCCATATATCAGGAATTTAACGCTTTTCTCCTTGTCCATTAGTTTCTTTGCTGTCCTCAATGCGAAGATTACGTTCTTTCTAAATGCGAGCGCCCCAATGTAGCCCACGTTGAATGTCCTTGACTTCTTTGCGGGAATTTTGGTGGTTCTGAAAGGCTCCTTAGGGCAGAGCAGCGTGGTAATGTGATTCCTTAGCTCTCTCTTGAACCGCTTCTCCCCTTCCTTTTGGACGGTGCTTGCCGTGAATAGGACGTAGTCTGAAAAGTCTATCGCGTCCTTGACGCTCGATGCGACAAGGTTGCTGTACGCATCCTGCAGCATTCCCCTGTGATATCCCTCGTCCTTAACTCGCATTAGGTCGTGGATGCTCGTTATTATCCTGGCCTTGCTTCCCAGCCTCTTAAGCATCTTTGCCGCGAATCCGAGCTCCTGGTTTGTTATGTGTATTATGTCGTAGTCCTCCTTTGCGAGCTTCCTGAGCCTAAGCTTGAAGAGGGAGTTGGCGTAAACAAGGCCAAAAATGTCGTTTCGCTTTGAATTCTCTAGAGGATATATTGCGTCAACCTTGTTTCCCTTCCCCAATTTAGTGTAGAGTTGGTAGGTGTACTCGGTCATCCCGTCCCCAGAGCCCGCATGGGGCTTTATAGTATTGAGCAGTGCGATTTTCATTGTGACACCAATCAATCATTAAGGATATTAGTTATTATACTTATCAGAAAGCAACTGTATCAGTAGGTCTATCCCCTGCCTCTTTCCGGCATACTTCTTTTCGAGCTTCTTTATTACTGACTCCTTGTCTAGCTGCAGGTACTTGATTAGGCCCTTTTTCTCTATTATCTTTCCTATCTCGATTATGGAGGGATCTTTCCTCCTTTGATCTTCGAATCCCATCTGTGTCTTGAAAGTATTAAGCAGATAGTCAAGGTTCATCTCGCCATTCATGGCACCCACTATTAGGTCACGGACTATAAGTACGAATGCACCGTTTGCAGAAAACAGGTCCATCTTGTTGTAAAATCTTTTGTGTCTTAGCTCATCTAAGTGGTTGAGGTATTCTGTCTCTGATTCTAAGGCCTTCACAGTCCCAATCATCTCAGGAGTTTCGTGAGTGAGGCCGAGGAACCGCACACTCCCCTTCTTAAAGAGCCGCACCTGCCAGGTGTAGTAACTGGTTGTCACTCCCTTTGGGCCGACATGCTCGTACCTCTTAATTTTAAGCACGTCAAAGTCTGCATTGTCCACAATCCTTCTAAGATTCATTCTTAGATGCACTGAGAGCTTTTCGTCTGTGTCAAGCAAAAGTATCCAATTGTTCTTACACTTTGAGATTCCGTATTCACGATAGGGCTCCGCATATCCCAGCGCCACGGTGTGGAAAACATTCATTTTCTCAAGCTTGTTTTTCCTTCGTTCAATCTCGAGCCTGTCCAGATTCTTCCTATCGCTGGAGTCTATGACCACTATGTCATCTACCAGTCGGTACATCTCCTTTGCGAGAGAAACTACCTGGCTGGGCTCATTTATTGAGAATATTAGAAGCGATATCTTCTGCATTGTAACAGAAGTTGTTAGGCAGCAGGACTTTAAAAGTATTGTGGAATGCGCCTTGCATTAGGTGCAACCCTCTCGCCTTTTTGAATTAGAAACCTTTTAAATTGTTCATAGACATAATATAAACTCATTAAGGTCGTGGTTTTTTGGAACATGAAACTAAGGAGGTCAACACTGAACATACACACCACGAGCACGCACATAATGAACATGTTGAGCACCAAGGATATCACCACAAGAGTGATGAGAAAACTGCGCTCTATGTTGTGATTGCAGCTTTCGTGATTGGACTTGTACTGATCGCAATGACCCTCAACCAGGGCAACTACCTCTACGCAGGGGTGGTCGCAGGCGCTCTTGTGGTTGCAGTGATGGCCTATTACAAGAACTATATAGCTGCCACCATCTTTGCAACTCTTGTCATAATCGTAATAACAATAGCTTACAGGATTATGCTGCTCCACTTCTTTGGGTTCTACGAACCAGACGGATTCTACCATTTCTCGGTAATACGCGCCGCGGTGCTCCACGGATTTGCAGTGCCGACGCACCTGGGCATTTCGGGCTGGCCAAACTCTACACTTATTTCAGAGCCGATTGGACTTTATTGGGTTACTCTTATCCCGTATTTTTTCCTTCAGTTCTTCGGAATAAGTTATTATGATGTAATCAGACTTATTCCGGTGTTGTTTGCAATATTTGACCTGGTAGGCACATACTTCTTGATAAGGGAATTCAACAAGGACAAGGTATTCGGACTTTTGGGCATGCTCTTTGTTGGCCTGAGTATGGGAGACGCCGCAAGAACAAGCGCAACTGTATACAGGGGAGATGGATTCGTAACGCTTTTTGTCATCCTCGGCCTGCTCTTCATGATAAGGACACTCAAAGCTCAAGGGAGAAATAAGATACTCGCTTATGCGCTCATGACTGGTTTCTTGCTTAGCCTTGGAAACATTGTCTGGAACGGGGCGTCATTTGGAATTGCAATATACATCTTCGCACTTGTTATGATACTCCTCTATTCTTTCCTGAAGGGTGATGTGCTGGCAATTGTCAAGTCGAGATATCTGCTCCTCGCCCTTGCATTCTGGTATGTTCTCGCGAACCTCTATAATGCCCTCAACCTTATTGGTGGCCAGAACGAGGCGTTCACCGGAATATACTTCTTAGTGCTTTTCGCACTGCTTGCAGTAGGCACAGAACTTGCAATCTACCTGCTTAAGAACAAGGAGAAATTCGCAGTTTATGTTTCAAGCGTCGGAAAGAGACTGGTCACGTTCATGATTTTCATGGTTGCCTCGTTCGCACTTATATATTTCCTGGCGCCCCAAATTGTTTATTCTATATTCGCTGCAAGCGGATTCCAGACGACCGTTGCATTCGCAGCATCCATCGAGGAGCTGCAGGCCCCGTCTCCGGATTTCCTATTCGCGAGCTTCGGAGCGACTATGTTCATGGCCCCGATGTCGATACTATTATACTTCTCAACTTACTACCCAAGCTCTATAGATCTAATCTGGATTGGAGTGCTCGCACTTTCCGCAATTTACTTCTTCATGGACTTTGAGGGAGTAGACGGGAAGAAGTTCCTGGGCGGAATTGCACGCATAAGATTCAGGGTTAGCGAGGCGCTGCTCGTTTTCATCGCGTACTATGCCGTGACTGCCTACCTGCAGATGCACGCCGTCAGGTTCAATTCCCTTCTCTCCATACCCCTTGCTATATTCACGGCGTACACTGTTTATTGGATGCTGCTGTGGCTAAAGAACTTCAACAAGATCAGCTTCGTCCTTGGGCTTGCGCTTGTGGCTGTGCTCATCGCATATATAATGATAATCGACACGGGATACTCTGTCACGCTCATACAAGCGGACAACATCAACCCGACATTCATCTCGGCGCTGGGCTGGATGCACAACAACACCGCACCAAACTCTGTTGTGCTCACCCTATGGCCGGACGGAAGCTTGGTCGAGGGAGTCGCAAACAGGACCAGCGTGACTGACAGCGTCGGATCGCAGAACAGGAGCAAGGCTGACCCGTTTGCAAGGTGGGTGTTCGACTCGTCGAGCGATGGGCATTTCCTCACGACAAACATAAACGGCTATCCGGACTACCTGATGGTTAGATACACATGGCTGCTTGAGACAAGCGGGATATACACGGAGGCGGAGTTCAACGCAAGCAACTACAACCAGACTGTGGTCTCGCGGATCATAGCGCAGTTCAACAAGACCAACCCATCACAGCTCACCGCGGCGCAGACCGCATATGTCAACAGCCAGATACAGCAGCTCTACGGGTACAACCTCTTCGACCAGTTCCGCGAGAGAGTAAACGCGACGATGCAGAACTACTCGTTCTACTCGAGCGCGCAGGGCTTTGAAGCAAGGATCTCGATCAGGCCTGAGAACGGGACCCAATCGGTGAGCAGTTTCCTGATAGTCAACAACCAGTACGTCTCGCCTTTCAAGTAGGTTGTCTTCTATAACATAGACAACTCCAGCTACCAGGCGCTCTCAAGCAGCCAGTACAACGCCACAAACAACCAGACCCTGGTCGTGGAGTACTCGAGCATCCCCCACCCTGGCGCATATGTGAACATAACAAGCGTTTACATGTTCAACCAGGGGATGGCGAACAGCAACATGTTCAAGTTCCTCTTCACATGCGGGCCCTCGTCCTGCAACTGGGACAACAACGTGGCAAG
>JAGWHN010000031.1 GCA_028866785.1 Microcaldota archaeon
TGGTTTGAGGATCCAGACTGAGTTGCCTTTGACGCTCCTACTGTTCCTGCATTGAGGACTGCGCCGTTGAGCACAGAGCCGATGAGCGCCTTTAGGTTGTATGAACCAGCCGCTGTGACTGATCCCTTCTCTCCTAGCCATACCTGTGAATTGGATAGAGTGCATGTTGGGGTTGTAACCGTGCACGAAACGCCGGCAGTGTTTGTCACTGTTGCCGTGATAGGTGTTGTCGTGTATGCAAGGTTGCCGATTACTGCGGCGATGTTTGCAGCAACTACTCCGTCGCTTGGCTGTGCGGTTGATCCGACCACCACCTGTACGACAGGCTGTCCTGCGCTGTTTATTATCGGTATATTGCTAAATGAGACTGGTCCTGCTACTACTAAGCCCATTGCCAAACTTGCTGCGATCGCAGCGATTCTCTTTGCGTTCAAACTCTTCATTCTATCACGTATATTACACAATTTTGTGTGAATAGGTGTAAACTACAAAGTATTTAAAGGATGAGGTCATATTTAATATATTTTTTATATATTAAAGTTTATTCATCGTCAATTGATGAACAATACTTCTTTTATGAGCGTATGGCTTCGACGACAGGCAAATTTTGCTCGAGGATAACTTGTCGGCCGATTTATCATTTTTAGGGGAGCACAAGAGAATGAACTCTCTGCTGCCCTGTATATGTATGGGCGGGAGGGTTTATATCGCTTCCCTAAGCGGGCGTTTACGTCGAAAATGGGCTTCTTTCGCCTCGCTGAAAGCCTTTTATTGTTTTGTAGGCAAACTTGAGAGTATGGACAAGAACATCAGTTCCACAGACGACATACTCGGAACCCTGATGCTCCCGCTCAACGAGGTTGGCATAATCTCGAATTTCGCCTATAACTATCTCTCAACTCTGGCGCTAAATCCCCGGACTGATAAAATATCGTTGATGCACGAAGGAAAGAGGATCTCGCTTGAGCTAAAGAGGATGGGAAGAAGCCAGGGCTACATCAGCTTCCCATTCCGGGGAAGGCGGATTCAACTTTACTTCGGCTCAAAGAAGGAGCTTGCGGATACAATATTGATGATCAAAAATGAGTTCCTAAAAGGGGAGAGTGCCTGGCTTGACGTCAAGGGCAGAGACGTGGTGGACATAGGCGCCTACGTCGGTGACACGGCGATAAACTTTCTGCTTGACGGCGCAAGGCATGTGTATGCCTTTGAGCCCTACCCTTATTTCTATGAGATAGGCAAGAAGAATCTCGTCGCAAACAGGATGCAGGGGAAGATAACCATGCTAAACGTGGGCGTGGCGGGAATGAAGCAAAAAATTGACGTCGACGCCTCGGCGAGAAGCTTTAGCAGCAGGAGATTCAAGGGCTCAGGCAAGAAGACAGGGATAGAGGTGCTTAGCCTAAAGGACCTGGTGAACAGGTACAAACTCAAGGATGCTGCGCTAAAGGTGGACTGTGAGGGCTACGAGTACGAGATAATACTCAATTCCGATGACAGCACGTTGAGGAGGTTCTTCGACATGGAGATAGAGTATCACTACGGCTATCTCAACCTGGAGAGGAGGCTGATAAAGGCGGGCTTCGAGGTCGAGATCCACAAGCCTACCAAGCGGTTCAATTTCGGGACGAAAAGCGTGATGGTGAACGGTTTTATGCATGCAAGGAGGGTGGAGAGATGAGCCAAAAAGCCTCCTGTAATATATACTATATATGGTGCAGCCTATGAATGCGAGGAAAAAGCTATACCTAATCGGCATAGACTCAGCGCCGCTCTGGCTGCTTGAGAAGCTCCATAAGAAACATGGGATGGGGGGGTACGAGAAATTCATGAGATTTGGGGTTCTAAAGGAGATGGAGTCTACCCTTCCCCCTGTTACCGCCGCAGCATGGCCCACGATCTACACGGGGCTTGATCCCGCAGGCCACGGGGTGATGGACTTCCTGTATATCGACGGCAACTACTCAAAGCAGCTTATTTACTACAATTCGGCAAAGCACCCACCCTTCTGGGACAAACTCGCAAAGAAAGGGTTAATGAGCCTTGTGATAACCCCTGCGATGGGGCTCTCCAAGAGCGAGTCGAAGAATGTCGACATGGTAACCGGCTGGCCGCTCGAGCCGAGGTACAGCTCAAAGGAGCTGGAGAGGGCGGCAAAGAAGTTCGGATTTGAAGGAGAACCAAACATAGGGATCGAGCTTGAGAAGGGGATGCACGTTGAGGAGGCTTCGAGGCAGTACCTAAAGAGCATACTTGCGCGAGGCGAAATGAGCAAGTACCTGATAAGGAAGAACGAGTACGACCTGGTCTTCATCTGCTTCACAGAGACTGATAGAATCCAGCACTACACATTGAGCCTAGACGGATGGGAGCGCAGCGTAGTGCCGCTCTACAAGGGGATATCGGACTTCATAGACTGGGTTGTTGACTATTCCAAGGAGAAAAAAGAGGATGCGGTGATAATGCTAGTCTCAGACCACGGGGCGCAACCGATAACAAACAAGTTCTTGGTAAACTCCTGGCTTGTCCAAAACGGATTCGCAAAGCTAAAGAGCACCAAGGTGGGCGGGAAGAGGCAAAAAGGAATAGCTACAAGCGTGAGGCGCCACATAAGGGAGAGGGTCATGAAGCTCAAGGTTAGAAGGGCAATATACAACACCATGCCAGCCTCGCTAAAGAAGGTTGCTGACAGGCTTGTCGACGATGCCCCGGATGACCAGTCGAGTATAGAGGGCTACCGGAAGATCTACGAAACTGACTTTGTGATGCCTGACACCAAGGCCTTCTCGGCGATATCATTCGGGACAATAGGGATGATCTGGCTAAACGATGACAGATTCGCAGAGCAGGGGATAGGGTCCCTTGAAAAAAGGAGGGTAACAAAGGAGATAATTGAGGGGCTGAAGAAGATCAAGTCGGCCGAGGGAGACAAGCTAATCATCAACACTTACGACGGACATAAGTATTACGGAAAATCTGGGGATTTCATCGTCCCGGACATACTCTTTGAGCTCAAAGAGAACTACATAAACGACTTCACTTACTCCTCGGAGAGCGAGATATTCATGGAGCCAGAGATAAACAGGAAGGGGGACCACTCGAGGTTCGGGGTATTCGGAATCATCAGCAACGACAAGGGGATTGACGCACGAAAGCTTGGAAAGAAGAGAATAACGGTTGGAAACATATGCCCCACAATACTCAGCTATTTTGGTGATAAACCAATTGATAAAAAATCATTGTTTTGATAGATAGCCTATTTGGCATCATCCAGAAACCCTTTTTTCCGAAGTAGGATGTAAGGCTTTTATACTATTAATCGGTAAAATAGCTAAGGAAGGGAAAAAGATGAAAGCGGACATAAGTTTTATGATGGTTGCGTACAACGAAGAGAGAACAATAGGCACTGCATTGGCGTATATCACCGATGCGATAAATAGATACGGAAATGCAGAGATACTTGTTGGGATTGATGGAAACGATAGAACGGCGGAAATAGCCAAAAAATTTGAGAAGCAAAACAAAAATGTGAAGGTCTTCAAATTCTCGAAGAAGATGGGAAGGACAAAGGCACAGAATTTTCTTGCGGAGAAGGCCACTTCGGACATACTTGTAAATCACGGGGCAGACCTCATATTTACCGGGAACATAGCAGGCATAGTCAAACTGTTCAAAAATCGGAAAGTGGGAGGGCTTATCTACGAGGACACCAACAACATGGATTCGATCAATGAGGGTCAGGTAATTCTCGAAGACACGTATGCAGAGATCAAGCGAAAATCCTTGATATTAGGAAATAAGGCAGCTTCCCCTCTTTTGTACTGCTACATTTACAGAAAAAGTGGCCTTGGAAAGCCGCCGTACTTTAGCACCGCAAACGACGACACTGAGTCAACCTATAAGCTGATGCAAAACGGGTATGCAGTCGTGTACGACAAGACACAAGTGAGATACTTCATCGACAATCCGTCCATGGAAAGGCTAAACAGAATGGGAATAATAAAGCGCCGGATAAGAGGGGAAATATTTAGGCGTGAAGCCAAAGATAAACTGAGAACGGACACCTTTGAGCTTGGAAGGCAGGCCCCTAAATTTGCGGATGCGGTAATCGCCTCATTGAGGGACAACAACTGGGGGATAAGGATGCAGATTCTCGACTATCTCTTCTTTGTTGGTCTGGGGACATTAATAGGAAAGATAGGATGCGGATTGCATTTAATCAAATATGAGCAAGCATGGGACCTCAGAGCAAGAAAATAGTCCAAAGGAAAAGGCGCCAAAAAGTAAGGTAGGCGCGATTTACGCCAGGAGATAGCTATGGTACAAAAAATAGATGGAAAGACTGTGCTGATAACAGGTGGAGCAGGCTTTATCGGAAGCAATATGGTTGAGCGAATCGCCGACAGGGCTGAAAGAGTCATAGTGTATGATAATCTCAGCTCTGGTAGATATGAATTGATAAGGAGATTTGAAGAAAGAGATAACTTCAGGTTCGTAAAGGGAGATCTGCTTGATGTTAAGTTGCTCAATGGGATAATAAAGGAAGAAAAACCCGAAGTTATAGTTCACCTTGCTGCAAATCCAGACATACGGCTTGGGACAAAGAATGCATTTTTGGATCTTGAACAAGGGCCGATCGCCACACATAATCTTCTAGATGTTGCGAGGCAGCATAATGTAAAAGCAATAATGTATTCCTCTTCAAGCGTTGTATACGGTAAGGCCAAATTGCTTCCTACACCAGAAAATTACGGTCCGCTAATCCCAATTTCACTATACGGTGCGTCGAAGCTTGCCTGCGAGGGGCTGATAACCGCATATAGCAATCTCTTTGGAATAAATTATTACATATACAGATTTGCCAATGTTGTAGGAAAGAACCAGACCCATGGAGTCATATTGGACTTCGTAAAAAAACTTAAGAAGGAGGGCAGATCGCTTGAGGTTCTGGGAGACGGAAAGCAGAGAAAGTCATACATTGATGTGGCAGACTGCGTGGATGCGATGCTTTTTGCATACGAGAAGGAGAAGGACATGATACTTAACTTAGCAACGCATGGGCAGACGGGGGTCGAGATGATAGCTAAGGAGATCATTGCGCGTGTGGCGCCAGGTGCAAAGATAAAATACACGGGAACCGAACAGGGATGGCCTGGCGATGTACCTGATGCTTATTTGGATAATGCAAAAATGCTTGCCATGGGAGTAAAGTTAGAGTACAAAAGCTCGAACGAGGCCGTGACTCACGCGATAGAAACCGCATGCACCGCTCTTCGATAGGCTCATGCAACTATCTTCGGATCCGGAAGGGGAATTAGGAATTTTCCCTTGTACCCGGATTTCCTCAGGCTCTTCATGATCGTATCCGACATGTTCCAGGAGAGTATCATGGCCATGTCAGGAGCGTTGTGTTTGAAGTATTTTTTCTCGTCAACTACCTTTATCCCCGATGGTGAGTAGGTCCCGATCTTCAACGCATTTACCTCTGTTAGCACATCGATAATTTTAGGGGTTATTCCGCAATAGCTCAGCAGAACGCTGGACTTCATCGGCGCGCCTATCCCAACTATTCTCTTGCCTTGATTCTTTGCGGACGCGAGAAGCTTTCTGAGTTTATCACGCTTTGCTTTCACCTCGTTGCCAAACTGCTTGTAGGTGCTAAGCTTTGTGTATTTCCTCTCGGCGTTGATGATTGCCTTGAGCCTTTTTGTCTGCGGCCTCTTTTCAATCGAGGCGTAGACAATTATTGATCCGCCGTAATATCCTATTCTCTGAGCGTCATAGATGTGCAGGTTGTGCCTTGCAAATAGGTTTTGCAGTGACTTGATTGTGTAAAACCTGTTGTGCTCATGGTAGAGTGTGTCAAATGAGTCCTTCTCCAGAATGTCTGGAAGATACTGGGACTGGCTTAGGAAAACAGAGTTTGGAGTTTTTGAGAGTATCATCTCAACACCCTCTAGGAAAGGATGAATCGTGGAGGTGTGGGCAATCACATTGAATGCTGTTACGAGTTTTATTTTAGGCAGGCGGACCGTCTTTGGAACCTGCTCAAACTGTTTTACTATCGTATGGATTCCTTGCGCATTTGCTATCTTTGCTGGCTTTGGGGTCGGTTCCACGCCAATTACCCCAATTTCCTTTTCCTTTAGGGGCTTTAGAAATACCCCATCGCAAGAGCCAATGTCCATGACGAAATCGGTCTTCTTCAGTTTGAATTCCTTAGAAAGTCTCTTTGCCATGTACTCAAAGTGGCTAACGGCATCCTTTGAGGCTCCGCTCAGGTAGTTGAAGTTCTTGTTGAATATCAGGCTTGTTGGGAGGAGTATCGCCTGCTGTACCAGTGAACACTTGGGGCAGAAGACTATGGATAGCGGATACCTTCTCTCTTTATCCAGCGCCTTCTTTGATTTAAGGAACCTGTTGCATATAACCTGTCTTCCCAAATCCAGTATCGGCACACATTTCGCATTGCAATTTTGGCATTTTGTCATTCTAACACTTTTTTATAAACTTTTACAACATCTTCTGCATTGCGCTTCCAGGTGAACCCCCTTGCCCATTCTATCCCCTCCTTTCTCTTGCGCTCTTCGTATCCTTGGCTCTTTAACCGCATGATGCACTCCGCCATTTGCTGCTCATCTTCGACTTCAAAGCAGTGCGCCCTCAAATCTTCGGTGAGCTTTGCATCTTTTCTTACTATTACCGGCAACCCGCGGGCAAGGGCCTCGAACTGTATTATGCTTTCGTACACCCCTGGGTGGACAAAGACATCGAAGCTGTCGAATATCCCGACCTTCTGCTCTTCAGGCGCTATGCCCTTGAACTGTATCCTTTTATCGCCTCCTATCAGCGCGTCTAAAAGCTGGGCTTCCACTGTCTTTTTGCCCCATAGCTCTAGGGATACCTCTTTGTCCTCTATTAGTTTTATTGACGTGATTGCCATATTTATATTCTTTGTTCCGTTGTAGCTTCCGACATAGCCTACCTTGAATATTTTGTTTTTTTTCTTTGGGGGAACGGGGGAATTAAACTTCTCGTCTATGGCCAGTCTAATTGCGGTTATCTTTTCTGGATCGTATCCACCATGCTCTTTTGCAAACTCCACGAGCTCGGATTTGCCGAGTTCGGCATCGACTATGATGTGGTCAGACTTTAGTGCGAGCTTAAAGCCCTCTGTCGCGACATAATCGGAGAATCTAGAGTTGAGGGAGACCAGTCCGCCTTTCAACCCGTGGAATGGCCTTGATCTATCAGTAACCGGCATCAGATCGTGTATCGTCGTCACAAATTTTGTGCGGCCATTAGATTTTATTCTGCAGGGACGGATACCGTTGGGATTGTGAATTATGTCATAGGCTTTGTTGCCCACTTTGCCGGATTGGAGGTAAAATGCGAGATGATTTGCCCAGGGAAATTTCTTGGCCACCTTTTTGTATTCTATCTTGTCTATCTCTAGACCTCCGATTTTTTTAATTTCTGAGTAGATTGAATACATGTACTTATTTATGCCGGAAAGCGAAGCTGCCTCTTTATCATATTCTCCAACCATTCCCAAAAGTGCTACTTTCATGGTATTACCTTTCCCCGATAACTTGGATTCCTGCAGAGAGAAACGCGTAATATTTGGCATCCTTAATCTTAAACCCAGCCTTTACCAGACTTGCCTTTAGAGTATAGAGGTTGTTTAGCGTGTATATTTTTTCCCTAGACCATTTGTTCCTATTGCTATATGCGCTTCCCAAAGGCTTGAAGATGTATCTGAGACTTCCAGCATTAACTGTAGTTACGTCGATAGTCCCTCCAGGTTTTAGGACTCT
>JAGWHN010000032.1 GCA_028866785.1 Microcaldota archaeon
AAGGAACTCGTTCCAAACTGCCTTGCGCTTTTTGACGAGTTTGTAAACAATCCGAAGAACTTCGGATACGGGGGCCTTAGCTACGAAGGGAAGAAAAACAACAGGGCAGCGGACGAGAGGCACAGGAAATTGGCTCGCAAAAATCCTGTAGACTAATCTTAAATACTCCCTTAAGCTTTTTCTAATTCGGTGGGAGAATGATTGGAACAATAGGTGCGGACGGAGCGATAAAAATCGGCAGCGAGGTTAAGAGCATCGGTCCAAAGGATGCCTCGAATCTTATTTTCACTGATGCGGGAAGGGAGATCACAATTGCCTTCAAGGCAACTTTTGAGGACAAGGGATTCAATGAGCTGCTCAAGCTTTCAAAGGAATCTGGTGAGGGCTTCCTGTGCCTCGGCGGCGACAAGTACTATCTTACGCCCAAGCTCTACGAGAAGCTGAGCACGCCATATCATGTGCTTGAGGGCTGGACAAAAAAAGACACCGAGTCGGTGAATCTCTACTTGGAAAAATTAAAGCGCGGAGAGATCGAGGCGATAAAGGTCCCAAATCCAAAGGAGCTCGGTCCTGGCGGGCTGAAAAAGTGGCTCCTCGATGAAGGGAAGAAGATAGACGCAAACGCAGTGCATCCAGACGAGCAAAAGATTGCCGACCTGGTAGGTAAGATAAGAAATCCAAATTCGAAAAAGGCAAAGTTCCGCCTTCTTTTTGACCAGGGCTACGTGGGATGGGCGCCAGAAGAGAGAGGCTGGACAGAGAAGGACACACAACTTATCAGGGAGACTCTTGCGGGAGAGGCAAAGATGCCAACCGAGGAGGAAAAGAGGCGCGCGGAGGAGTACAACAATAATCCAAACATTGTTGCGCTCTCAAAAATCGAGCGGGCAAACGAGCTGATTGCACTGATCGGTGAGCATGCAAGGGAAGAGGACATCAATGAGCTTCACGCGATTGAGGATCAATTCTTCGAGAGGATAAAGGAGCAGTTTGACAGGGGGGAGATAAGCTTCATGTTCATCCGCCCTTCCGAGGACTTATGCGACATGCTCTTTGGCAAGGGAAATTACGAGTTCAAGTTGGAATGATTCGTACGTTTGCCGTATCGCACAAAGCGTGCTAAATACTTCCAAATGCAAACCTTGATTCAATGGGAAGCGAAATAAAAGAGCGAACCAAGCTCACTCCTCAGCAGATAAACAAGGGATATGAGATTCAAAAGAGGGCAAGGGAGGGCGATGAAAAGGCCCTTGTCGATTTTGACAAGTCCTTCACCGAGCCACAAAAAGAGGACCTTGCAAAGGGGCTCGCATTTTCTTCGGCAAAGGAGTTCAGGGGGTATCTTGTCTCTTTGATTCAAAGCTCGGAGTTCCACAAATTTAGGCCAGGTAAGAGGTCATGATAGTATACGTTGCAAGCTGCAGTGACAAAAATCATACGCACGATGCAAAAATTGTATCCCTGATGCGAAACATCCCTAATGTTGTGGATAGCTTTGAGAGCTATACCAGAATAGGGGATAAAAAATTCTGCATTGCCGCGATGGTAATCGCCGATGAGCAAGGCGCAGTGCGAACCAAGAAGATAATGGAGTGGATGTTTCCCGCGCTCACCTCGATAAGGAGGATGGACGATCACCCGTTCTTCTGAAAAAAAGCTATCTAATTGTAAAGAGTGATATTTAGTGAAGCCCTTAAATCAAATTTTTGCGAAACTTTTAAATATCTCAATATTCACTATATTCTCATATACTCCCTATCATTGCTTCGGCAAGGGTAGGCCTTATTCTTATCTTCTAAAATTTTCTAATGAGCAGTTAAGGAGTCAGGCAAAAAAGTGGAGCATGCTTACTTTAGATCCGGCCATTCTTCGCTTCTAAACCAGGAATGCGATAGAAACGTCATGATTGATGAATTCATCAAAGAAATATTCGACTTAATTTTGCATCTATTTAATCTAATTACTTCTTTGGGATCGCAGCCGCCAGCTCCTTCATCTCTTTTTCGACTTCCTCGATTGCCTTCAGCACCTGGGACTTTGAGCTCTTTGAGGACTTCACAACGAGCCTTGGCCACCCAAGCTCTGGGTGCTCCTTAGTTGCGCTCACGAAATCGATGTCCTTGCTCTCAAGGAGCTTGGACTTTATCAGCTCTGGAATTGCCCTGTCGTAGCCCTCAAACTCAATTATGAGGCTCTTAGGCTCATCCTCTATTATTTTGATCTTCATAATAATCAACAAGTAGTAAACTAACTTAGTAGGGCAACAAATATATATTTAATGCTCCGAATTACTATCTACAGATTGTGGTTGTTTTATAACGACTCACTTTTATTTAACCTCCAATAGAAAGAATGTGAATTTATGGCAAACGTATTCGATGTAGATGGATCCGCGCTTATAAAAAAGACGTCGGAAATGCTAAAGGACAAGGGAATGGCAAAGCCTGGTTACACAAGCTTTGTCAAGAGCGGAGCCGGAAAGGAGAGAGTCCCGGCCGACCCTGACTTCTATTATGTTCGTGCAGCATCGCTTCTAAGGCAGGTCTACCTAAACGGGCCTGTCGGAATCGCAAGGATGAGGACAAGGTACGGAACAAGAAAGCTACACACGATTCACCGCCACCACCACTTCAGGAGCGGAGGGAGCATCATCAAGGATGCATTTGATTCTTTAGAAAAGCTCAACTATGTCAAGAAGACGCCGAAGGGGAGAGTAATCACCCCGGTAGGAAAGTCCTTCCTTGACAAGGCAAGCAACGAGATTATCAAGTCCGGTGTTTAAGTGCCGCAGGATGAAGAGGCTCTAAAGCAGGCGCAGGCCAAGAGGCTTCAGGCGCAGCAAATAGAGCAGCAGAAAAGAGAAATAATGAAAAGGTTTCTGACGGATGGTGCGTTCGAAAGAATCGCAAATGTCAGGATGTCGAATCCCGACATGTACAACAGGTTCGTGGACCTTGTAGTCTCCCTTGTCCAGCAAAACAAGCTGGCGGGAAAGATAAATGACGATCAATTGAGGGGACTTCTCTCAAGGCTCGCTTCAACAAAGCAGGAGCCCAAGATGGAGTTCCGTCACAAGTAAGGTAAGTATATGAGCAAGAAAACAAGCAAGCAGAAGCATTCGCTGGGAAGCTACTTAAAGCAGAACAGGAGGATTCCGGTTCTCGCGATCCTAAGGACCCACAGGAAGGTCCAGCACAATGTGTTCCAAAGAGATTGGAGGCACAGGAAGCTTAGGGTGCCAAAGTAAGTGATTAAAATGGCAGACACAATAGCAACAATAAGCCTTCGGAGCAGGCTGGTTAAGATTCACGAGACAAGGAGGCTGAAGAAGTCCTTCGACTACCTAAGGGAGGCGGTCGCGAGGATGTCAAAGGTCGACCCAAGGAACGTGAAGATCGACATAAAGCTCTCAGAGTACCTCATGATCAACCCTTCAAAGAGGATGTCGAAGTTCGAGGTCAAGTTCACCAAGGACGCAACATCCGCAAAGGTCTTCCTTGCAAAGCCAATGCCTCTAAAGAAGGCGGAGATTGCCCAGACGAAACCAAGCGTGAAGGAGGAAAAGAAGGTTGAGGCAAAGCCTGCATCCAAGATTGCCGCGGAGAAGAAGGAGAAGGCTCCAAAGGCATCAAAGCCAAAGTCGGAGGAGCCAAAGTAAGCTCCAATTATTAAATCTGGTTTTTCAATAATATTTAGGTTAGTGTAGATGAGAGTCGCAAAATTGTCGATAGAAGGGAATAGCTTCATAGGCGCATTCGGCCTTGCCACTGACAAGTTCGCGCTAATCTGCAGCAACGTGAACGCCACAAAGACGGGCCTGATCGAAGATACGCTCCAGGTGAAGGTCGCGCACGCGCTCATCGACAACTCGAAACTCATCGGGATCTATGCGATCGCAAACTCAAACGGCATGCTTCTTCCATTCACTTCATACCACACAGAGGTTGAGCACATAAAGAAGGCGCTCAAGGAGTTCAACATCGACATCTTCAAGAGCGACATGAACGCGCTAAGAAACAACATCCTTGCAAACGACAAGGTCGCGATAATCAATCCCTATTACTCCCACAGGGAAGAGGAGGAGATAAGGGACATCCTAGGTGTCGAGACGATAAAGAGGGAGATTGCGGGATTCAGCACCGTGGGCGCAAACAACATTGTCACAAACAGGGGCCTAGTGCTAAACAACAGGGTGACTGACGACGAGAAAAAGGAGATCGAGGATATCTTCGGCCTAAAAGGCGAGCAGTCCACCGCAAACCTCGGTTCGCTAACGCTCGGGCTCTCGGTCATTGCAAACTCAAACGGCGCAGTGGTAGGCGAGGCAACAACTGGATTCGAGCTAGCAAGGATAACCAACGGGCTAAATCTCCCGGAAGAATAAAATCAGATTATTTCTTTTTTGCCCTCTTCTCCCTTAACCTTTCAACGATGATTTTCCTTAATAGGGCTACCGGGATCTTCTTTTTGGATGTAAATCTAACCGTTCCCCTCGACATCTCAAATCCTCTCAGCTGGCCCTTGAACCTTGAGAGCACCCTTGCGCTACATGGAAAAAACGAGCAGTGGTCCGAAAACGCCCCCAGACATACAATTATCCCATTCTCCCTGTATCCAAGCATCTGATATGCTATTGTCTCCCTTGATTTTGGCGCGACCTCCATGATTAGTTTTCTCACGGGCGCAAGCGTCCTTCTCTGCTCTGGCGACAAGGATGAAAGGTACTCTTTTACGCTGCCAAACTTTCCCATCAGATCTCTCAATTACTTGAGCTTTTTCTCTATTTGCAAGAGAAGGTCGAGTATGAACCCGCTTATTATCGAGAGAAGCCCGACCACAATGAGCATGAATGCGATCAGCGTCCTCCCTATCAGGTTGAAGACGCCAGTTGAAAGGAATGTGTATACAACGTATATCCCAAGCACCGCGCCGATAACCATAAGCAGTGCGCCTATACCCCCAAATATCAAAAGCGGGTTGTAGTCCCTTGCCATTCTAACAATATGCGATGCCACGTTTACACCATAAAATATCTTCGACTTCGTGAGCTTCGACTCCCCGAACTCCCTTGGATAGTAGTTGATTGGCACCTCTGCGATTTTATACTTTCGCTGCGCGAACTCGATCGCGAATGCACCAGCGTTCCCCGCCCTGTACGGCGTCATCTCCCTCACGTCGTCAAACGCGCTCTTCCTTATAACGAAGAGTCCCGTGAGGAAATCGTGCAGCCTCACCTTGTAGATGATGCTGTAGAAAAGCGAGAGGCAGTAGTTCCCGAACTTTAGGTATGCGCTCATCGCCCCTGGGTTTAGGCCCGCCATCCTGTTTCCGAGGACCAGGTCCGCCTCGCCTCCCTTGATCATCGAGATTCCCTTTAGTATCCCCTCAAAGCCATGCGTCCCGTCAGCGTCAGTGCTCCCGATTATATCTCCGTGCGCTGCCCTGACTCCCTGCATTATCGCGTTCTCGACTCCCTTGTCCTTTTGCCTCAGCACCGTCACGCCGGTTGCCTTGACCTTGCTGTAGTACGCATCGCTGCTCTTGTCAACTACGATTATCTCGACTCCCTTGCCCAGCCTCTTTCTGATCTCCTTGATCATCGCAAAGAGCGTCGGCTCCTCGATTGTCGGAATCACGATGCTCACTTTAGGGCCCATCAATATCACGAAAACTATCAAATCAAACTTTATATACTCTCTTCATTCCCCGCTCTCCTTTATCTGCAGGTATATCTCTGGCGCCCTTTCAGCGGAGAACCTCTCAAGGACCTGCGTGGAGCTCGCCCCCTTCTTGCGAAGCGGCGAGCGCTTGTCCCTTGCCATCCTGCCCAGCTCCGCGCCGAGCCTTGCGGCGCTGACCTTATGGCAGTACCTCTTTATCTCAAATGGCAGCGATGTCTCGCCGGTTACAACCACCGGAACCCCAAGCGCAAGCGCCTCGATTGTTATTATCGACATGCCCTCCCTCTCCGAGAGCATCAGGAGCGCAAGCGAGTTTCTCAGCTCCCTTATGAGCTGCTCCTCCTTGACCCCTTCGATGAACCTCACCCTGCCCGACGCCCCAAGCTCCTTTGCCAGGGCGAGCAGCCTTTGCTTCTCAGGTCCCGAGCCTATTACCGTGAGCCCCGCACTAGTCTTTGCGACCGCCCTGATCGCAAGGTCAACGCGTTTCTCAGGGACTAGCCTCCCTATCACTATGAACCTTCCGCTCGGCTTTCTTGGGTTTTTCCTTGCAAACGCCTCAAGCTCCCTCCTTGAGATCGCGGCGGGGAAAACCTGTATCTTGCCCCCCGGCACGCCAAAAATCCTAGTTAAATCCTCCTTTGTCTGGGAGGTGTTTGCGATCACATTGCTGCTAAGCCTTGCGCTGATCTTCTCGGCAAGGTATCCCAGCGCCCCGAAAGTCTTTAGGTATCCCTTCCAGTAGCCCTTGTCCCAGACCTCGTGCCAGGTGACCACGAACTTCGCCTCCGTTAGCCTTGCATACGCGGCGAGCTTTGGGATGTGGAGGAACGGGAAGGCGTCCGCATCTATTATGTCAAACTTGTAGTCAATTATCTTGAGCGGGAGCAGCGCAGCGTACTTTATCGGCCAGCTCATGTTCCTTCTGCCGTTCTTGTACATAGAGCTTTTCGGGACCGCCATGCCCACGCAGTGGTAGTGGACCCCCTTGTACTCAAACTCCATCCCCTTCATCCCTTCGCGATACATAGTGAAGCAGTGGATCTCATGGCCTGCCCTTTGCAGCTCCTGCATTATCAAAAAGCGCCTCTTCTCAATACCGCCGTTGAACCAGGGGTAGGCTGAGTCGTAAGCAAATCCAATCCTCATAGTTGTATATTCCAATGGAGCCAATTTAAGCCTATTCTCTCTCCTATTGCACTCGCAAAAGGGTCCATTTTAGGCCTCCCTTGCCCAAAGTTGGGTATATAAGCAAGCCTTCAACTTCGTCATAAACCGAACTTTTAACGAGGCCCCAACATACACTTAAAAAGGCGGAATCCGAACTATTTATCACGTGATATAATGGCAAAAGATGGAAAAAATGCAGGAGTATCAGTACTCGTATTGGTCGGTAGTTTGCTCTATCTGTACGTAGCAAATGCCGGAATGGGCGCACTCTCAGCAGCAGGAGGGGTCGCAGCAACATCTGTGATTGGCGCGTTCGCGGCAATCGCATGGGCTCTGGCTCTGGTCTCATCGATCGGATTGCTATTCGGAAGCCTAGGAAGCTTTGCATGGGGATGGATGGATGGAATGGTCGAGATGACCAAGAAGTCCGGCAAGATCGCCGCAATAGCGTT
>JAGWHN010000033.1 GCA_028866785.1 Microcaldota archaeon
ATGCTCTCTGCCTTCTCTTCGTAGGACTGGAACGGGGAATGCATACTCAAACTTAGCCGTAATAATTTATAAAGATGCCCATAGCCTACCTGCTGAACGAATTCCACAGGCTGTCCGTTATCAATAAGGCGTAAATATTATCTTTGCACTTGCCATCTTCCTGAAAAACTCTCTGTCCGCGGTCTCATCGTGTGATTTGAACAGTAACCTATCCAACCCGGTCCATATCGAGTACCAGCTCACTATTGTGAAGACTATGCCAACAGTGTTGTCCCCCACCATTCCTAGATTTGCAAAGGAAATCAGCAGTGCAGCTGCAAGGCCGACAATCAAGCCAAAGGCCATAAGTGCGATGGCAAACCTGTTCTTCCTTGAAAACTCCTCGTTTATCTTTCTATGCTGCCTCTTGAAATGGTCCCTCAGCCGGTTCGTTATCAGCGCTTCGCTTGTCGCATCCCTGATTCTGCCCGGTATAAGGAAATGAAGCTCTATGCCAATTTTCTTGTCCCTGGTCCTTTTTCTGGCCTCTACCAGGAAGTCTTCGGAAAGCGCCCGCTCGCTAAATGGTCTTGGGTCGAAATCGGAGAAGATGTCCTCGTATGCGTCAAGTATTATGCTTATCTCCGCCTTGTCAATTGCCTGCTTTATCTCAGCTTTCACAGGTACATCCATGATGTGGATTGGGATTGGCACTTTATAAATACAGGCGTAATCCCACCAAACTCCTAACCTGCTGGGGATTGGGACCAGGAGGGAAACAATGAGCACAAAATAGAAATGGAGAGTCCGAACGCGTGGCCTCAAACACCATGTATCCTCAGGGGTAATCTCGGGTAAATACTGGTAAATAGAATTACAGAGGTAAGAGAATAATGGAGTAGATGAAGGAGATTTAAAAACCAAGTCCCAAATGTAATTGGGTAAAAGTAATATCTGAGCCCGCACAAATGTCGCTACTATAAAGACACTTAATCGCGCTGATATTTTTTAGGAATCCAATACAACCATTTATTTTTGATCGACTCCCTAAACCCTATTTTTTTGTAAAACTCTTGCGCCTCGTCAGTTGTAACAAAGACCACTTCTGCTCCCATCTCTTCATACCACGAAATTGCCGTATTTACGAGCGCACTTCCGATGCCCTTATTTCTGTGCTCCTTAGACACAATGAGTTCCTCTATATATCCAGTCGGTGATTTTGCGTATGTGACAAAGGTTGCCAAGACAAATCCCACTGCCTCGCCTTGTTCTTTGGCTACAAAAACCCTACTCTCAAAACGAACAACATCCAAAGATTTAATTGGATCTGCCTTCTTTTCAGGGTATAGCTCGTAATACAACCTAGTTAGGTCCTTATTATCCGATTCGTTTGCGGTAGAGATCTCCATAACAACACATGTACTACTAAATTTGGTATGGTGAATTATTAACCTTCCTCATTCGGCCCTGCTTGCGTCCTTGAGCGGGCAGGACATATGCTCATCTTGCGATTTCCTAAGGAAAGTCGGGGCGTAGTTGCTGATTGGGCCGCCCCTGCAGATGTCAAAGTGCTCGCAAGCGCTGCACTGTGCGGGCGGGGAGGCTGTCCTAAATTGCTCGACTGCTGGAGAACTGTTCCACATATAGCGCAAATCTTCCTTTAGGACATTGCCCATGGCCAGCTCCTTTGCGCCAAACTGGTACGATGAGGAGTAAACGGTTCCATCGTAATTTATGTAGACTGCGCTTCTTCCATCTACCGCCCCGTAAAAGAAATTTGCAAGCTCGCCTAGATTTCTATCAAACGCGAGGCTTTGGTCTGCGAGGAATGGGAAGTTAGTGACTACCCTAACCTTAACCCCATATTCTTTTCCCTTCTCTTCTGCCAGCTTGAACGCCCTTACGTATTCGCTAAAACCCACTCCTATGTCTGGCTCTCCAGATCTTGCAAATCCAGATTTCATTGCATGGTACACTGAGATTGCCGTGACGCCCCCTGTTCTGCAAACGAAATCGACAGTCTCGGAGAGGTGGTTTATGTTTACCGAATTTGCCACTATGGAAATGTGCGGCGGATGGTCTATGCTGCGCAAGAACTCCAACGTCTTCAGGGAGAGGGCGAATCCTCCCTTCATGTTTGTTATCATGTCGTGCACCTCAGGTATGTGGGAATGAAAGGAGAAATTCAGCCTTACGTTCATATCAGTTAGCTTCCTGAATAGTGCCTTGTTTAGCACCGTCCCGTTCGTAGATACTGAGACGTTTATGCCGGCATCGCTTAGTTTCGACATCAAGTATTCAAGATCATTGTAGAGGAATGGCTCTCCCCCTAAAATTGATGCCTGGTAGACGCCGACATTCCTGAGCTGCACAGCGATTGCGTCTACAACTTCTTTTGGCATTCCAGTTGGCTTGTATGTAAGTACCTCCCCCATGTAGCAGAACTTGCACCTCTCGTTGCAGGTGACTGTTGGGTAGATCTCCACATAAGTTGGGCCTACCAGTATGTCATTGCGCTCTACCACTGTCTGAATAAAGTCGATTTCCTCTGGTCTTACCTCCATTTTTCTTTCCCCCTCCTGCAAGACCACTTTTCCGTCCTTTAGATCGTTAACACCGCGTAGCACAAAGATCTGCCCTGCGTGCTTGTCGTATATAGTCATGCCGAAAGGCTCGTTCCTGGCCGCAAAGCGCATACTAGATACCATGTAGGTCACCAAGTGAAAAGAAAAAAGAAAAACAAAAAAGGATCAGCAAGTGCCCTCCTTTTTCTCTTCGCCCGTAACTGTTTTAGGTCCCTTTCCCCAACCGTCACCTTTCTTCTCCCCAAACTCGTTTGAGCAAGGGACGATCGTCGCCACAAACTCCTTTCTCTGCTGACCAATAAGGTCGCTCTTGTTTTGATTTTTTTGTTTTTGTTCCATTTTTCCACCTTAATTCCGCATCAATAATACTTCTTCAGCACAGCCTCACACTCAGCGAGTAGCGCCTGCAGCCTCTCATAATCGCTATTGGAAAGGAAGCTGAACAGCCTCTGCAATTTGAACTTGACACAGCCTATGTCCGTTAGCCTGCGCCTTGCATATGCGTAGTAGTTCATGGGCGACCATCCTTGTTCCTCTTAAGTATCGCTTCCGCCTCCTCCAGCAGCTGCTTGAGCCTGTAGAAGTCGTTCCTCGGCAGGAAGTCATAGAGCTCAGGCAGCATCAGGTTCGTCTCATGCACCTCGGCAAACATCTTCGCTGCGCGCTCTATCTGGTTTATCATCCAACCACCATCTCTCCCTGTTCAAGGCTGTTGCAGTACTGTATGTGCCAAAGGAAGTCTGCAGGATCTGGATAGGCCTCTCGGCAACCCCAGCAGACGTATAGCTTTTTTCCAAGCTGTGGTCTTCCGTGTCCCAGCATATTGAGCAGGCGAAGGTACAGTTTATGTGAAACAGAATGGGGGTGTGAGGTATGGGAACCCTGTATTTGGGGTTTCTTTAGGGAGTAAAGAAAAGTTGTATCGCCAGGCCTTGGGAAGGCGTTGGCTGTCTCGGTCCCCATATTCCTCTAACGTATTATGAACGATTTATCATATATATACTAACCAAGAATTTATGCTTCTTTTCGAATAAAATATCTTAAAGATTGAAATAATCACTTACTTTATGTATTTGATGACTAACATTAGCTTTTTATATCCATATTCCAATAGACTAATGAGAAAAATAGTTAATTATGGTGTTTTATGGAGGATTCTGAGGTAGAAAATAGGATAATAACATTGCTTAGCATGGATTGCAGGATCAGTGTTGACAGAATGGCACCTTCCGTGGGGGTAACAAGGGATCAGGTATACGGAAGAACCAAGAAACTCATCGAAAAATACGATGTTAGGTTTGTTCCTCAGATAAACATCTCGAACTTGCAAAAGTACGAATTTTTAGGAATTAGCTGGGGCAAATCGAAGCGGGAAATATTGAACAAAATCTCAGAGGATAATATAGAGATAGGTTTTGAGGAATACATTGCGCTAATCGACTTTAAGGGAGGAGAGCCCAGCGATAAGGAAATACTTGACGCTCTGGGCGATTCCTACATACCCCAATATGTAGCAAGAATCTCAGGGCAGCACAATCTGTTCATATATGCCATCGCAAGACACTCTTCAGACATCACGGAATTCATGTACAAATTCATGAACAAACTAGACCGATTCAACTCGATAGAGAGGCTGCAGTTCATCTATCCAAGTTTCGGCTTTTTCCCGATCAATAACAAGTTCATAGAGCAGATACAGATACAGCCAAGATACAAAAAATTGCTGCTTTTGCTGAACTCTAACGCAAAAACGGAATTTTCCCGCTTGACCAAAGGGATGGGGGGAATTTCACCAGCAACCGTTGGGGTGCTTTATGTGAGATTAAAGGAAATAGGTCTACTTGAAAGGCCAACATTATATCTAGTAAAGCCAGAAGAGTTGATCATAAAGCTTTTTATATTTTCAATAGTCGACAGGCAGAAATTCAGTAAAAACAGGGATAAATTTCTGCTTGATTTTGTCCAGGACAAGATTAAAAATTATATCTTCATGGCCACAATAAGAAACCCTGGCGGAGGTATCATTTTCGCGAGATTCAAGACTCCTCTGGAAGTCGAAGAGTTTAAGAAAAGTTTTATCAATATAGATTTAGGGATAGAGCTATCCGAGTCCACTGTATTGCAAAATATATATGGCAACTTAGGCGTAAGAAATTTCCTGCCTGAAGAAACGACGCAGTACAAGGAATTGGAATCAAAAGGCTTAGTCGGAAAGGTAAATAAGTCAAAACTCAAAAAATAACTTTCATATCTTTGCCAGTAGATTGAGGAGTTTAGACTTGATCTTCAACTTTCCCTTGTAATCATCCCTAAACTTGGCATCAGAATTAATATATGTTATCCTAGGGCATTTGCCTCCCGTCTCTGACATAATCATTGTTGTCTGGTGCTTATTATTTAAAATCTTCATGGTCTCTCATCTGTCTACTTTTTATGATTATAAATTCCTCTTTATAAACCTAATCTACTCTTTTGTACCTAATGGACAACAGTATTTTATTAACTTTGTCCTTAGAGTATTGATGTGGAAAAGGATCGGAGTCGACAGCCCCACGGCTTGCCGTGGGGTAATTCACTAGAATACAAATCCTCAAATTTCTTAATCATTTTTTCCTTCCTTTTGCCAATAAATTCTTCAATATTATGATATCCCATATAGGATCTTCGATATTCAGAGTTGGGAGAAAGTCATAATGTTGTTCCAAAATTTGCCCTCCATCTTTTCTTCCCTTAAAAAAACTTTGTGGCATTATGTTCCACTTGTCACCGTTTGTATCTCCAGGAGCACCCAATTGTAAGTTCCATAATGAATTTGAAGCTCCCAGAAGTTAAATGGGGAGTCCGAGATTTGAACTCGGGTCTTCAACTCCCAAAGCTGAAAGCCTACCAGACTAGCCTAACTCCCCGCCGTGCCGCTTAACCCTTCCTCTGCCTTCCTGGGGGCTTTGGAATCTTCAGCTCAGGATATGCCTTCTGGAGGACCTCCGGGTTAACGTCAAAGTCAAAGCCTAGTCCCTTGACTATGCTCCTGAAAAGATAAGTGTTTGCGATGCCCTTTAATTCCTCCTTTCCGTTGATTGCCTTCTCTACTGCCTCCTTTGTGTCCTTCTTGCCGAAGTCGGTGAGTATCTCGCCGAGCGCTCCGTAGTTCTTCCTCTTTCCAGCGGTGAATGTCGCCGCGAGATCGTCTAGGGACTTTACGTCGATTCCGAGCAGCTCGAATGCCTTTCTATCGATTGTCGTCCTGATTGACGCAAGGTGCATCACCACCTCCTCGGGCTTTGTCTTCTCGTTTATGCTCATCTTCTTTATCGAGATCCATGTGCCGTACTTCACCATGAAATCTACGGAATCGAGCTCGCTCAAATCATCAACCAATTACGCGGAGATTACGAAGTATCCGGATGACTTCTCCCTAACGACCCTCTTTATGACTCCCTTGTTGACAAGGTGTGTCAGGGCGTTTGTGACCATGCTCTTTGGCCGATTGCTCTTCTTCATCACATCGTCAGCCGTCTTCAGCGTCTCCATCTTTGTCGCGCCAAGCTCCGTTAGGGTCTTGACCATTAGCTTTTCTACGTCGTTTAGTTCTACCATTGGATCAACTTTCTTCTAAAAATCACTTCTTGACCCGCAGCTCCCTGCTCTTGGGCCTAAGGTAAACGGAACCGCACTTTCGGCACATCTTTGCGCCTGCCTTGTTTCTTGTCTTGCACTTTCTGCACACAACTATTCTGGCTAACTGCTCGTCAGCTATTGGAAATTTACCCATAAAACACACCGATAACAAAGAATTTCTTTACCCTACTTTATTGAATGAGAACATATTTAAACCATTTTGAGATACGGCAAAAGCTGAAGGGAATTCAAACAAATAAAAAAGAGAAGAGGTATGCCCGAAGGGGGCATACCCAGGTTTTTAGGCCTTTACTTGACCGTCAGGGTTCCGCTCATGT
>JAGWHN010000034.1 GCA_028866785.1 Microcaldota archaeon
CAAAAGCCTCGACCATCGAGAGCGCGAGTATCTCCGAGACGCTCCTTTTGGCGCTCCTGATCACCTTTGCGCACTCGCATTTCGATGCAAGGTCAAGCGCCTCGACTATCACTTCCCTGCTTTCAGGGAACTGCGCCGCGTACTGGTTTAGCTGCTCGACTAGCGCCTCAGACTTGTTCTTGCATATAGCATCCGCGAGCTCCGCGCTGCCGATCTGGGACTCAAGCCCCCTGCCAATGAGCAGCGACTCGATCCCCATCTTTGCAGAGCTTGCGCTCTCCCATATTTGAATTGCTCCCATATTACCCCCACCCTGACTGTAACTCCCTGCGTATCTCAATTTCTTTTTTCTGATATATAAAGGCTTGGGAACTCCAGGCTTTGCACCGATAATATGGAAGGCTATTGACTAACAGTGCAAATGGCCGATTGTTTCCTTCCTGTTCTTCGCGTGCAATTTATTTGGCGGATCTTTTTAACATCCCTAATTTGTTGCGCCTGTAGAGCACATAGAGTAAAACTAGCAGGATAATGATGACCGGCAGCAAGCTTACACTAAAAACCAGTGCCATTACAAAAATAATCGCCAGCGCAACAATGAAAATTTTGTCCCCGTCATTTAATTTTACCATAGCATTCTAAGTAATAGGGGATGGCAGATTTATAAAACCGCTTTTTGCTGTAATCTGGTATGGTTCCTTGGCATCAAAGTCGGATCACCCAATCCTTGATAAAAATTAGGCGCTACGTTTCGACTGCTTCAGGTCCGAGCTGTGCTTCATCGCAAGCTCCTGCTTTATCTTGTTGACCGCCTCGAGCATCTTCTTCTCCTTTTGCTTTGAGACCATGAGGTACACCTGGTCCTTTGTGTTGCGCGTCATGAGCATATACACGTCCCCGCTATACAGCCTGCCCGTCCTTCCCCTTCGCTGTATGTTTCTAATCTCGCTTGGAATAGGCTCGTAGAAGATTACCATGTCTACGCTCGGGATGTCAAGCCCCTCCTCCCCGATCGAGCTTGAGACGAGCACATTGAACTTCCCGTCGCGGAACTCCTTAATCGTCATCTGCTGCTGCGCCTGGGTGACTCCCTCCTTCTTACCGACAAACGACCTTGCTGCAAGGCCGTTCTTGTTGAGCAGCTCGGTTAGCATCTTTATCGAGGAGCGGTACTGCGCAAAGACGATCGCCTTCTTTGCATGGTGCAGCTTTAGCAGCCCGAGCAGCTCGAAGGCTTTTGGATGCTCCTCGCCGTTTCTCAGGCCCTCTTCCGCAAGCTGGTTTGCGATTATCACGCTCTTGGAGTCAAGTATAGCCTGGACCGCCTTGCTCTTCGTCTCGCGGTTCTTTAACGACTCCATGTAGGAGAGGTATGCATAGAGCCCCTCTGTCTCGAGAAGGTCGTATGCGTGGATAATGTTAAGCAGCTTTGAGTACTGGTAGAGCGCGCCGAACTTGAAGTTGCGAGCCTCAATCTTGTTTATCATGTTGCCAAGCTCGATGAGGCGGCCCTTTGGCATCGTCTCAAACATCCTAAACTGCGTGAGGCCCATCGTGTTTAGCTTCTTTAGAGCGTCCTCCGCAAGCGGCCGGAGCTGAAGCGCGATGCGATTTATCCTGTCGGACTTGTCGACCTCGATTACGTGCATGTACTTTGGCATCACATATGCAGTCACGTCAGGATCGGTGCTGATTCTTATCTCGATGTCTTGGATCTTGAGCGCGCTGATAAGAGCCTTTATCTTCTCGCGGGCGCTCCCTGGGGATGCGGTTAGGCCTACCATCTGAACGCCCTTTAAATTTGCCTCATCAGCAATGTAGGTATAAGCATACTTTCCGACAGCCTTGTGGCACTCGTCAAAGATCACCACGCCGAAGTCAGACAGATCAAGATTCGCGTGCTTCAACTCGTTCGCGACTGTCTGGGGAGTTGCAATAATAACCTCCGCGTATTCTTCCATCTGCTTTCTTTTCCCTTGGGCGAGCGATCCCGTCAAAAGAAGTATTCGCTCCATCTCTATCTTGAGCGAATTAACAAGAGTTGAGTAGTGCTGCTCAGTGAGCGGCTTTGTAGGTGAGAGAAAGAGCGCTTTCTTGTCCTTTGCAAGCGCGGAGGCAAGCACTAATGTTCCGATGAGCGTCTTTCCAAGGCCGGTTGGAAGCACGACAAGGGTGTTTTTGCCCTCCATTATCCGCCTAACGATGCTGTACTGGTACTCCCTGAAGCTGACGTCTCCAAGCTGCACCAGGTTTGCAACCTCGCCAAGCGAAAACCAGCGGGTGTCTATTGCCTCCTGCATGATAACATTTCGAGTGGAAGACATATTAATAAATTAGTTGATGCCAATGATTTTACTATCCGGGCATTAGTTGTGCCGCAGTAGCTCAGCCCGGGAGAGCGTCCCGCTGAAGACGGGGAGGTCGCATGTTCAAATCCTGCCTGCGGCATACTTTACACTTAACATGGAGCGAAAGTTTGACCTGGTGCTCTTCGACTTGGATGGCACCCTAATCGACAACAGGACCGCGGTTGAGGAGAATGTCAACTTTGCGCTCAACAAGTTCGGATTTGAGTCCGTTCCAGGCCCAAAGATAGATGCGCAGATAGGAAGGCATCTTCCGGACATTTTCAGGGCTTTCTTGCCGAAGGAAAAATGGGATCTTGCAGAGGAATTGAGCAGCGCATATAGGGCAAGATACGTAACGGCAAGCGACAAGGGGCTTGTAATCTTTAGTGAAGCAAGGGGCGCGCTAGGAACACTTAGCCAGATGGGAATCATGTTAGGGGTGGTGACGAACAAGATGGAGGGCGCAGCTGAGCTCCTCAAGAAAATCGGGCTCTACGAAAACTTCAAACTAATAATATCGCCCAGCAAAGAGCTCCGGCCAAAACCTTACCCGGACATGATACTCAGCGCACTGGAGAGCGAAAAGGTCAGGCCGGAGAGGGCAGCATACGTGGGGGACACGGCAATCGATGTGGCCTCGGCAAAAAATGCAGGGGTCTGCTCGATCGCAGTCATGACGGGAGCGGAAATCGGGATCGTGAACTTAAAGGAGCTCATAGAGTCAAAGCCGGACTTCACGATACCAAACCTTTCGGGCCTCGAGCAAATCGCGTCCAAGTAGTGCGACTTAAATTCTTATTGCTCCCTAATATTTTCTGTTCCATGCGAGCGTAGTCTAGCCTGGTAGGACGCTGCCTTGCCAAGGCAGCAGCCCGGGTTCAAATCCCGGCACTCGCACTTCTCCTTTTACTTTAAACGAAGACGAAATTAAGTATTTAAAGTGGCAAAATAAAGTGAAAGCATGCAAAGCATAGGACAAAAAGTGCGCCCTGTAAGCGAAAAGGAAATAGTGTCGGCGCATGAAAGGTCGGCGTATCTCACGATAGAGAGCATCTATTCGATCCTTGCAAGCTCGCGCAACATAGCTCTGATGAGTCAAAGAGTAAAGGATGCGTTTGAGTACGAAACGAAGCTCAACATAATCCTGACCTCCAAGGAAAGGAATCTTAGGATTGTGGTACTTCCGCCAAAGCATCCAGATGAGATCACAAAAAAGCTAATAGTCGCGCTTCACTTTGATTATGTGATGGGGCCAGAACCCATAACAAAATTCTTGCCGGTTAGCAACACAAAGGTGAAGTACATTATCGATAAGGAATCGATCGAAAGGAGGGACAAGAAAGAGGAGGCTGCGCATAAGGTTACCCAGGAGCTTTTGGAGGTAGAGCCGCGATCTGATTTTGTGGACCAGAAGGGCAACATAGATGCATATGCGTTTGTCAAATTTTTGTCTGAAAAACGCGCAGAACCAAAAGAGTAGGGGAGACATGGTGGTTACAAACAAAAATGTGGCGCTACTTGAGGAGAAGCGAGTGCTGAACATCTACAGTATCCTAGACGATCTGCTAAAGAAAAGGGCCCCCACCGTCCAGGAGATATACGAGGTAATCTTGAAGGGAAACGAGAAGCGCGGGCTAATGAGCGTGAGCTGCGAGGCTGAGACGAAGATATTCATATCGGACGTTCTTGAGCGCCACAGGCTCGATGTTTATGCAGTCTTCATGAGGCCTGTTTCGGAGATGGACAAGGAGATTCTGGAGAAGATGATACGAATCATGTACGAAAAGAAGAGCTTCAGCCAGCTCAAGATCGCCAAGTACCTTGACATACCCCCGGACAGGGCATACAATATAATCAGGAGAAAGATAATCGCGCCGAAGGACAAGGCAAAGCACACAAAGCTGCTGCAAAAAAGGGACGAGGAGAAGATGGCCGAGATACTCAAGCCAATTGTTCGAAGCAAAAATTCGTCAAAAGCAAAGTTAGCTGCGCGCTAATTTATTCCTCTATTTTTCCCTTTCCCTTGCATACAGGGCAGGTGATGTTCCCCTCTCCATCGCAAAAAAGGCACTCAGAGTCAACGCTGTAGTTGTACCCCTCGGTGCACTTGAGGCACTTTGCCTTTCCGCTTCCGTTGCACTTTGTACACACCGTAGACATGATACTACTTTGCAACTGGATTAGTTAAAGCTATCGTCATAAAACCATTCCGAAAAGAGCGTGGGGTATAATTGACGTAGGTATCTACGTCATTTAAAAAGACTGCAGATAAAGTAGTTGCATGGCGACAGAAAGTTCACAGGTAGATAATGCCAGCTCGACGGGGATAAGCTATATCGGGCTTGAATCTACGCCCTATTTGGTGACCGCAAAGACGATTTCTGAGCATCTCAATCTTCCAGTTGACCAAATAAGGAAGGGGCTTGGAATAAACATGTTCAGGTTCCCGGGCTTCTCAGACACGCACATCACCATAGGCGCAAACAACATTCTGAGGTTTGCGGAAAACATAATGACACAGGAGCCGCTCAAAAAACACTTCATAGACTATGGAATCGGGGCAGTTTATGTTGCGACGGAGAGCAGCGGGGAGCAGAGCAGGCCGGCAACACAGGCGATGCTTGAGATTGTCGAGCCGGTCCTCATCCAGAAATACAAGAATCGCTCAAATGAGGAGAGGCTGCTGGTCAAGGAGTTCATAAAGGCAACCAGGAGCTCGGACACCATGGAGATGAAGTTCGCATGCACCGCCCTTACAAAATCGGTAAACCTCGCAAGCAACTACATAATGAACCAGGGCATAGAGGGCGCAATAGTGATAGGCTCCGACATTGCAATATACGACCACAAAAAGGCGCAAAATGCGGAGGCAACCCAGGGAGCGGGCTCGGCCCTTGTATATCTGACAAAGGATCCGCTGCTAATAAAGCTAAACAACAAATCGGCGCACTACAACCTCCCGACCTACGACTTCCACAAGCCCGATGAGCACACGCCAATCGTGAGCAGCGGATTTGGGTCAAAGGTCAACTACGTGGTGACGCTTGGAAGCGCGTTTGAAAGCTATGAGAAGCAGTTTGGGATTAACAAGGACTCATACCTTGTTAGCCACGTCCCATATCCGATAGAGGCGGAATACAACGGCTCGATGATTTACGTTCATGAGCTCCGCAAGAACAACCCCGCAAAGCTAAGGCGCTTGGAGGAAAAGATAGGGATGGCGGAGCCGATTGGCGACCACACCGGGTCGCTTGAGTTCCTAAGGAGCGTGGTTAAATCGCACTACTCGGCGAGCATAAAGAGCCATGAGGCGCTCATGGATTTCCTAAACAACCACCAGGGCGTCAAGAACCTCTGGGCGTTCCACAAGAAGGTGAGGGCGACAAGCGAGTTTGCGGCATTCAAAGACAGCATCGGGCTCAACCACTCCCTCAAGATCCCATCAAATGTCGGGAACTCGTACAATTGCTCCCTATGGTTCAAGACGGGAAGCCTTGCGCGGGCGATAATAAAGGAGCAGATCTTGCCAAAGCCCATAATATTCGGATCGTACGGGAGCGGATCGGGGGCAACTATCTTCGAGGGGGAATTCGTGAAATCGATGGACAGGAAGGAGCAGATCAAGCTTGTGGACATTAAGTCGCTAGGGAGGGGAATCTTCCTGACGCTTGATGAGTACAGGGCGATACACGACGCGAAGATAGAGAGGAACGAGTACTGCGAGGGAAACAACAACCTGATGAGGAAGGACTGGGAGCTGCTCAGGAACAAGTCCTCAGCAGCCGGGTTCAAGCTCATCTGCTACAACTCAAGAAGGGAAGGGGAGTATGCGTACAACGGCACAAAGGTAAGCCACGGGCCCGTAATAATTGACGTTAGGATGTAGGGGTAGCGCGGGCAGGGTAAATCAGCGTGTTTTAAATAACATTTCACACTATTAC
>JAGWHN010000035.1 GCA_028866785.1 Microcaldota archaeon
AGCTTGAGGTCTGGCTCGCTGATGACCTGGTCAACACGATAATTCCCGGGGACCGAGTTGACATAACTGGGATAATAAGAATTAGGCCAAGAAAGACTTCAAGGGGAAAGGATGACAAGACCTTATTCACAATGTTCTTCGACTGCATCTCCCTAAAGCCAAAGCAGAAGGACTTCGCAGACATAGAAATCACTGATGAGGAGGAGCAGGCAATAAACGAGATGTCAAAGGACCCTAGGATCTTTGAGAAAATTGCAACCTCCATCGCGCCATCGATCTACGGACACGAACAGATAAAGCAGTCGCTTGCCCTACAGCTCTTCGGTGGGACCCCAGACAAGAAGCTGATCGACGGGGCGCCGATAAGAAGCGATATACACATTCTATTAATTGGAGACCCAGGTTCGGCTAAGACAAGGTTGCTTCAAGCGGTGACAACGATCGTGCCAAAGGGAATCTACGTGAGCGGAAAGTCAACAAGTTCCGCAGGTCTCACCGCCTCCGCAGAGCGAGACGAGTTTGCGGAGGGGGGATGGACGCTCAAGGCGGGAGCTTTGGTGCTGGGTTCTGGAGGAGAGGTTTCTATCGACGAATTCGACAAGATCGGAGACGAGGACAAGTCCTCGCTTCTCGAGGCCCTCGAATCGCAGACAATCAGCGTTGCGAAGGCGGGAATAGTCGCAAGGTTCAGCGCGAAGACTACCGTCCTTGCGGCCGCAAACCCTAAGTACGGGCGATTCGACCCAAACACCTATCCGACAGAGCAGTTTGACATACCTCCAGCGCTCCTTTCCAGGTTCGACCTGATCTTCCCTATAAAGGACGTGATTGACGAGGAGCAGGACAAGAGGATTGCAAAGCACATACTCACGCAGCACGAGGCCGCAGGCGCATCGCTTGCAGACCTCAAGGACTTCGCGCAGGTCGAGGCTCCTGCGATAAGCGCTGACCTTCTCAGAAAGTACGTCGCATACGCAAAGAAGAACGTAAGGCCGAGGCTCTCTCCGGAGGCTACGGCAAAGATTGAGGATTACTATCTTGAGCTCAGAAAGATCGGACTCAAGTCCGGTGCAACACCGATAACCGCAAGGCAGATCGAGGGACTTGTAAGGCTTGCAGAGGGCAGCGCAAAGTCGAGGCTCTCAAAGGTGATAGAGCTGCGCGACTCGGAGCTTGCAATCAGCCTCTTCGAGTTCATGCTCAGGACCCTCGGAGTCGACAGAGGAGGAAGGAGAGACATTGATACCATACTCACAGGAATGCCGAGGGAGAAGGTCACGAAGATGAATTTGATCACAACCCTGATCAAGAGGCTTGAGAAGGAGGAGGGCGGATACGCCAAGATCACGCGCGTGCTTGAGGAAGCGGAGAAGGAGGGCGTCGACAGGGCGACTGCCACAAAGTACATCAACGAGCTCGAAAGGTCAGGAGACGTCTACAGCCCGAAGGCGGGACACCTCAAGATGTCGAGCCACGAGAACGAGTAGGTGCCTTGGTGCTCACGCGAATCGAAAACAGGCAGCTCGCCCACATACTTGTTCTGTTTCTGATCGTGCAGTTCGGGGGGATGCTTCTCGCCTCGCTTCTATTTTCAACCGCACAGGCCTCTGCGCTTACCGGCTCGGGCACAAGCACGATAAGCTCCGCATCGCAGACCTTCTACTATTTCGGGAGCATAATAATATTCGCGCTGCTCCTTGTTTTGCTCATCAGGTTTTACAAGGGCGAGCTGCTTTTCATACTGCTCGAGGCTCTTGCAGTGGTGCTGCCCTCATTTTTCTTCTTTTTGATCATCTTGGGATACCTATTTCCAAGCGCGGACTTCAACCCCATCGCAGTAGCCTCGATACTGCTGGCAGTCCTTCTGATCTATGCAAAGAACAAGCGCCCCTCGCTCAGAAATGGCGTTGTGGTAATCTCGAGCATCGGACTCGGGGTCATTTTGGGGATAAGTTTCGGGTTTGCTGCCGCATTTTTATTCATGGGGCTGATTGCAATATACGATTATGTAGCGGTGTTTATCACCAAGCACATGATAACCTTCGCAAAGGCGCTATCAAGCAGGAACCTCGCCTTTTTGATAAGCGCATCCGACATCGAGGTTGAATCGCAATCCTCTCTCCATGGAAAATACGGGGCCGTCTACAAAAAGCATCTTGTAGAGATGAGGAAGATAGACAACCCTACAATCCAGAGGCTGATAAAGAGCGGCCAGATCCCGATAATCGCGCAGATACAGCTCGGCGCAGGAGACCTCGGACTGCCGCTCATGCTCGCCGTAAGCGCATACTCTGTCCTGGCAAACTACTTCCTCAGTTTTGTAATAATCTTTGGAGGGGCTGCCGGGCTCATCGCCACAATGCTCTTTCTAAGGAAGTACATGAGGCCGCTACCAGCGATTCCGCCTCTCTTCGCCTTCATCTGCATCGCCCTTGGACTTGCGCTTCCGTTTACTTCAGTTTCAAATCTTCCCCTATCTATACTGCTGATTGCAGCAGGAGTCTTCATCGTGGTGTTTGTGATGTACCTCACCCTTAGAATGGGGCTCAGAGCAGACAGGCAAAAACCTGCGCAAAACAAATCCTAAGTCAGATATATTAAGCCCCAAAGCTTCATTTCCTGGATACAATGAACAACCAGAGTTCCCAGGACTTCAAGACAAGATTGAAGTCTTTTGGCTCAGCGATAAATCCGATAAACGACTTCAAGGTAATATTCTCGGAGCAAAAGAAGTGCCGCAGGCTCGGCGCCGAGGCGAAGGCCACAGGTCTAAAATATTCCGCGAAGGAGACGAATAACTTGATGGCTGATCTGGGCAAGTTGGGCAAGGACGAGATGCGCTACGCCGAGGAGCTGATAAAGATCTTCGGGGAGGGAAAGCTCCGTAATCTGCCCTCAGAGGCATTCGATAGAAGGGATGAGGCGATAAACGAACTTGCCGAGGACCACGAGAAACACCTTAACGGGAAGAAGACGGAGATGACGCTCAGGATAGACAAATGCCTCAGGACCATGGCGCTGGAACAGGAGAGGCTCCAAGCAAAAATAACAATATCAAGGCGAGTCCTAAAGCTTGTAGCGCCTTTCGCGTTCATTCCTGTGCTAACAACTGCCGTGGGGGAGGCCTTTGTTTCCATGAACCTCTCAAAGGAGCTTCTTCCACTTGAGTACGCAGGCATTGCCTCCGTCCCGATTGTCTCATTCCTGCTAATCTCATACAGCGTTGGCAAGGCCATTGAAAAGTTTAAGACAAGAAAGGAAAAAGAGGAGTCTGAATCTGGAGAGAATGTATAAATAGTTCTGAAAGTGATTAGCAACATGGGAAAACGAAAGATCAGGTCGTCAGCAAATCTGGATGAAAAGCCTGAGTCCAAAGTTTATTTCTATAGCAATGACAATTCAGACTGCATCAAGGCACAAAACGCCCTTGTGCTTTCGGGAATCGAGTTCGAGAAGATAAAGGCGCTCAAGCGCAACATACATGTCCCCGCTCTTGTGGATGAGAAGACCTACAGGGGTCTTCCGCAGATCAAGGCCTATGCTGAGAGCCACAGGAAGACTTTCAAGGTGGAGCTGAGGGGACTTGACTTCAACGAGGACTAGAACACTCCAAACTTCTTTTTAGATCCTGAATCTTTTCCTCCCTCTATTTCCTTGAAGCGCCTGAGGAGCTCCTCCTGATCCCTTGAGAGGCTCTTTGGTATCTTAACATCGATGCTGACAACTTGGTCTCCGTGTCCGCCTCCGTGGAGCGACTTTATGCCATCGTTTCTGAGAACTATCTTTGCATACGGCTGCGTTCCCGCCGGAATCTCTATGTTCTTCATCCCCTTGAGAGTTGGGACGTCAATGTTTCCTCCGAGTATGGCAGTGTAGAATGGCACCTCGACCTCCACGACGATATTATCCCCCTCCCTTTTGAATATCTTGTGCTTCTGCACGTGAATCTCAACATAGAGGTCTCCCGACCCATCCTTTCCGTGGTCCCCTAGCCCCTGAAGCCTCAGCCTCATTCCCTCCTCAACCCCTCCAGGTATTGTGACTTTCACATTTTCATCCGCGACAACTCCCCCCTTTCCGCTGCATTTTCTGCACAGTTTATCGTAGACCTTTCCCTTGCCGCTGCACCTCTCGCAGGGCGTGACCGACTCCATCCTGCCGAAGATTGTGTTTCTCACGCTCTTCATGTATCCGTGGCCCTCACACCTTGGGCACTTTGTCATCTTTGACCCGGGCTCTGCGCCGTTTCCGCTGCACCTATCGCACTCCCTTACGTGCTTTACGTGTATCTCCTTCTCCACCCCCTTTGCGACCTCCTCTAGCGTAAGATCAAGTCTGTGGAGTATGCTCTGGCCCACGTCCTGGGACCTTCCCACCCCCCCTCCGAAGAAGTTGAATGGGTCTGCGCTTTCGCCGAAGTTGACGTTGAATCCCATCTCCCGAAACAGATCGTTTACGTTGAAGCCCTTGAAGATGTCCTCCTGGTTGAACCTCTGCCCGAACTGGTCTGGCCCGAAGGCATCGTACTGCTGGCGCTTCTCAGGGTCGCCAAGAACCGCATACGCCTCATTAATCTTCTTGAACCTCTCCTCAGAGTCCTTTTCCTTGTTGCGGTCAGGGTGGTGCTTCATCGCAAGCTCGCGGTATGCCTTCTTTATCTGCTCTCCAGTGGCGTTTTTGGGTACCCCCAGAACATCGTAGTAGTCATGCGCCATTACTTCTCTACCTTGAAGTCCGCATCCTGCGCATTGTCCTTGCCATCGCCCTCAGGCCCAGGCTGGCCCTCGCCTTCCGGACCTGCTGCCCCTGCCCCAGGCTGTCCTGCGCCTGCCTGCTTGTACATCTCTGCGCCCATGCCCTGCATCGCCTCCTTGAGCGCCTCAAACTTCTCCTTGAGGTTAGGCTCCTCCTCCTTCTTTATCGCATCCTTGGCATCCTGGATCGCCTTATCAACCTTCCCCTTTGTTTCTGCGGAGACCTTCGATCCGTCCTCCTTGATGAGCTTTTCAGCGGAGTAGATCATCGATTCGGTGCTGTTCTTTAGCTCGATGTAGTCCCGGATCTTTTTGTCCTCCTCCGAGTACTGCTCAGCCTCCTTCATCCTCTTCTCAATCTCCTCCTTGCTCATCTTGTGCGGCGCGACTACCTGCATGCTCTGCTCCTTCCCTGTTGCTTTGTCCTTTGCGGTCACGTGCAGTATGCCGTTTGCGTCGATGTCAAATGAGACCTCTATCTGAGGGGTTCCCCTCGGAGCAGGCGGCAGGCCCATCAGCGTGAACCTCCCCAGCTCTATGTTGTCCTTTGAGGTCGCCCTCTCGCCCTGCAGTATGTGTATATCCACGCTTGTCTGCGAATCATCTGCGGTTGTGAACACCTGCGACTTCTTGATCGGTATTGTGGTGTTCTTGTCAATGAGCTTTGTCATCACGCCTCCCAACGTCTCGATTCCAAGGGAGAGCGGAGTCACGTCAAGCAGCACGATGTCCTTCACCTCGCCTGTCAGCACTCCTGCCTGTATTGCCGCCCCGAATGCGACTGCCTCCATCGGGTCCACCCCTCTCTCTATTTTCTTTCCGAGCAGCTGCTCAACGTATCTTTGCACAATCGGCATCCTTGTAGGCCCTCCGACA
>JAGWHN010000036.1 GCA_028866785.1 Microcaldota archaeon
AAATCGCAGCATGTATTCGGATTTAACCAGCTTGTTGAAATTGTATACAGTCGTCTTGTAGTTCATCCCAAGGCTTCGCGAAAGCTCCTTGAAGGAGATCCTTGAGTTCTGGTTAAGAATCTTGAGCATCTCCCTTTGCCTCTTTGGAAGCTTGGCACGATCCAGGACCTCGTTTCTTATCTGGGGGAATCCAAGCCTGAAGAAGCTAACGTCAGAAGACTGCCACTTTGCGCTGTAGCTAGGCATAAGCTCACTTCTCATGCGCATATCCCACGTGAGATACTCCGGAAGTGAATATGCATTCGCATAGATCAGAAGATCGTAAGTGCCCTTTATCCTTGCCGCGAACTGAACATGATAGGTGCGCCCAAGGGCCCTCTTAACCTGCTCATAATCGGGCTTCTTGCCGAATCTGACGAGTATCATGTGCGGATTGAGCAGTCCAAGCTTTCTCGGGTTGAATCTAAGGGTGTACTTTATCTGGAAGGCATCTTCAATCTTCTTTAACCTGGAGGCAATGGTGCTCCTTGACATTTTAAGCTCCTTTGCGATCTCACTTACCGTTATTCGAGAATTGCTAGACAGCAGACGAATGATTTTGCGGGTAATCGGATTGTACTCCCTGTTGAACTTGCTTTCAAAATCGTACTTCATATAGGAATTAGAGTAAATCTGATATAAATAACTACTCTTTATTACGAGGTAAATTAGTCATAATTCTAGTTTTTTATGGAAAATATGCTCAAATTAACGTTCTTTAAATATCACTCAAAACAAATTATATATTGTGATAAAAATGGAAGCGATAGAAAAAATGAAAACAGGATTGGTAGAGCTTGATTTGGCGACTATAAAGCAGCTTCAGCGAGGATTTTTCATTACTTTGGATATAAATGAGATAAAAAGGGACTATTCGAATGCTTCAGTTAGGGCAGAAGCAAGTCGCATTCTAAATGCACTTATAGATTCTCCAAAGCCGGAATACGGACTAAGTACTTCAGGCGATAAAAAATATTTTTGGGCGGGCATTAGATTACTAGAAGCTAAAGGTTACATATCTGAGTTTCTGGTTCCAACTAAGGATACGGAAGAGTATCATTGGACCATAATGAAGTTTGAAACCTATTATGATCTTACAGAAAATGGGGTTAGGGAGCTAAAAAAACTTGGATTATTGAAAGAGGAGAGGCGCGGAGGGCCCCAAACAGTGATTGAGGATAGGAAAAAATACACGAGTTTTTGGGGTTAAATCTAAACTTGCAAGGCATGGCGATATCATGGAAAATAGAAAGGAGAACGTCAAGAAAGTTGAAAGAGTCGAGGAGCTGATAAAGGGCCTAAGGCGCGACGGCACCACGACGACTTTCAACAAGGTGATGGACATACTCGCAACAAGAAAAGACCTGGACGTTGGTGAGTTCGAGAGGATAAGGAGCTTTGCGGAGTGCCTGCAGTGCAACAGGATATACTGTGATCATCCAAGAAGTTAAGGTTTAGGCCGTTATTTGTTTTCTCAATGGGAAGAAGCGGTCTTGGACTTACAAGACCGCATTCTTAACCTATTTCCTTTCAAGTCCTTTGAGAGCATTGCCGATCTGTTGAGCCTCCTTCTTCATCTTGTTCTTGAGCCGATATACGTCTTCATCGTAGAGGTAGCCCGTGGCGTAGCTGAGCGAAACATTGGTTATGGGCGCCCCTTCCAAGGTCCTTGTCAGCAAAACGTGATAGGTTCTGCCAATTAGGTCCTTTGCACCTCCTCCGGAGGTTTGTATCTCAATCGAGGTGGCCACTCTGCCGCTCTTGGTCGTGGTTACCTTTGCGCTCTCATCATCCACAAGCGAGAGGATCTTCTCTCCAGCCTGCTCGATGTTGACGTGTCCTCCGCTGACCAGGTTTCCGTGTATGCCTATGCTGCCCCCGTCGTACCAGCCTGCCTTGAGTTCCTCTAGGTAGAACTCCTTGGTGCTCAAATCCACTATCTTTTCCCCTTTTATCTTGCGGAGAAGCAGGCTGCGGTCCACGGGATCTTCCTCCAGCATGTCCCCTATCTGCTTGCTTAGGATCGATGCTGCATCGACTCCGTGGGTCTTTGAATCCTGCTTTACCCTTGCCAGCGCCCAAGCCATTATCTCATGGTCTGTACCGGTCTGCCTGGCAATTTTGGTAAAGAGATACATAATCTCGTGTAGCGGCGTAATCTGGTTTGGGGAGGTGCGCTCCACATTGCCCTTCTGGGCAAGCTGTGCAAACTCGTCCTTTCCGAAGAATCTACACGCTGCAAGGAAATGCTCGTGGCTGACCTTTTTGTAATCAAGCATCTTTCTTAGGAGCATATATCCCATCGTACCTGCGGACTCTGGGGTGTATTTTGCAAGAGTGTCCACGATTGTGTGAACTGCATTTAGGCTCTGGAGCCTTCTTGCTGCCTCGCACAGCCAGATCTGGTTTACCCTCTCTGCCTTTCCATAGGTCCTAACCAGATGCTCCCGGGATGCCGCCTTGTAGACCTTGGGATCCTGCATTATCTCGCAGATCTTGGCAATCCTCCCCGCGTCCCTATGCTCCTTCCAATCCTCTGCAACAACCTCGATTATGCTGCCCCTTGCGAGCTGGGGGTACTTCTTTATGGTCCCTAGCACTTCCTTGCTTTGCATTATGCTGCAAAGGCCCAGGAATTCGTCGTTGCTAAGCTTCTTTCTTGGATAATCGGTCCATGCAAGCTTCCTCTGCACGATCTCCTGCTCCTTGCTTGAATAGCACAAGAGGGTTTTGTTCATTTCCGATAGAATTCTGCCTTTAGTGTCTGGATATTCAAGGGCAACCCTTAGAAAGTCTCGTGTTTGGCGCTCGTTTGTATTTTTGAGGCGCCTTGCAATTATAGCGAGGTTCGACTCGGCAAGCGCAGAATCGCATCTTGCCAAAAACTTCTCTGAGGACATTTCTTTAACATCGAGTGTAGAGGAAACATCGAAGATTACAGTGTTTAGGAACTTGTCACCCAAGGCGCCATATACATCTAAGACCTCAACCAGCTTCTCAACAGCAGCCTTCTCCTTTAGCCTTAGCGCCGTCTCGGATATCGCCGAGGAATAGTTTAGGCCTAGATCACTCTCGTGGGAAGAGGCGAACTCTGTGGCTTTTTTGAGCAGGAACTCATCTTTAAGGATCCCTATTGCAGCCTGGTCCTCTGCCAGTTCGGACTTGAATTCCTCCCTGTAGGTTATCATCCCTCCAGAGCTGCAGTTATGGCCGCTGCCCTCGTCTCTGCTCAGCTCTGCCCACTTTGCGGCGACTCTTTCAGTCTGAATGAGTTCTGCTCTCTTTTCTTTCTCTGTTTTTATTTTTTCTACCATCTTATCACCTTAGATCCGCAGCGCGCCTGCACCATGCAAAAACTGGGAAGCCCTTTGTATGATTCCCGCAGCCCTTGCCTCGTGCCGATAGAAGCCGATGCACAGCTCCCTTCCAGCAGCACCCCTGATTATTATCGGCGCGAGCTCGATTTTCTCTGTTTCTTTTTCCATCTTGTTCACCAATATGTTGGTGTTTATCTTTGTATATATGGATTTGTGATATGGTATATATATTCTGTATATAGACTATATTATTATGGAAAAACATATCTTCAAATTCGGCACCGGCAGCCTTGCAATAATTATACCCAAGAAATGGGCTGACAAGAGCGGGGTTGAGCTCGAAAAAAGCGTAAACCTCTACGAAAACGAGAACGGAGAGCTTGTGATATCCGCCACGAAATCCGTGCCTAGAGAGATAGAGAGGATTGTGGGGCAGGGAATGAGGGGGTCGCTAATCGGAAGGTGGGTGGGAATGCACTACATGTACGGCTTCAGCAAGCTGCGCCTCTATTCAAAAAGCGGATTCGCCCCGGAGCAGCTTGATGAGATTGACGGTGCGATTTCCGAGTGCCCGGGATTCGAGATAACAAGCCAGTCGAACAGCGATTTGATAATTGAGGATTTCACGAACATAAAGGAGATAGACCTTGACCGCGTGATGTCGAGGCTCAAGTCGCTTGTCGAGCAGGAGTTCATGGAGGCGAGAAGCGGAAACTACAAGACGATAAAAAAGATCGAGAAGCTCGTCAACAGGTTCTACATGATGGGGGTCAGATACGTCAACATTACGCAGGCGAAGGATGCGCTCAAGTACCTTGAGGGCCTGCAGCAGCTAGAGTACATTTCCGATAGGCTCGAGATAGTCTCATTGAGCCTCAAGGCAAGGGGGGCGGACATAATCGGAGACCTTGAGTCGCAGTTCAGGCTGTGCTTTGCGGGATTCTACGGGGATCTAGGGGCAATAGAGAAGGTTGCGGAGCTCCGCTCAAAGATAAGGATGAAGATAAGAAAGTTCAGGGGAGATCGTCTTGAGAACTACCTGCTTGAGCAGCTCTCGAATAGCATCTCAAGCATCGCTGAGTTCGGGCTTAGGACGCAGGAGTCAAAGCGCGGGGCGAATATCCTTGCTTAGAGCCTGGTTCCGCAGTGGGAGCAGTAGTCGCTTGTGATCTCGTTCATCGTTCCGCAGTTTAGGCACTTGAGGCCCTTGTTGTGTTTTAGCATATCAGACTGCGCCTGCTCCTCTGGGCTAAGCGAATTGCGAGGAAGGGATACGATCTTTGCGTTTATGAAGTGCTCAAGGCGCATCGCGTCATGGTGGCGCAGCCCAGACACGTTCTTGGGCTCGTTCTTCTCGATGTCATCTGAAGGTATGCTTCCCTGATGCCCGATAGCGATCGAGGAGAGGAAGATCCCCTTGGTCGGCTTGACCGCAAGTATTATCCTGTATGGAAAGATGGAGTAGCTTCTGACAAGTCCAAGCTGGTGCCTGGCTATTATTATCACCCTTCTATTTGTCGCGTATATTATCTTCGGCTTGAATATCGAGTTTGCTGGCACAAGCGGCCAGTACCTTGTCTGCGTGATGACAAGCTCCACCTCCTCATCGGGCTGCAGAAGGTCCTTTATCAGGGAGATGTAGCGCGAGTTGCTGCTCTGCTCGTCGACTTGCTGCAAGTTATCAACTAGATAATATTCGCACCAACAGCTTAAAAGATTGCCAGTATGCCAGGATGCGGGTCTTAAAATGATTTTGTCGCCTCCGAAAAAATCCGAATGAAAAGGTTTATGTGCTTATAAAGGAAATTTCAGAGCGGCTGGCAGAAGCGAAGGGAGGGGCTCCAACAAAGAACGAAGAACTCGAATCTTTGAAACGCAAGTAGTGGAGGTAAACTTTCCAGAAAAACGTATATAAAGCTTCTCTACCTAACTACTTGTTAGTGCTTTGATGTCCAGTTGAGCTTCCTAGAGGTCATACTCGAGAGCTCGCGCTTTGTGAAAGGTATACGTCTTAGAATAACTCATCTGTGATGCACTTTGTGAGATCCCCGTCTAGGGGATTGATTCGAGGAGAAGTGAGCTTGTAATTATAAGCCACCTAGTGGATGGCTAGGCTCTGATAGCTA
>JAGWHN010000037.1 GCA_028866785.1 Microcaldota archaeon
ATCTTTTCTCCCTCGCACATCACCATCCCGTTTGCGACAACCTGCTTTGGCCAGTACGCCTTGTCAAAGATCGCAACGTGGTTGTAGATTTGCATCGTGAAGTGGTTTGGAATCAGGTCCGCAGCGGAGTGCCTTGAGGTGAAATCGTACCAGTAGGTGAAACTCTCCCTGCACTTCTTCACGATTTCAAAGTCGATTCCAGTGCTTGCAGCCACCTTATCCGCATCCCCCTTCCCTAGATAAACGTAATCGAAGAACTCGGGCTTTAATTTCTCCACCTCAACAGATCGTATGAAGTTAAGTATGGTGTAAAATGACATGTAGATTGTTGAGTCTGAAAGGGACTCGATGATGAAGTTTTTGTCAAGCGGGAACTTTGTCCCAAGCCCCTGCGCCCTGACCACAGCCCTTAGGTCAATCCAGTCTATCGCCGCATTGAACGCATTTGTGACCTTTTCTGGAAGCACGTTCATTGACTTGAAGTGCTCCTTTACCGACTCCTTCCATGCCTTGTCACCGTAATTTATGAACCATTGGTTGTCCACGATCTTGACCACCACGTCAAACCCGCACCTGCACTTCACGGGCGCATTTTGTATGATGTGGATCATTATCGACTTCTTCTCGTCAAGCAGCTTCCTCTTTATCTTCTCCCTCGCCTCGGGCTCGCTCATTCCCTCGTAGCCCTTCACTAGCATCTTTCCCCAGTGCGATTCCTCCTTGTACTGCATCTTTGTCGCAAACTCTAGCATGTCGTTTATCGCATTGACATCGGTTTTCAGCAGCTCAAGATAAGCAAGCGCAGGAAGGTCAAGATGTATCGGCTTTCCGCTCTCCTTCGACTCGGTTTGCGACTTTCCTATCTGAACCTCAATTATTTTCTTGTACTTTATTTCCCCGGTGTTGTATCCGCTTGACTTGAGCTTCTCAATTGCGGCGTAGTCAAATGGTGCATGCGCAGGAACCGACATCACAACTCCCGTTCCCATCGCTTCCTTCACAAAGTCGCCTGGGAAAACAGGAAGCACCTCCCCATTGAATGGATTTATGCACCTCTTTGCAAGAAGATCTGATCCCATAAGTTCTGCAGTTGCCTCAACTGGCATCTGGTAAGAAAGAATCTTTGCCGCAGCCTTTGAAATGTAATATTTTTCCCCATCTATTGTGCAAAGCACGTAGGCAACATTTTTGTTCACGAAAACATTTGTTGCGCCGTCAACTGTCTCTGGCCTGTATGTGCTGCAAAGGAAGCTTGCATCCTCTCCCTCTACCTTGAACTTCAGCGCAGACTCCTGCTCTATCTCGGGCTCGACATCATGCTTCGTGTCGTGCATTCCAACCGCGTTGTTCTCGTTTGGGCACCATCCAACGGGATGCTTTCCTTTCACAAGGTATCCCTTCGAGTTTAGGACACCGAACTGCCACTCTATGAACTTGCTAAATATCGGCTCTATCGAGACAAACTTTCTTCTCCAGTCGATGCTGAGCCCAGATCCGTGCATTCCGGTCTCAATCTCCTGCGAGATGTACTGGACAATGAACTCCGGGTCCTGCATCTTTTTGATGTCCTCATCGCTGATGTGGAAGGTCTTTAGTTCCTGAAAGAGCTCCTTGTCCCCGTTTTTTATCCTCTTTGCGATCGCAAGAATCGGCGTTCCCGTTCCGTGGAACCCCATGGGGAAGAGGACATTGAATCCTCTCATCCTCTTGTATCTTGCAAGCACATCAGCTGTTCCGTACGTCCTCATGTGGCCTATGTGCTGGGGCGTGTTGACATAGGGAAAGGCGGCGGTCACAAGGTATGCCTTCCTGTTGTCCGGGTCCGACTCGAATACTTTCGCCTCGGCCCACTCCTCCTGCCATTTCCTGTCAATGCTCGCGTAGTCTGTCACAAATGCACCAAGGAACCAAATCAGTGATTACTCTTGATTTCTATGATGCTTAAATCATTATAAAGATTGTGTGCGGGAGCAAAACTTGCCAATGATAGTTTTTTATTAGTGAAGTAGGCATTGTAATCCATGGTAGTCTTTCAGTATCACACTTATCTAACCGTCATTGTACCCGCAATTATCGCATTCATCGTCACTTTCTACTCAACAAAATTCCTTATGTCATACTTTTACAGCGCAGGAGTGATTGGCGAGGACCACAACAAGCAAAAGGCGATAAAGCTTCCAAGCTCCGGAGGCGTTGGGGTCGCATTTGGACTGATAATTGGAATGATGGCATACACCTTCGGCGGCACATTTGTCTTCTCCCCATTAATTAGCGTACAGCAGCTAATCGCTGTGGCGCTCTCCATAATGCTCATAACCTTCGTCGGATTCCTAGACGACATAAACGTGAGCGCAAGAAGGGTGATGGCAACTGACCTAAAGGACATAAAGAAAGGGCTAAAGCAGTGGCAAAAGCCTCTCCTCACGGTTGTTGGTGCGATTCCGCTCATGGCAATAAACGCTGGAGTTAGCACAGTGGTCCTCCCATTTTTTGGAACAGTCAACCTAGGGCTTTTGTACCCGATACTCATCTTGCCGCTTGCAGTTATCTTTATCTCCAACGCGTTCAACCTCCTTGGCGGCTTTGACGGACTCCAGCCTGGAATGGCAATAATTGCAAGCTTTGGGCTCCTGCTCTACACGACCTTCTTTGGCTCTTACATCGGCGCGCTCCTCTCAGCGCTCCTTTTCATGGCGCTGCTTGCCTTCTGGCCGTTCAACAAATATCTTGCAAAGATAATTCCGGGCGACAGCTTCACGTACTGCATCGGCGGCGCGCTCGTTGCGATAATGGCGGTTGGGCATGCGCAGGCATTTGGAATAATAATCTTTATCCCCTGGATAATCGAGTTCTTCTTGCACCTAAGAAAAGGCTTCAAGGTTACCGACCTTGGGATTCGGCAAAAGGATGGGACATTCAAGGCGCCTTATGGAAAGAGGATATACAGCCTCACGCACTTTGTTATGAACATAAGGCCAATGAAGGAGTTTGAAGTCTCAAACTGGCTAATCGGGCTTGAGGTGGCATTCGTGCTGCTTGCGTTCATGATGAGCTTTGCTGGATGGCTGTGAAAAGTGAAGTAAAAAATTAGACAAGGCCGTGCCTTGTTAGCATTATATCCGACTTTTTGATCAGCTTGCTTCTGCCCGCGTGCCTTGCGTACTTTAGCGTCCTTTGCGCAAGCGTCTCTGTTAGGCGCTCCAGCTCCTTTTCAAGCTCTAAGACCGCATCCTCAGTTACCTGTTCTGCTCCAGCCTCACGCATGAACTGCTCCATGTCGTATAGACTGAACCCCCGTTTAGCCATCATTTCACCCCCAACTGAATTGGTAACTTAGATGCCAATACAAGCTTTAAAAAAGGGATGGCATCATTTGGAGTAGTGGTAGTATTACTTTACAGAGAGGGCAAAAAGCACCTTAGAGGAGGACGGTTTTTGCCACAAAAACTAGCCCGAGTTTGAATCAGGCTTAAGCTTTTAATCTGGAGCTGTTTACTAGTAAGAGTGGGATTATGCAAAAGCCCTACATCATAATAGTGAGCTCCCCAAAGGGCGGGGTGGGCAAGAGCGTTGTCTCCATAAACCTCGCGGTCGCGCTAAAGCAGATGCGCTACAACGTCCTTATCGTCGACACCGACATAATCAACCCCTGCGTCGGGCTATACATGGGGCTAAATGACACCTCAAATGGGGTGCTTGACGTGATCTCAAACAAGATTGACATAAAGCGCGCGATAGTTCCGCACCCCTCAAGCGGGGTCCGCATTCTTCCCGGAAATCTGTCCAGGACAATAACCACCACAAAGGATGTCAAAATCACAACCCCTCAAATCGATGCGTTCATGAAAAAGCTCTCCGGCCTCTACTATGATTTTGTAATCATTGACACGCAGCCCGGGATCGAGTTCCCAAGCGCGCTCACCGTGCTTGATGAGGCGATACTCGTAGCGCAGCCAAACAAGGCTAGCTGCATTAGCGCGATAAAGATGCTTGGCAGGTACGGCAAGGCAAAACTAAAATGCAACCTCATAATAAACCGCGTACGAAATAAGAAGTTCGAGCTTGACATGCGAGAGATCGAGGAGATGGCGGAGACGAAGGTGAGCGAGATGTTCCCCGAGGACGAGAAAGTGCAGGTAGGGGTAGCAGAGGGTGTGCCAACCTTCTCGCTCGACAGCAAGGCGCCGTTTTCAAGGACGATAAAGGACCTCGCGCAGATGTACGCGTCGCGAATAGGATCCGCGCAGGGCGAGGAGGTGGATGACAGGCATCCGCTGGTGAAGATCTTTCACGGGCTAATCGGGAAGAAAAAATAGCTTTTTGATCAGGCTTCTTCGCTTATCTTTGTTGCTATGGCCTCAATTCCCTTTTCCAGCCTTAGGTTCTCGAACACCCTGCCTATCTTTATCGCGGTCCTCTTTGTAATGCTGTAGCTCCTCGGGTTCTTGTGCATCTCATCGAGCCTTATGAAGAACCAGCCGATGTTGCTCATCCTCCAGGCCATGAACATCGGGAGCTTCGAGTTCTCCTCCCACCTCTTTAGCGCCTCCCATTTGTCCCACTCAATGCTAATCGAGGTGCTATCCCATGCCTTGCACTCAAAGGCAAACCCCCTGCCCTCCTTCATCACAAAGATATCTGGGCTAATAGAGTTGACGCCCGATCCGGCGCTTCTTATGACCGAATATCCAAGTTCGTAGAACCTGTTTAGGAGCTCCCTCTCGCCCCTTGCACCCTTTTGGTACTTGCTCATTAAAATCGCCGTACCTGATAGGATGTGTATATTAATATTGCTATTCCCAACCTAAGTATAGGATAGGGCATGGAATCAACAGCGATTGTCAGGCAAGCACAAGGTGCAATTATGCAAATTTATACTAAATCATCTCTCTGTTTTGCAATAACAGATAAGCAAGTTAGTGTGTGCAGCGCATAATATCTGACTAATCCTGAAAGGTTCCGTGAATGCATCCTACAAAATAGATGATTTCATGGCAAAGACGTACCTAGACATAGTAAAATACATGATTGCGGCTGACTTTTCAATCGACGGACTTGTTGACAAGCCGGACATAATCGGCGCAGTATTCGGCCAGACAGAAGGTTTGCTTGGAGACGAGCTTGATTTGAGGGAGCTGCAAAAGAACGGAAAGATCGGAAGGATAGAAATCGACATGAACCAGCAGGGCGGCAAGACATTTGGAAAGCTGCACCTGCCTGCATCCCTGGACCGAATCGAGACCTGCATACTTGCGGCTGCGGTAGAGTCGGTCGACAGGGTGGGTCCATATGACGCTAAATTCAGGGTTGAGAAGGTAGAGGACACAAGAACCGACAAGAGGAGAAAGCTTCTAGCAAGGGCGAAGGAGCTTGTGAAGATGCTTCTCACCACCGAGATGCCAGACAGCAAGGAGCTCTC
>JAGWHN010000038.1 GCA_028866785.1 Microcaldota archaeon
ATCCATAGCGACACCGCAAAATAAGTAATACTATTAAAACTTTAATGAATATATGATTATGCTTGGGGGCTCATAGCTCAGCCTGGTTAGAGCGCTGGTCTTATATCATTTCGTAAGAAAGCCAGATGTCAGGGGTTCAAATCCCCTTGGGCCCATTCGCTACTCCAGGAGCTAAACGCAGCGCGATTAGAGCATTTGCTCGCTGTTAATTCTGAGAACGTCGAAGTAAAGTTTCAGGCTCTCAGCCGGAAGGTTTTGGTGTGGATGATTAGTCTTTTCGATAACAATACTTTTTATGCTCCCGTCAGTTTCGTACTCATAGCTCTTTCCATGGCCAATATGCTTCCCACTCCCATCAATGATTCTCGCCCCCAAAGCATTTGCCTGATTTAGATTGCATGAATATTCATGCCAGTGTGAGAGTACAACAAAATACTTGTCAAATTCTGCCCTTGGTATCTTCAATTCTTCCTTGTGCGCGACGACCGTTTCCGCCTTATCAATTTTTTCATCATCTAATCTGTTGAGTAGGGCGGATTTGGCTTTATATAGATTGCTTATTATTTGTCCGACGCGGGAAAACGGGATGTCAATCAATAGTTTCCTATCGCTCACTTTTGATTGATGTACTCTGCAAAACCGCGCTTTGCAAGGAATTTCCAAATCGTCTCCTTCCCGTAGGATTTGTAGTATTCCCTAATCGGTTCTAGAAGCCGGTCTGAGATTTCCTTGCTGTCAGGCCTGTTTCGATCCATCTTCCTCTTGCAATCCTCAATCTCTATCTGATCAACTAGACCTATTTTCTGGGAAAGAATACCGTCTGGGACAAAGTAGTCTAGCACTGCCTCCTCAAACTGCTCGCGTCCCCTCTGTCCGGGCTTTTCTTCCTTCAAGGTTCCATTCATGTCTATTGCCTTGTGAAGAATCTCGTGGACAAATACACCCAGTATAATCTTGAAGTCACTTCTGTGTTGCTCCCCTATGCCCATGCCGAAAATCACAGAGTAGTTTTTTTTATTTGAGGACATCGCTCCTCCATTCACCGATCCCGGACTCCAGTTCTCCGAAAGTATAATCGTGGCACTTTTAGGCATCTTGAAACCAAATACTGCCATCACGTGCTTTTCAATTCTCTCGGCATTCTTTTTGTACTCCTTGCCTATTCCAGATGAAAGTTTTCTGAAGGAGGGGTCGTTGTCTTCCAGAAGGTTTCCCCTCACCCCTGCCAATAACCTTAGGAGATTAGAGTATTCTTCCTGGCTGATAATTTTGGGATTATTATTCGAAGTTAAGGCATACCAAACTTTATTCTCATACCTTTTGGATCTAATGTATCTGTTGTAAATCTTGACGGAATTCTCCAACCTCTCCCCGAATAACGAAGGGTACTCCCACATTTCTCTTGTAATTGCACCTGGTGCTCCAAGCTGGTAGATGAAAAAGAGTTTCCTTAGATTTCTATCCGTTCTGAAAGATATTTTCATTCAAGTTCACTTTTTATTCGTCGCCAAGACCTATTACCTGAAGCCCGAACTTCTTGATTTCTGCAGGCTTGTAGAATTTCATTCCCTTAGTTTTCGCCACGTACTTCACATATTTCTCCATGCTCCTTCCGGTGTAAGCCTTCTTCTTTGGGTCCCACTCCCTTAGGGTCAGCACGTCCCCAGCCTTGCACTCAAAGTCGGCCAGCCTGATCTCAAAGTTCTTCTCACCGCTCGCCACCTTGTCGAAGTACTCCGGCCAAATCTTCTTCTCGATCCTCATAGCACCATCACTACCAATTAATCATAAACGATATAATAGGTTGCCCTCCAACCTTTAATCATGCAAAAGAAGGACCCGATAGTGAGAGAGGTCGCCACCTGGAGGATACAGAGGCTCTTCGAGCTCGCAAGCAGCGGAACAAGAAAGGGCGAGAAGGAGTCGCTCAGGCTCTCCAGGAGGTACGTTAGGATTGCAAAGTCGATAAGCTCCCACTACAAGGTGAGGATGCCTGAGAAGGTGAGGAACTCGATCTGCAAGAGGTGCGGAAGCATACTGGTTCCGGGCCTAAACTGCAAGGTCAGGCTCGCAAGCTCAAAGAGATACATAATCTATCTGTGCAGCTGCGGCGAGGAGAAGCACATATTCTACAAGTAGCCCTGTAAAGTCGGCGCCATGTCAACTCGCGGGAAGTGCAAAAATTCCGCAACACTTATGCGGCGACAAATGGTAAAAAAAGCATAAAAAATAGGAGGATATTTAATTTGTCAAGTCCTTAACTGTTATGTGCAATCTGATACCCCTCAAGCCGGCCAGACAAGCCCAGCTAGCGGAAAGTTCTTCATGACATTTGCTTATCCTACAACCTCGGGGGCACTTCATGTGGGCCATGCGAGATCGTACACCCTGCCCGACATAATCGCAAAATACAAGCTAATGCGTGGCTATGACGTCTACTTCCCCATAGGCTTCCATGCGACTGGAGGGGATGTCACCAGGATATTCAATTCGATAAAAGAGAATCCCGACGGGGCCGGGATGTACGGTCTTAATTCGGAGATAGCGCAGCGGGTCAAGGCGCCAGAGGAGCTGGAGAAAGAGTTCGAAAAAATATACCTGGACATATTCAAGATGGCCGGATTCTCCCTAAACTACGACACTAAGGTGGCCACCATAGATGAGCACTACAACAAGTTCATACAATGGCAGTTCAGAAAGCTAAAGGAGAAGGGATATCTCATACAAAAGGATTACAGGATAGCGTGGTGCCCAAAAGAGGAGCAGCCGGTTAACCTTGACGCTGCAGAAGCGGACATAAAGGAGTGGAAAGGCGCACGAATAAAGGACTACACAACAATAAAGTTCGATGGCGGCGCCAAATTCATGGTTTCCACGCTCAGGCCTGAGACCGTTTTCGGTGTCACAAACCTCTGGATAAATCCGGATGCGGATTATGTGGAGGCAAGGGTCGAGGGCGAAAACCAGATAATATCAAAGAGTGCCGTGATAAAACTCAGGCATCTGCAAAAGAGCGTGGAGGTGCTCAGGGAGCACAAGGGCTCGGATTTCATCGGCAAGTCAGTAACCAACCAGCTCACCAAAAAAGCCGTTCCGATATACGCCGGCACGTTCGTAATGCCCGATGAGGGCACAGGGATCGTCATGTCTGTGCCCGGGCATGATCCGTTTGACTACTTCTATCTAAAGAAAAGGGATCGGAACGCAAACGTCATCCAGCTCCTGGAGGTCGATGGCAGGCAGGGCATGATAGTTGAGGAAATGATAAACAAGCACGGCATCGACAGGATAACCGATGATGTGCTCAAGCAGATAAAGGAGAAAGTTTATCTCGAGGAGCTCAATAGAGGAAGGATACTCAAGGACATCCCGCAGATTGGCGGCATGAGAGTTGAGGAGGCGAAGAAACTGATGATCCGCCACATGGATGAGACGCACATTGCGGATAGGCTCTATGACCTCTCCGTCAGTCCGATCTTCTGCAGATGCGGCACTGAGGTTGTGGTAAGGGCGGTCAAGGGCCAGTGGTTTTTAGACTATGGCAATCCGGAATGGAAGGCGCTCGCAAAGAGGTGCGTGGAGAAGATGTCGACCGCTCCAGCAGAGTACAAAAAAGAGCTTCCCGCGATAATAGACTGGCTTGATGCTAGGCCTTGCGTGAGGAGGAGGGGCTTTGGGACGAAGTTCCCATTCGACGAGACCTGGACCATAGAGGCGCTTTCAGACTCCACAATGTATATGGCATTCTATCCGGTTGCCGAGAACATAAACAAAGGCTTCATGAAAAAGGAGCAGCTAAACGACTCATTCTTCGATTATGTGTATCTTGGCAAGGGGGATGCGGACAAGGTGGCGGGCAGCTCGCAGATGAGCGTAGAGACCCTCAATAAGATAAGGCACGACTTCACAAGCCGATATCCGCTCGACCTAAACGTCGGCGGCATAGAGCACAAATCCGTGCATTTCCCGTTCTCAATATTCGTGCATACCGCCATACTTCCCGAAGAGCAGTGGCCTAGGGGTGTATTCCTTAACTGGCATGTGATCTCCGAAGGCGAGAAGATGAGCAAGCACAAGGGCAATACCGTTTACTGGGATCAGGCGATGAGCGCTCTGGGTAGCGATGCTGTCAGGCTCTACGTCTCCTACGGCGCGAACCAGTGGAGCGACTTCGACTGGAAGGCGGTAAACGCAGAGAGGCACAGCAAACAGGTCTACGAATTCAGGGTAAAGGCACAGAGACTTATGTCGATCAACTCTCCCCACGAAAGCGAGATAATAGACTCATGGCTGGTCTCGAAGCTTAACTCAAGGATAGACGAGGTGACCAGCGACATGGAATCGTTTGAGATAAGGAAGGCCATACAGGTCGCTTTCTACGAGATGAACAACGACATGTCATGGTACGAAAACCGCGGGGGGAAGAACCCTAAAATGATAAGGCAGTTTCTATCCGCGCAGGCAAGCATGCTCTATCCCTTCATGCCGGATACCTCTTCCGAGGTGCTTAAATCCCTGGACAGGGAACCGACCAGGCAGAGCTGGCCGGTTGCCGATAAGAGCCTGATCAACAGGAAAAGCGAGGAGATAGAGAAAAGCATAGCGGCGACGATGGAGGATCTCAGAAGCGTGGTGAAGCTGATAAAGACTCCTGGCAAAGAGGTTTATCTATATGTCACCACCGATGCCGAGAAGAAGGCATATTCCGAGTCGGCAGAGATGATAAAGTCGGCGTCCGGAATAGAAAAGGTGACTGTTTACAGGGTGACCGACAGCGACATCTACGACCCTGAAGGAAAGGTGAAGAAGGCCAAGTTCATGAGGCCTGGAATCTTCATAGCCACAGAGAATAAGAGAAAATTGGGGGCGGCGTAGAACGTCAACTGTGAAACTGCAGACATCCGTATTTAAACCCTTTCAGCGCCAATATTCATTGTGTTATTATGAAGACCAACAAGAGAATGGTGGAGATAAAGGCACCGGCTACAGGGCTATTGCAGCAGCAGGGCAGCATTGTCGCCAGCAAGATAACTAAAAAGAGGGGCTGATACCCTCTTTAAGCCCTGAAGGGGACGCGGCTTATCTTATAGTCTATTTTGATGTGATGACCGATGGCAGTGGAAAATACGCTCGTCTCCAATCCCTGGGCCATCGTCTATCCATCATATGCCGAGCATAAGGGCGCGCTCATATTTGAGGACTTAAAGGACAAGCGCAGGTTCATACTGCCAGACGGCTCGTATCTAAAGCTTCTCGCCTACTGCGCCAAGCCCAGGCCAAGGGATCAGGCGCTACAGGACGCACGGTCACTATCCCCCAAGGGAGCGTCAAGGCT
>JAGWHN010000039.1 GCA_028866785.1 Microcaldota archaeon
AGAGCTCGGGTATTTTTGCTTTTGAGAATTTGGCAATGAATTTTTTTGATAGGCACGTGCCAGGGAAGATGCATCCATACGGGAAGGAATTATAACCGTAAACCCTTTTTGCAAAATTCATTAGAGAGATCCATTCATTCTTGTAGGGCGGTTTGGATACCCAATCCCACTTCTCCTGAATTTTTTGAATGGGAACAAGTCCGCTGAGCCCTAGACCATCCTTTGGGACATTTGAGTAGATATTATCCAAATTATCGAAAAGGAGTAGATCCCATTCAACTAGGTGCAGCATATCAAATTCAAGCTTATTGCCATAGTCCCGGTACCATAATCGTATTGCTAAATCCGCATTTTTCCATCGCCAGTTAGGGCTTTTGACAGGTATCATGTACGAATGGTCTAGGTAATCTTTAAGTGCCTTGCTCATTTTTAACCAATTCCTTTTGGTTCCCCCAAAGAGCCCGTATATCTTAATTTCCGGATTAAAAAGCTTTAGAAGTTTTAGTCTGTTTCGGCACACGGCAATATCCTTATGGAAACGGAATAGAATTATTCTTTTCATAAAAGGCCCAAGTTACAAATCTGATAGATTTATCTAACTACCAACAATTAAAAATGTTGAATAGCATACTAAAGCGTGCAAATATGGCAAAACCAGAGTGGCTTTCTATAAAACCTGCTTCAACAGAGAAGTATAAGGAAATAAAGGAGACAATTTCTACCCTTGGTCTTCACACTGTATGCACAGAGGCCAACTGCCCGAACATAACTGAGTGCTGGAGCGGGGGCACTGCGACATTCATGGTATTGGGGGAGCTTTGCACAAGGGGTTGCAAGTTCTGCAATGTGCTAAAGAGCGCAAAGGGCGCAAACATTGACCCACTTGAGCCATACAAGCTTGCGCAAGTTGTGAAAAAGTGGGGGCTGCCATACATCGTGATAACCTCGGTATGCAGGGATGACCTTCCCGACCAGGGAGCAGGGCATTTTGCAAAATGCATCGAGGAGATAAAGAAGATGAACCCGCAGACAATGGTGGAAGTGCTAATCCCAGACTTTCAGGAGAACTCCGAGTTCTTGAGGAAGGTGGTAGAGGCAAAGCCAGATGTTGTAGGACATAATATTGAAACAGTTGAAAGGCTAACTCCTAGCGTCAGGGACAGGAGGGCAATGTATAGGCAATCGCTAAAGGTCCTTGCAAACGTTAAGGAAATTGATAAAACAAGATACACAAAATCTGCGATGATGCTCGGAATCGGCGAAACAGATGAGGAGATATTACAGGCTTTTGCGGATCTGAGGGCCGCAAACGTGGATTTCCTAGCAATAGGGCAGTACCTGAAGCCAAAGGGATACCACCTTGATGTAAAGGAGTATGTGACTCCCGAAAAATTCGAGATCTTAAAGCAAAAGGCGCTTGATGCGGGATTCCTTTATGTCGCTGCGGGTCCATTTGTTAGAAGCTCATACAAGGCGGGAGAGCATTTCATACAGGCAATCGTGAAGAGCAAGAACTAATCAGCGCATGAAGTTCCATTCCTGGGTCTTGTACACTGTTTTTACAAGCTCGCTTGTCTTTGCAATCTCCTCGAGGGAGAGCTTTCCGAATTCGTATTCCTTGTCCTTTGTGAATCCCTTCAAAAGCGCCTTGTAGAGGGACTCCTCCGAGACGCTCTTGTGCGCCCGCACGCTTGTGACCCTCTCCTCGACGCTTTTTATCATTTTGTCAGAGATCTTCTCATTTGAAATTCTGAGGAGCGAAAACATTTTCTCCACATTCAGGTCATAGAGTATGGTCCCATGCTGCAAAAGGGTTCCTCTTCTTCGTGTCTGCGCATTGCCGGAGATTTTCTTCCCGGAGACCAATATGTCGTTAATTGGAGCGAACTGCGAGCTTATCCCAACTTCAGCAAGGCCATCAATGACACAGCCGCAAATCACTTTGTAGCTCTCGATTATCCCCTTTGGAAATAGATCCTCTGGGGCAATAACGCTGTAGGTTATTTCACCATTTTCTGCGTGGTATACCGCTCCTCCGCCGGTTTTTCTGCGAACATAATCTATCCCAAAGGACTTGCATCGGCCCACATTTACCTCGTCATTCATTGACTGAAAGTGCCCAATTGAGATCGCACCAGGCTTCCATTGATAGAACCTGATTGTCGGGGGAGCGTTTCCATCCGCTATCGCATCGCTTATCGCCTCGTCGGTCGCCATGTTGTAGAAGGCGTCGTGAGTTGCAAGGGGCAGTATCCTCCACTTCATTTCTTCACCGCCATTAAAATTGCCTGCGAAATTGAATCCGGGCTTATCCCAATCATCTCTATTTTGTTTTGGGACACAACATCCGCAACCTTAGAGGAAATTTGGGACTGGGTAGAATTGATCTCGATTCCAATAAGTGCACTTTCGATAAGCTGTAGTGAGCTTTCAGGGTAGAGGAAAAAATCACCAAGCAGCTGGATAGACTCGATTGTGGAGGAGTATTTTACTTTCACGCTAAGAAGCTTTCCTCCTGGAACCTTTAATTTTGCAGAACCTTCCATTTGGAAATCAGCTTGAACCCTTCTCCTTCTTTATTCCCTGCTTGATGAGCTCCTCGCTCATTCCTGAAGGGAGCTTTTTGCCGTTTGCATACTCATAGAGCATGAACTTGAACACATTTATCGTAACGAAATTCATCAAAATCCCAAATGCGGCGAGTATCAGCCCAAGCATTATCAGCGCAATTCCAAGAACGCTTAGGAGCACAAGCCCCACCACCGCAGTGATTATGCCGCCAAGTATGAAGATCAGGTTGTAGAGGTCGGTGTAGATAAGCCCGCCCGCTGACTTTCCGAAGTTCTTTATGAAAAACTCAGTGCCCTGCCTCATCGCATCTATAGGCCCAACCTTGTTGTCAATTATCACGGGAACCGCGAAGAGCGTTGCTACGGAGAGCCCGAGGCTTGCCGCCCCGCCAAGAAGGGATCCGCCAAGTCCCTTCATCCTTGACTCAATTGCGCGAACTATCAAAAGCAAAATTGAGTAGAACACAGCCCACTCAAAAATGAGCTTCGTGTACTGCGATGCTGCAGAAAGCGACTCCGTGAAGCCAATCTTCTTCCCGCTGCTATAGCTCCTAAATCCAAGCAGCATTGCAACAAGTATGTAGGTCGAGGTGAAAGTTGTGACCACGTAAAAGACAACAAGCCCCGCAACATACCCTGCGTTTGAGGCTCCGGTAGGTATCAGGAATGCCAAAAATATGACTATCAGCTCAAGGAGCGATACGATTCCTGCGACTATCGGGTAAACAAGAAGCCCCTTATCACCGTAAACTATCTTCCTTACCGCCTTTCCGATCTTCCATCCTGCACTCAAATTCTCGAACATAAAAGCACAATATTAATTTGCCAAGAAACTATTTAAATCAGATTTTTGACGAAGCAAAAGTGACAGAGAATCAATATAAAGCGAAGCTGAGCAAATGGATTGTGCACAACCAAAAGATCTCGATAAACAAGAACCTGAAGAGCCTTATTCTTCAAAAAGAATCTGATATTATTGTGGAGAAAAAGGAAGACTCGCTCATTTTCACAATTGATGAGGGCAAGGACCGCCCGCAGATGCTAAAGCTCTCCTTTTTCACTGACTCAACAGTCAAAATAAATGGAATCTCCTCAGGATTAAATGGCGCAAGAGTTAAGATACGCACGAATGACTCAAGGGCGATTTTGGATGCGGCTTCAGAGGAGATTGCATTTGCAAAGGGACTAAAGACAGCAGAGGAGGTAATCTACAACTCCTACAAGAAAATAATTGCGCAGGTTTACGAAAACGGGGAGAAATACTACAAGCCCAAGGGCGAGGAAGATCCGCTGGTTGTTAAAATAGACTCAGACCTTGCGAAAATAGACTACCACATCGAGTGCTTCGGCTCGCTCATGCGTGAAATATAGTGGTGTGCCGTAGCCCTCCTTCTGTTTTAGGTGACATTTGACTAAGCGGCGTTTTGCCTTGCATGCTCACTGCGCATCTCCACGGCCGTTTCACCTGCACTGCCCAGCTCGTATTCTCATCGCTTGTAGGGCATAGCAGTCTCGTTTCTGCTCCGTGGCAAGACCCTAGGCCATATGCGCTCTGCATGGGAAGAGCTTCCTCCATCGTAAAGACGGTAAGCCACCCGCACACCACTGAAAAGATTATTAGATTTGGAGCTTTATATTACTTATTGATAAGATGGTTTCCTTGCTATTTCAGGTAGGGTCGCTTTTGCCAAGCCTAGGGGGCTCGATAGCCTCGGAAGTGCTGCTTGTGATAGGGATCCTTGCGGTCCTATTTTTGATTTTCAAGATGGGCAAGCTGGTTTTGGGACTTGTAATCAACAGCATTCTTGGGATAATCGCAATGTTCGTGCTTGATGCGGTGTTCAGTGTTGGGATACCGATAAATCTGATCACTGTGGTTGCAACCGCGCTCTTTGGGCTTCCTGCGGTCGCGATAATGGTTCTTTTCAGGCTCGGGGGAATTGCGCTTTAATCGCAGGGCTTATTAAATTTCCTAGCATATCACTCTTGATTAGATGCTACCCACAGGGCTTTTGGTAAACGCGTTCCTCTCAGAGATACTCGTAATAGTCGGGATAGTGATAACCGTATTCCTCGCCTTCAGGTTCACTGGCCTGTTGCTCAGGGCAATCTTCACCTTCCTTGCAAACAGCATACTTGGGATAATATCGATCTTCATTCTAAATGGGGTATTTGCAATTGGAATCCCATTCTCGGCCCCAGTTCTGCTATCGACCGTGCTATTCGGACTTCCAGGGGTAGGAGTTTTGGTCATCTTAAAGCTTGGAGGACTTGCGCTTGCCTGATTATTTTGCAAGCTCTATGTCCGACCGTTCAACCGTCTTCCTCTTCGCATGCGCCGCGAGCCTAACAGCCTTCTTTGCAACACCATATGCGTACTTGTTTAGGATTCGCGCAAGCTCGTTTGCAGCAGGCTCGGAGACTCGCTCCGCTCCGACTTCCTTTAGTATCTTCTTGACGGTCATCTTGGTTATTCTCATGCAACGACAATAGTTATTAATAAAGAAAGATTTAAAGAGCATCTTATGGAGATACGCAATCTCAGGCCCGAGGATTTAGACGAGCTCAGGCAGCTTGTGCAGGAGGTCTACTCCGACTCCTCCCTTGCTATGTGGTTTGACAAGGCGCCATCCCAGGAAGACCTAAACGAGCTCTTCAGGCTCAAGATGCTCGGCATCTCAGGCGGCA
>JAGWHN010000003.1 GCA_028866785.1 Microcaldota archaeon
GTATGCGGAGAGCTGCGTCATAGGTCCGGGATGAAGCTCCCTACATCTCCTTTGTGCTCGCATCAAGAGGCTTGTGCTCAAAGGCAAAGACAGCGCCCTTTATCGCCCTCATCGAAAGGGTTGCGCAGTGAAGACGTGCAGGTCCTGGGTCGATCCCAATCACCTCCATCACGGTTGCGACATTCATTTTCTCTATCTCTGCAAGGCTCTTCCCCTTGATAAAATCAGTAATCATGCTGGCGCTTGCCATGCTTATCGCGCACCCATCCCCCTCGAATTTGACATCCTCAACCTTCCCCTCTTCCATTTTGAGGTAGACTGTTATCGTGTCTCCGCATGAGATGTTGTCCTCATGCATGTGGACGCTCGCATCCTCTATCTTTCCCTTGTTGTGCGGTCGCTCATAGTACTGGATGAGCCTTTCCGCATAAATATCAAGTGACATAGTACACTTTGGCCAGGATTAATTATAAAATAAGCTCCTATTTTGCCCAATACCTCCCAAAAATGGGCTTAAGGGCCTTTATCGCAAAAGAGTTAATCTGCTCCCTGTACCTGTAGATTATCCCCGCAACCACAAGGCTTATCGCAATCCCTGCAATCACATCGCTCAGGTAATGTGCCCCTAGGTACACTCTGCCGAAAAGTACGATCAGCAGCCAGATAATGTAAAGCACATTTAGGTACCTGTATCCCTTCACGAAGAGCGCAATTCCTGTCAGGACCGTGGCATGGTTGCTTGGAAAACCAAATCCGCTTTCGCACACTCCGTTCAGCCAGGAAAGCGTTTCCACCTGGCATGGCCTTGGCTCTTGGACAAGCGTCTTGAGCACATCGCTTATTATGAAAAGTACCACCGTTGCAGCTGCAAATGTGAATACATTTTTGTCCTTCTTTACAAAGAGAAAAAGTGCTATCGCTGCAAGGACCACATAGTAGCTTTCTGCAAAGTAGCCCATCGCAACAGTGAGGCCATTGCTTGCAATCCCGCCCGCATACTGGAAAGCGACGTTGTTTATGGCTGTCAGAATATCCATCGAAACAACACTCTTCCCAATCCAGCATTTATAAATATTTTGCAAATGGAGAATAAAGCGTAGTTCAATGAAAGAGATACTCCTTGACACAAGCTCGATCATATTCGGCCTTGCAAATAAGATAGACACCTTCCAGATCCTAAAGGAGAGCTTTCCCACCTACAGGATAACAATTCCCTTCGGCGTGATAAGGGAGCTGAAGGGCTTTGCAAAGGGGAAGAAAAAGGAGAAGCTGCAGGCAAAGATAGGCCTTGCGCTGCTCGAAAAATATAAGATTCACGTGGTCAAGAACAACGAGTACGTTGACAACTGGATATTCAAGAACGCAGACAACACAGACGTCATAGTCTGCACAAACGATGTCGAGCTCAAGCATCGGCTCAAGGAGACTGGGGCAAAGACAATTAGCCTTTCAAGAAGTGGACTCTTGCGTTAATCCCGCAGGTTTTGTTTCTGGGCAAACTAAAATCCCGGCTCGCCAAATTCTACGCCCTCAAAAAGCCAAGGGTTGGGTGGTCAGGCCCTCTTAAGGTCGACCCAGATTGTGAGCCCGGAAACCTTTCCCTCCTTAGTCTCCCTAGGCAAAACTGCAATTCCCTTGAACTTTTTCTCAAGGTCTTTCCTGAACTCCTCGATTAGAGGATTTCCCTTGCCCATTTCTGCCTCAAAAGGGAGTATCAACATGATGCTTTCCTGCACCTTTACCCCCTTTGCCTTAAAATAGGCCCCCAGCTCGCCAAGGTCCTTCAGTTCAGACTTTGCGCCTACCCCAACTGCCATTGTATCAGATGGAGTTTTGCGAACTTCCTTAAATATCTTTATCCCCGTTCCGTCTCTAGCCGGTTTGGCTGCAGGCGAAGTCTGCTTAAAGCAATCGGTATTTATTCTTAATGTTTCCATATAACTGTATTCTAATTGCCTTAGGTGAAACTTTGTATTACGTACACACTATAAAAGACACACTCAGCGTACCTCCAGCATACTTTGGAGCGGACCTAGAGGACGCAGCGGCCCAGGTTCTAAGGAACAAGTATGAGAGAGTGATAGACAAGGATCTCGGAGTGGTTTTGGCAGTCTTCAACGTCAGGGACATAAGTGACGGATTCATCCTTCCAGGAGACCCAAACACGCACCACGATGTAACATTTGACGTTCTCACATTCACCCTTGAAGTCGAGGAAGTTGTTATCGGGGAGGTTTCGGAGCTCGTGGAGTTCGGAAGCTTTGTTAGGATTGGGCCGCTTGACGGACTGGTCCACCTATCGCAGATAACAAGCGACTTCATCAACTTTGACAGGAAGACGGGAGTGTTTACCTCAAGAAACACAGGAAAGACGCTAAAGAAAGGAGACGTTGTCTATGCAAAAGTCTCCACAATCAGCATCAAGAGCTCAGTCAAGGACTCAAAGATCGCTCTTACAATGCGTCCAGAGGGACTCGGAAAGCCGGAATGGATGAACGAGAAGCCAAGGGCGGAGAGAAAGCCTGGAAAGAACGACAGGAGAGGAGGTAGGAGATAATGGATAAGGCATGCAAGAATTGCAGATTAATCATCTCGCAGGGAGACATGTGCCCGGTATGCGGAGGCACAGCGCTCACCTCGAAGTGGCACGGCTACATCGTTGTCCTAAACGCCGAGAAGTCCGAGATAGCAAAGAAGCTCTCCATCAAGGTGAACGGGACATACGCTCTGAGCATAGCTGAGTAGCGCCAAGTAGGCTACGATGCCATGCCAAACAAAAATCTCGAGTACCTGTTTGTATCTATAATCTACCTTGCGATAGCGCTGCTCATTTTCTGGCCAACGACAATTAATCCCATCAGCACCGTAACTGGCGGGATTCCAAATTCAGTCTTTCCAGGAACCGGGGACGTCTTCCAGAACCTATGGACGCTTTGGTGGGTGAACCACGCGATATTCACACTTCATCAGTCTCCTTACTCCACCAACCTGCTCTTCGCGCCATACGGGTCTAACCTTGTAACCGAGACTCTCTCCCCCATTGCCGCAATTCTAACGCTTCCGTTCCAGGCAATAAGTTTGGGGTTCGCATACAATATAATCTTCTTTCTTGGGTTTATGCTATCGGGCCTGTTCATGTTCATGCTGGCAGACCACTTCACAAAGAACAAGTACGCCGCGTTCATCGCAGGAATCGTATTTGCCTTCAGCCCTTTCCACATCGCGCATGCAGGCGTCGGTCACCTAAACTGGGACAGCATTGAGTTTGTCCCTCTCTTCATCCTGCTGATAATCAAAATAGTGGAGGAGAGAAAGCTTGTCTATGTGCTCCTCGCTTCACTCGCATTCACCTTCCTTCTATTCTTCGGCGACCCTGAGCAAGGAATAATCACAATCGTATTCCTTCTCCTCTATGCGCTGGTGCAATGCCTAAACCCAAAGACAAGGCCGCAGATCTTAAACTGGGGGCTTGCAAAATCCTTGGGGCTAGTAGTTGTATTCACATTGATATTCAGTGCCCCGTTCCTCTACTATATTGTGAACGGAATTGAGCACGGAGCCCTTGACCTTGCAAACAAGTACAATACGATAAAGTCGTACATGATCTCAAGCGTCCCGATAACATCCTTTTTCCTGCCAAGCCCTTTCAACGACTTCTTCAGCTCGATAAGCAAGTCATATTACGCACTTTACATCGACAATCCGACCGAGAGGGTCGCATACATCGGGTACGTGGTGCTGTTCCTTGCATACTTCGGATTTAGGCACGACAAAAAGAACAAGTATCTCACAACCTCCTTCTGGATAATCAGCGCACTCTTTTTCATGTACCTTGCAATGGGCCCCTACATCCAGACCTGGAGATACAGTGGATTTGGGCTCTCATATTTCCCCGGAATATATCTTGTTTACTCGCTAATCCCGATATTCAACCTTGTAAGGGAGCCAGGCAGATTTGACCTGATAGTTACGCTTTCACTTGCAATCCTGGCCGCAATCGGCACAAAGGCTCTGCTAGAAACCTATAAGCAAAAATACAAGACAAAGAACTTTGCGCTCTACGCAACTGCGCTCATCGCCCTCTTAATACTGGTTGAGTACAACGGGATTCCAGTAAGCAGCTCATTTATCCATTCCTATTTCATACACCTAAATATCTCAAACGGTTTTAGCCTGCTCTCAAACATCCCTTCCAACTCGACTGTGATGATTCTTCCAACTATACAAAATATCGGGGACGATCCAACAGTATTCCATCCGCAGGTCTACTCCGGAATGGCGATGTACTTCCAGACCGTCTTCGACAAGCAGATGCTGGGCGGTTATACCTCAAGAGTCAATGATACCCAGCAGCTGCCGCTCTTCCAAATCCCAATTTCCGTATACGGCAGCTTCCTGCAACGTGGGCTTAACTTCCAATACGCATCGCCGGTTTCCGAAAACTACACCAACGTAACCATGTACTTCCTTGGCCGCTACAATATCAGCTATGTCCCTGTGATCAAGCGCGCGTACAACGCCTCAAACTTCACTGTTCTCACTACCTCACTGCAATCAATGTTCGGTGCGCCATACTACAGCGACAATCAGACAATGATATTCTATACCCCAAATGCGGTCTCAAAAAGCTACCTAAAATCAGTCGTGGCATATCCGTCGTACGGGATCTGGTCTCCTGGTTGCGTTGTGAAAATAAGCTGCACGAATCTGCTCAACACATTCTGGTATGGGACCAATGTACGGCAGATCACCGTTTACGTGCCGCCAAATATGACTCATTTATCCATGAACTTCTCTGCTGTCGCGTACAACTCCAGCTTCACCCTCTCGGTTCTGGTAAACTCAGGACCTGCTTACAACTACAGCCTGCAAAATAGGGTTCCGATAGTGCCTAATCTTTCGCTCAACCTAAGCCCTGGGCTAAATCAAATTCTATTCTACTCTCTACCTGGGCAGGCTTCAAGCAATTACACCTACAACTTCGGGATAAGAGACATAAAATTCGTCCAAAGATAAATTCGGCTGTTAAAGGGCAGGAATTCTACTCCTTTGTTTCCGACTTCTTCTCCCTTACGTAGTCCTCTTTTATCTCGACCTTCTCTATGTGGTCCATGTCCCTTAGAAGGGCATTGACAAAGCTGGACTTGTTTACGAAGTACTCGGAGTTCTTGTCCGTCTCGCTTCCGATTTCAACGATTGCGTTCTTCCCCTCAACCTTTGCAACCTTTGGCTTGAGCGCAAATGACTCCGCAAGCTCCTTTACCTTCTCATCGTCCTTCTCTATCTTTGAGACAACCTTGACTTCGTAGATGATCTTCTCTCCTGCAAGAGGGTGATTTGCATCGACCATTACTCTTCCCGAGTTGACGCTCTTGATTGTAGCGACAGTTCCATCAAGGTCTAGCTGCATTCCAACGTAAGGCTCCATGTTCCTTGCCCTGAAGTCAGAGATTGGCATGACTCTAACCAGCTGCGAATCCCTCTCCCCAAATGCGTTGATCGGCTCTATCTCCACCTTCTTTTGGACGTTCATCTCCATCTTCTTTAGCTCGTCCGCGAGCCCCTTGATGATGTTGCTCTTTCCGACAACGACCAGCTGAGGGCCGTACTTGTTGTTCTCATAGTAAACGCCATTATCCTTTGCGCTCTTCTCATCGGTAGTGTAGACTACGTGGTTGTCTGCTGCCCTCCAGGCCGTGTATTCGATCTTTACAAAATCTCCGTCTTTAAAGCTCATGGTATCACAATTATTACTCTATTCTTATGTAAGGTATATAATTTATATTTAAGCTAGCAATCTTAATCTGGCAATTCCTACCTACAGGAGTGCCAAATCAATCGTGATCAAATGGACAGGAAAGAGATAATACGCATACTCCTTACAATCTTCGTGGCGGTGATATTTGTCGCTTCATACGCTTCCTTTGGGTCTACCGGCTCAATGACCACCACGACGACCACAAGCATAGCCCCCCAGACCGTATACGGCTCTGGAAACGTGAACGGGACAGTGGTGGGGTACGGCACCTTGATGACCGTGTTCATAAACTGCAATAATCAGTCTGTGAGGAATCTAACAAATAACAATGTTTCAAACACCCTTTCCGCCCTTGAAAATAACAACACGATAAACAACTTCTTTGCACCGAACCAGAGCGCATACACCATCTATCTAAACCAGCTCAATTCCTACGAGCTTGCAAACCTGATCAGCTCAAAGGCGGCCAGCAACCAATCAAGGGCTTGCCTTTCCTTCAAGGGGCAAACGCAGCTGCTGCTGCCTCCAACCGCATCACTTTACGTCTCAAGCCAGAAAGTCACAATACCTCTGCCTGCAAATCTGAGAAATTATGTGCTCAACGTCAAGATTCTTCCAATAAATTCACTGGTTAACCTAAGGGTCTCAACGCTTCTTACCTACAACGGGACGGTCTTTGGCAACATGAGCATCTCTTATCTTGGTGGTAGTTGATGTTCGACAAAGCCGTACTTGACGCAATAAGAAAACATGCGGTTAAGAACGCGCTTGACTATGGAAAGGCAAACGAGAAGACCGTGCTTGGCAGAATCCTCTCCGAGTTTCCGGAAACCAAAAAGCAGATTTCAGATTTGAATCGCCAGATTAATGAGATTGTCTCAAGTGTCAACTCGCTTTCCAAGGAGCAAATCCAAGCCGAGTCCGTGCTGCATGCGGATGAATTTGCCAAGGCGGAGGCGATCAAGGCGAAGGAGTCCGTCCCGAAGTTCATTCTTGACGGTGCAGTTGAGGGAAAGTTCTTTGCAAGGTTCTCGCCAGAGCCAAACGGGTATCCCCACATCGGGCATGCGAAGATCGCATTCATGGAAAGGGAGTTCACGGACATTTACAGGGGGAACCTCGCGCTTTATTTTGACGATACAAACCCGGAGGCCGAAAAGCAGGAGTACGTTGACGCAATAAGGTCTGACCTGTCATGGCTTGGGATAAAGTTTGATAGGGAATACTATTCAAGCGACCACATCCCTCAGGTGTATGCAAACGCCGAGAAGCTAATTTCACAAGGTGACGCTTACGCATGCAGCTGTCCTGCGGAAACAATGAGCGAGAACAGGGAAAAGGGGATAGAGTGCGCCCATCGCTCCAGTGCGGTAAATGTCAATCTTGATCTTTGGAAAAAGATGATAAACAAGGAGTTCGGGGAGAACCAGATTGCAATAAGGCTCAAGGGAGACATGAAATCGCTAAACACCGTCATGCGCGATCCCGTGCTTTTGAGGATCAAGGTCCATCCGCACTACAGGCAGGGCACAAAATACGCTGTCTGGCCAACTTACGATTTCAACACGCCTATCGTTGATTCTATCGAGGGAATAACCGATGCGATGAGGAGCAAGGAGTACGAGCTGCGGGATGAGCTCTACGCAAAGATACTCGACCTTCTCGGGCTGCGAAAGCCAAGGATCCACAGCATAGCTAGGCTTGAGATAAAGGACGGACTCACCTCCAAGAGAAAGGTGAAGGAGCTGATCGAGCAGGGCCTGCTTATGGGCTATGACGACCCACGGCTGGTTACTGTCGCATCGCTCAGGAGAAGGGGGATTGTTCCAGAGGCGATAAAGAAATTCGTGCTGAGATTCGGGATGAGCAAGACAAACAGCGAGGTGGACATAAGCATGCTGCTTGACGAGAACAGAAAGATTATCGATAAGAGCTCAAAGAGGCTCTTCTTTGTCCAAAATCCGCGCAAAATCACAATAGAGGGGGCACCCATGCAGGATGTGAAGATCAGGCTGCTTGATGGCTCCGCAGAGTTCAGGGAGTACAAGGCAGCAAATGTCGTCTATATTTCGGACAAAGATGCGAAATTGCTCAAGGCAGGCGACAAGATAAGGTTTAAAGACTTGTTTATTGTAGAGATAGTCAACTCACAGGGCGACACCTGCAAGTTCATTGGCGGCGACCAAAAGACAGACAGAACAGTCCAATGGGTAAGCGAGGGTAATTACATAGATGCAAAATTGCTGATTCCGGGCAGATTGCTTGTGGATGGTGAATTCAACAAGGAGAGCCTAGAGCATGTCTCTGGCTTCATCGAAAGCTATGCAAGCAAATTAAATCAGGGCGAAATTGTGCAGCTCGAGAGAGTTGGCTTCTTCAGGCTAGATAGCAAGCAGGATATGACGTTCATTGGATCTTAAAGGCGACAAAATGGTAATACTAAATGCACCGGAGGAAAAACCCGTAAAGGAGAGACAGATAATTCTAAAGGACACTCAAAGACCGGCCCCTAGCCGCAGCGTCTCAAACCTTGAGAACATTTCGCTTAGAAATGTGGTCCAGGAGAGCTGGAGGGCAAAGGTGAAGCACGACAAACACATGCTGGATCTAATTGACGATCATGCATCAAACATGCAAAAGCTCCTAGGGAACGCAGAGTACGAGATATTCTGCATACATAACCTGATTGCAAACACAAAGAACATGAGCAAGTCGGAGGTGAAGAGCTACATAAAGACAATTGAGGGGCTCGCATACTTCTACAACTCAAAGCTCGGGCTTGACCTAACTTCCGCCCTGCTCACCGGACTAACATTCAAGGCAAAGAATCTCGATTCGCTCGGAAGATACTACAAGCTCATGATCAATGAGATTGACTCAAAGATAAAAAAATACGAGAAGAAGGCATCAAAGGAAAACACGAAGCTCGACAACCTCGCTCTTGACCTTAGATATAGCGAGTCAGGAATAATCAACAGGCTCTTTAGGCGCGGAAAGGCGCAGCAGCTCAAGACTCGCATAAGCATGAAAAGGAGAAAGCTTGACCGCTACAACACCGCGATAACAAGGAACAGGAAGGTCATGGAGTCAGTCCACAGGATGATCAAGGGATCTGCCCCTACTGTCTCCTGATCTTTATTCGCTCTCCTTGAACTGCTCTCGCATCTTCATCTGCCTGCGCTTTCTGTTGTAGCCCAGCGAGAAGTTGTGGGTTGCGTCCCTAATCTTCCTGATAAGCAGCATCATCTTGCTGTTGTTGTCAAATCTTCTCGGGAACATCTCATCTGGCAGGTAGATCTCCTCCCTCTTTTTGGCAAGCCCGATTATTGGAATCGCAAGCCCTAGCGAGCTAAGCGAATCGGTTGCGGACTTTAGCTGCTCAGCTCCTCCGTCAATTAGGATCAGATCCGGCATCTTTGCCCCCTCATCCAAGAGCCGCTTGTATCTCCTTAGCACAACTTCCCTCATGCTGGCAAAGTCGTCCGCGCTCTTCACCGTTTTCATCCTGAATTTCCTGTATCCGCTCCTGTCTGGCTTTGCGTTGACGAACCTCACCATTCCAGATACTATATGCTCATCCCCTGTATTTGAGATGTCAAACGACTCTATAACAAGCGGGAGGACCGGGAGGTTTAATGCATTTTGCAGGTCGGTTAGCGCGCTGTCGTGCTCCATGTTGACCTCGATGTTCTTGTTTGCAAGCTCGATAAGCGCGCGCTTCTCTCCCTTCATTGGAACAGTGATGCTGACAGGCGCCCCCCTTGATTGCTCAAAGTATTTCTCAAGCGCCTGCTTCTCTCCGTCATCGCTCCAGTATGTCTCGCTAAGTATTATCTCACGCGGAATCTGGTTCGACGAGTAAAAGGCCCTTAAGAACTCCTGCTCAAAGTTCTCTTGGTATTCAATCTCAAAGTCCTTCTTTCCAAGAAGCACTCCCCTTCTGATCCCCATCTGGACCACAATCACCTTATCTGCAACTTTCTTGAACGCCACCACGTCCTGGTCAAAGTTCCTCTCATGGTCCACTATCTGCTTCTTGCTTAGGAGATTTATGCTGTCCAGCTGGTTTCTCCTCTCAAGCGCTGTCTCATATCTTTTTTCATCAGACGCCTCATGCATCTGTTTTGTGAGCGTCTCGACCGTCTGTTTGCTATCCCCCTTCAGAAACACCTTTGCGTTCTCAACCTGCTTTCGATACCTCTCCTGCGTCACCTTCCCTATGCAAGGGGCGGTGCATATCCCTATGTGGTAATTGAGGCATGCCCTGCTTGGAAGTGTCGTGCAGGTTCGCAGCTTGAAGATGCTCACCACCAGCTTTTGCAATTCCCTCCTTCTCGTTCCGTCGGTGTATGGCCCGAATGAGTCAATCTTCGGCCCCGTCTTCCTGCTGCTTAAGATTCTTGGGAATTTGTCCTTTGTGAGAGCTATGTACGCAAAAGTCTTGGAGTCCTTGAGGTTTATGTTGTACTTCGGAGTGTGCTGCTTGATCAGCTTGTTTTCAAGGAGCAGGGCCTCCACCTCGCTTCTGACAACTATCCAGTCAATCTTCCTTATCTTTGTGACAAGCTGCCTTGTCTTTATCGCAAGCCGATCCGGATTTGAGAAGTAGTTGCTAACTCTGTTTCTAAGGTTCTTCGCCTTGCCGCAGTAGAGTATTGTGCCTTCATCGTCCTTGAAAAGATACACTCCTGGATTGGTCGGTACCGACTGACCATCAAAATCAGATCTTTTTTTGATATCCATCACGATGCTTACCTACTTGAGCGCCGCCTTCAGGAACTTTCCCGTGTATGATCCCTTCGCCTCCGCTATCTCCTCCGGGGTTCCGACCGCTATTATCTTTCCTCCCGCAGCCCCTCCTTCAGGTCCAAGATCCACAATATAATCGCAACTCTTCACTACATCAAGGTTGTGTTCAATCACAAATACCGTGTTTCCCTTAGCGACAAGGTTGTTTAGGACCCCGATTAGCCTCTTTGTGTCGTCAAAGTGGAGCCCCGTTGTCGGTTCGTCAAGCATGTAGACCACGTGCCCCTGCTTGTTCTTGCTCAGCTCCCTTGCAATCTTGATCCTCTGACTCTCGCCTCCGGAGAGCGTTGTGGCGCTCTGCCCCATCTTGATGTAGCCCAGGCCCACATCAACCAGCGTCTTTAATTTTCTTGCAAGCGGTGGAAGATTCTCAAAGAAGGTGTACGCTTCGCTCACCTCCATGTTGAGCACCTCTGAGATGTTCTTTCCCTTGTAGAGTATTCCAAGCGTCTCCTTATTGTACCTCTTTCCGTGGCACTCGCTGCACTCCACATAAACGTCGGGCAGGAAGTTCATCTCAATCTTGAGAACCCCATCACCCTCGCACGTTTCGCATCTTCCGCCTTTCACGTTGAATGAGAATCTTCCCTCCTGGTATCCTCTCACCTGCGCGTCCCTAGTGGATGCAAAGAGTTTTCTTATCTCGTCAAAGAGCTTTGTGTAGGTTGCGGGATTGCTTCGTGGCGTCCTGCCGATTGGGTCTTGGTCTATGATAATCACATTTTGAACAATTTTCGGAACTAAGAACTCCTTGTAGGTCCCGATCTTGTCCGTCTGCTCCCCGAACCGTTTCTTTAGAAGCGGCATTACCGTCTGGTTCATCAGGGTGCTCTTTCCAGAGCCAGATACCCCTGTTATTCCGCAAAGGACGCCCAGCGGAAGCACGGCTGTGACATTCTTCAGGTTGTTCTCATTCGCCCCGACGATCTTTATCACATCAACTGCCTGCCTTCTCTTTTTTGGCGTTTCAATCTGCAGTTCACCGGAGAGGTACTTTCCAGTCAGGCTGCTCTTGTTTGCCATAACTTCCTTTGGCGTTCCCTGCGCTGTGATATGCCCCCCGTGGACTCCTGCTCCTGGCCCGATGTCCACAATGTAATCTGCGGCAAGTATTGTGTCAAGGTCGTGTTCCACAACGATAAGCGTGTTTCCTATGTCCCTTAGCCTTTGTAGCGTGTGGATCAGCTTCTCGTTGTCCCTTTGGTGCAGCCCGATGCTTGGCTCGTCAAGTATGTAGAGCACTCCCATAAGGTTGCTTCCAATTTGGGTTGCAAGCCTTATTCTCTGTGCCTCACCTCCTGATAGAGTCCTTGCGCTCCTTGAGAGCGAAAGGTATCCGAGTCCCACGTTCTTTAGGAACCCAAGCCTCTCGTTAATCTCCTTTAGCACCTGCGCAGCAATCGCAAGCTCCTTTTCCGGAAGCTTTGCGGACAAACCTCCGAAGAACTCAACCGAGTCCTCAATGCTCATGTCTGTCACATCGATTATGCTCTTTCCCTCAATCTTCACTGCGAGCACCACTGGCTGGAGCCTCTTTCCAAGGCAGGTCTTGCACGGGTCCGCCTTCATGAACTTCTCGATTTCCTCCTTTCTCCACTCGCTCTTCGTCTCGCGATAGAGCCTCATTGTCTGCGGGATTACTCCTTCAAAGCCCCTGCCTCTTTTCATTATTCGTCCCCATCCTCCTTCCTCTTCCTGCATGTCTCCATAGAGCAGGACATTGAGCTGCTTTGCGCTCATCTTCTCAATTGGGGTCCAGACATCAAATCCATACCGCTTTCCCGCAACTGCAATCTGCTGAGCCCTCCACGCAAGCTCCATCTTACCGTAGATCTCAAGAGCACCTTCCATAATCGACTTTGTCCTGTCTGGAATTAGCAGCTGTGTTGAAATCTCCGTTATCTCGCCAAGCCCGTGGCAGGCAGGGCAAGCCCCAAATGGGCTGTTAAAGGAGAACATTCGTGGCTCAAGGCTCTCAAACACAATGTCCGGATGATTAACGCATGCCCCGAAGGTGCTGTAGGAGACCTCGTCCGCGAATCTGTCGAGCTCCTTTTTCTTCTCCTTTCCAGTTCTGCTTGCAACTACGAGCATCTTTCCCTTTCCCACAAGCAGCGCTTGCTCAACAGCCTCAGCAATTCTAGTTCTTTCCTCTTCATCAATCTTCAGTGAGTCGATGACCGCCTCGATCCAGTGCTTCTCGTACCTTGCAAGATGCACCTCATCGCGAACTGACTCGGTCTGATAAATTTTCTGGTCGATTCTGACTCTTGTGAATCCCTGCTTTTTTAGGTCCTCAATTACCTGCTCGTGGGTTCCCTTTTGGCCACGCAGTATTGGGGCAAGAAACACAAGCGTATTTCCCTTCGCGCCCATTATCAGATTGGTGATGTTCTCTGCGCTTTGCGGCTTTATCGAGCTGTTGCACTTTGGGCAATGATGCGTTCCTGCCCTTGCATAGAGCAGCCTTAGATAATCGTAAATCTCGGTCACAGTACCCACAGTTGACCTTGGGTTCTTGCTTGTTGTCTTCTGCTCGATGCTGATTGCAGGAGAGAGTCCCTCTATGCTGTCCACATCTGGCTTGTCCATGAGCCCAAGAAACTGTCTTGCATATGCGGATAAGCTCTCAACGTATCTCCTCTGCCCTTCTGCGTAGATTGTGTCAAACGCAAGCGTAGACTTTCCGGAACCAGAAAGCCCAGTTATCACTATCAGCTTGTTTCGCGGCAGCTCCACATCTATATTCTTCAGGTTGTGCTGCCTTGCCCCCTTTACAAATATGTTCTCTCTCATGCTCTTCCCTCTCTTTCAACTAGCCTCTTCATCTCCTCTATCTGGTCACGCATCTGTATTGCCTTTTCAAATTGGAGCGTCTCTGCGTACTTCTTCATCTCCGCGTCCATCTCAACAAGCTGCCTCTTGATGTCTGACTTTCCAAGGTGTTTTATCCCCGTGAGCGAGCCCTTCTTTGCCTCAATCTTCTTGATGATCGTCTTTGGGGTTATCTTGTACTTCTTGTTGTATTCGATTTGGAGCTTTCTCCTCTCCTCCGTTATCCTTACAGCCTCGCTGATTGAGTCGGTCATCTTATCCGCAAAAAGAATTACCTTCCCGTCCACATTCCTTGCCGCCCTTCCGATTGTCTGAATCAGGCTTCGGGTGTCCCTAAGGAATCCTTCCTTGTCCGCATCAAGTATGAAAATCGTCCCCACCTCCGGTATGTCAAGCCCCTCCCTTAGCAGGTTTATCCCAACAAGAACGTCAAATTCCCGAGCCCTGAGCTGCCTTATCAGCTCAATTCTCTCAAGGCTCGCTATCTCGCTGTGAAGGTACCTCACCTTGAAGCCCTCCTTTGCAAGATAGTCTGTGAGGTCCTCTGCCATCCTCTTTGTGAGAGTTGTCACAAGAACCCTGTTGCCTTTTGCAATCGTCTCCTTTGCCTGCGCCATAAGGTACTTCATCTGTCCCTCAATCGGCTTCACTTCAACGATCGGATCAAGCAGTCCTGTTGGACGGGTGATGAGCTCTATTTCCGCACCGCTTTTGCCAAGTTCATACTCCGCCGGGGTTGCGGAAACGAAAAGAGTAGTGCCCATCTTTCCTTCAAACTCCTCAAACTTGAGTGGTCTGTTGTCAAATGCGCTAGGAAGCCTGAATCCAAAGTCGACAAGGTTCTTCTTTCTCATGTAGTCTCCATTGTACATCGCCCGAGACTGCGGAATTGTCTGGTGGCTCTCATCGATTATCAAGAGGAAATCCTTCGGGAAGTAATCAATCAGAACGTATGGAGGCTCGCCCGCAGCGCGTCCATCAAAGTGGCGGCTGTAATTCTCAATTCCATTAGTGTAGCCCATCTCCTTGATCATCTCAAGGTCGTACTTCACCTTCTTCTCAAGACGCTGCGCCTCAAGCGGAGGGAGTTTTGGCAGCTGCTCTATAAGTTCCGCTTTTATTTTGTCAATTGCAGCATGCTGTTTCTCTATAGGCACGACATACTGCCTTGCAGGATAAATCACAGTGTCGTCAATTTTTGCGACAACGTCCCCGGTTAGGTGATCTACCTCCTTTATGCTCTTTATCCCATCCTCCTCAAGCTCTATTCGGAGAATATTGTTTTCATATGCGGGAATCACATCAATCGTATTTCCCCTCACCCTGAACTTTCCCGGCTCAAGGTACTGGTCGTTTCTTTGGTACTGTATCTCAATCAGCGAGTGGAGGAGCTTTTGCCTTGTGGTCTTCGCCGCCTTCTTTAGCCTCACCGACATGTTCCAAAAGTCGTCAGGATTTCCGATACCATATATGCAGCTGATGCTTGCCACAACTATTGTGTCCTTTCTGCCAACAAGGCTTGAGACCGCATGCAGCCTCATCTTCTCTATCTGCTCGTTTACCGCGGAGTCCTTCTCGATATACGTGTCAGTAGTCGGGATGTATGACTCAGGCTGGTAGTAATCGTAATATGAGACGAAGTATTCCACCCTGTTGGTTGGAAATAGTTCCTTGAGCTCTGTGAAGAGCTGCGCTGCAAGGGTTTTGTTGTGCGCAATGATGAGCGTAGGCTTTTGCAGCTTCTCTATCACATTCGCCATCACAAATGTTTTTCCGCTGCCGGTTATCCCGAGCAGCGTTTGCTTGTCAAACTTTGCAAAGCCAGTGACTATTTTCTCTATCGCCTCCTTTTGCCCCGGAGAGGTTTTGTAGTCTGACTTTAGCTCAAATTTCATCGGTTTCACCAAAAAGAAGTCTAGTTCCTACTTACCCTTTAAACTATTTATAACCCGACGTTATGTGGGACCCTCTACACCTCTTTTAGATATATAACTTTTTGAGAAGCGTCTTATTTAAGTGAAAGCTTTATTAAGTTAATGCTTTATAATATGCTTGATGGATGTTTTTTACGCTCTTGCAGAACCAAGAAGGAGAAAGATCATAGAGCTTCTTGCGCGGGAAGGCCAGCTCTCTGCAACCCAGATATACAAGGAATTTAATGTGACTGCGCAGGCAATTTCCCAGCACCTGAAAATTCTGCTTGATGCAAAGCTGCTTAACATGGAGAAGCGTGCGCAGCAGCGCCTCTACAGCCTAAATGCGGATTCGATGCTTGAGGTAGAAGAATGGGCGAGCCAGACCACCAAGCTTTGGGAAGAGCGCTTTGATTCGCTTGAGAGAGTCCTTGAGACACAAAAAAGGAAGAATGCTAAAAACAGGTGAAAATGTGGAAAAACCAATTAAGGAGTTGACAATAACGCGCACCTTTGATGCGCCGCGAAAGTTGGTGTGGGAGGCATGGACAAATCCCGAGCTTCTAAGGCAGTGGTTTGGCCCACGCGGAGTTACAAATCCTATCTGCGAAGTGGATGCGCGAAAGGGCGGCACTATCCACATAGTGATGGAGGCGGGACCAGAGCTTGGGCCTGCAAAGGGCATGAAGTGGCCTATGAAAGGAAAGTTTGATGAAGTGGTTCCATATGAGCGCTTCACATTCACCGCAGGCGCGCTTGATGATCAGCAGGGCATATTGCTTGAGAACAGGCAGACAGTCACTTTAGAGGAGATGGGTGATAAGACTAAGATGACGCTGCACGTTGTCGTTACGATGGTCACAAAAAATGCTGGCCAGGCAATTGCGGGGATGACTGCTGGGTTCAACCAACAGACAGACAAGCTTGGCGAATTCTTGATGAGCAAAAAGTGAGCAGATGACCTACAAGGCATATTTGGACAATATAAAAGCCAAAACCGGAAAGGGTCCTGAATACTATGCGGCTCAGGCAAGGAAGAAGGGGCTGACCAAATATGGGGAACTGCTCAAGTGGCTCAAGGAAGAGTGTGGGCTGGGCCATGGACATGCAAATGCCATGATCCTATACATAAGGGAGCCTCAGCTTGCAAAGAGGAAAATTGCCTCAGATAATAAAAATGAATCTAAAAAGAAAAAGTGAATTAAATGGCAGACAAAAAACCAAACCAAAACAACTCGAAAAAAACCATGCCTAAATCTCCACAGAAGGCCAAGGGATTTACAAAGGACGAAATAGCAGCAATGAAGGAGTATCTTCAGGAGAAAAACTCAACAAATACCGATGGAGAGAGCACAGTTCTTGAGAAGATTTCGCTGATGTCCGAGCCCGACCGCACAATAGCCAGGCGAGTACATCAAATAATAAAATCAAATGCCCCATCTCTCTCCCCAAAAACTTGGTATGGGATGCCTGCCTATACAAGGGATGACAAAGTGGTCTGCTTTTTCCAGCCGGCGGAGAAGTTCAAGGCAAGATATGCGACGCTTGGATTTAGCGACAAGGCAAACCTTGATGATGGAGCAATGTGGGCCACAAGCTTTGCACTCAGGAAATTGGGCCCTGCAGAGGAGGCTAAGATTGCCGCTTTAGTCAAGAAGGCAATTGGATAGAGAAGAAGCGATCCTTACTTTACAAAGCGCCTGTATATTCTCCTGTACTGCGCGAACACCGACACTATCAGAATCGCCACAACCACCAGGTATAGGTAGAGAAGCGGAGAGGCCGCGCTGCTTTTGATGCTATAGGCGATGGTGTAAGTCAAAATGAGGCTTAGGACGCCAAGGAAAGCAAGCACAAGCGCATGCACGGTGAATATCATGCTGAACGCGATGCTCTGGTTGTTTGTGCCCTTTTTCTCTTCAATGCGGTAGAACAACGATGGCAGGTTCATTAGATACGGATATTTCTCAAAGAGCGTGTACCTGTATTGAATCACCAGAAGGCCTATCACAAATACGCAGCTGAATATGAAAGGCACAATGAACAGCGTCATTTTTGCTCCACTGACACCAAAGTAATATGCGGCAACAACCCATGCGGCAATGTTGAGCACCAGCCCTGCAGCAATAAGCAGTTTGGCTATTCCCTCGATCCCGTATTTCTTAAGTACTCTTTTGGCCATACTTTGAGTTATCGTACTAGATATTTAATCCTAATAGATTTGTAAGATTACTTCCCTTTCTTTATCGTCCTGATAACTTTCTCGTCTTCTATGCCCTTTTTGTAGCTCTCATTTGAGATTTTTTCTATGAATGCCCCTCCAACTGCTCCACCAATCCCAGCGAAGATAATGGCTATTAGCACCAATGCCAGTGGGTTTAGGGTTTGAGAGGCGCTAAACCAGCTGCTAATTGCGCCGCCTAGACCATTATTTCCTGAAATTGAGATTGTTATGGAATCAAATAAGGACTCAAACACGAAATTTGCAAGTATGGCCCCAACCGCGCCCACTATGACCCCTAACCTCAGACCTCCTCGAGCACTTCGAATGCTTATTCCAGAGATAAATCCGGCCACAATAGGTCCGAGCAGAGGTAGCCAGCCCATAAGGAGCATAAAAATGACACCGACCGTCCCTCCAACTACCTCAATGTCGTCTATCGCTATCAGGATGTCATTGCTTTTCATGCCAACGGAAAGAGTTTGTAGCCAAAATATAAAAACAATGGGGAGTACGAGATTTGAACTCGTGTCTCCAGAACCCGAATCTGGAAGCCTGCCAAGCTAGCCGAACTCCCCACATTAAAGTATCAATGAGCCGTCCTTTGTGACAAGTATATCATCCTCTATCCTCACGCCGCCAAATCCTTCGATGTAAATTCCGGGTTCCACTGTTATTACCATTCCCGGCTCAAGCACAAGGTCCGTATTTGGCGTCAGGCCCACCCCATCATGGACCTCTATTCCAAGTGAGTGTCCAAGCGCGTGGATGAACTTGCCTTTGTAAATTCCTCCCTCTGCATTGTTTATATAGTCCTCGGCAATTTTGTGTATGTCGCTTGCCTTTGCTCCGGGCTTCATTGCGTGGATTGCATTGATTCTTGCCTGCTTTACTGTCTCGTAAACCTTCTCCATCTTAGGGTCCTTGTGTTTTCCAAAAAAGAAGGTCCTTGTTAGATCAGATGCGTAGTTGTTAACGCTTGCTCCTGCGTCAATCAGTATAACCTCACCCTCCTTTAGCTTTGTTTCATCTGGCATGTGGTGTGGCAGCGCTGAATTCTTACCAAAGCAAACAATCGTGTCAAAGCCCTCTACCCTTCCTCCGCCAAGTGACCTCGTGATATAATCGAACTTCGTCGCGAGCTGCCTCTCTGTTATTCCCTCCTTGAAGTCGTGCTGTATTTGCAGCATTGCCCATTTTGTTATCCTGATAGCATTTCTCATCTGTTCGATTTCCACTTCCTCCTTGATCAACCTTGCCTTCTCAAAGGCCGGGGAAACATCAACCATCTTCTTAGGGGTGTACCTCTTTTTTACCATGTTGTAAAAGTCAACGGTCATGAAAGAGCCATTTATTCCCACCTTTTTGTTCTTTAGGAGCCTCGTGAGGATTTTTCTGTGTGCCCCTTCTCTGTTTGCAAGGACGACTTTAACCTGAGGATGTTTCTGCTGCATCGCAGCTTCGTAGGAGAGGGGACTTGCAATGTGGTATGCGCTTGTCCTTGTGAATACCAAAAGGTCTGATTCGAATATGCTGTTTGTGTACTGGGTTAGGTAGGTGAAGTTTGGGTCAGAGACTATCGTGTTTGCAAGCAGGATCGTGTCAACATCCTTCGCGTTTGCAAAGATTCTGTCAATTCTCTTTCTTATTGAGCTCTTTACCGTTCAATCGCCTCCTTTATTTTTGATAATACACTCTCCTTATTGATGAATATATTTGTATACTCTCTTTCCTCTTCCAGGTCCTCGATCTGTGCCCACCTGAAATGGGTATTTTCATAGTTTATCCTGATATTAGGATTATGCGTTTTGAATATGAAAAAAGAGTTCTTCCACATCTTCTTTTTTCTTACCGCATCAAACATCAATATCTCATCTAGCTGTAGGATTGGTTCAAGGTCCACTCTTCCGAGCCTGACCTCCTCCTCTATCTCCCTGTATGCGGTCTCGATGTGCGTTTCGTTTTTGTTTCTCTTGCCCATGACAAAGGTCCAGATCCCAGGATTTGAGATGATTGGGATGTTTACGCGCTTGACAAGGAGCACCTTTTGCCTATGGACTATCGCTGCGGTTATGCCGTCCCCCTCAACCAGCTTGTATTTGCCGTTCTCGTCCATTCGACCAACAAATAAATATGGTTGGTGGCAAAAGATTATTATGCAGAGCAGTGCCCTCCCAGAGATGGCCTTGAGCCTCGACAAAGCGTCAAGCAAGGAGGACCTCTATAGGCGCACGAACATAATCTACCAGAACATGCGCGACCCTGCGATGCTAAAGCGATACTACACCTTCAAGACCCTCTCGCTCCTTGACAAAAACGAGATAGAGGGCTCCTCCCCACCTGACATATTTATCGGGCGCATGGGGTACCCGAACGTGTTTGTGGGGCCCCTTGTCCCTCCCCAGTTTGGCGACACCTCCATAATGAGCACCCCCGAGCAGTGGGTAGGCAAGAGCATTCTCGAAATTGTTCAGTACCGCTCCATGCTCGTGCGCGGAATGCACCGTACAAAGATTACAAACATCGAAGGTGGAAAGGTGGAGTATGCGCTCAAGGAGCTTGCGCTCGCAGACAGGTTCCTCTATGCGGATGCGACCCTTGCAAGAAGGCCGAACCTTCGCCTCTCATATGATGAAAACTCCCAACCGTTCGGTCCAAGCGCCCCACTCAAGGAGTTGAGCGTGGGGAACGTGACTCCAAACAAGCAGGTCCAAGACGCATATTCCGATACCTCCGCCAAGGCGAGCACCGGAATACTCGAGCTGTATCAAAAGGGGGTTCTCGTCTCCAAGATCCAAAAAGCATTTTCCGCAGGCCTTCTAGGGGTAGGAAAGGACCGCAAATTTGTCCCAACAAGATGGAGCATCACTGCGGTTGACGACACGATCGGGAGGGACAACCTAAAGGTTGTAAAGCAGTGTGATCCGATCGACGATGTGCGAGTCTACGAGAGCGTTGCGCTAGACAACAGGTGGATAGTGATAATGGTCCCCGGCTCCTGGAGCTACGAGCTCGTTGAGGCATGGTACCCGAAGACAACCTGGAACACTACGGGCGAGAGCACGGCAATCTTCTCCTCCTCCGAACTCTACAACGGGAGAAGCACATACGCCGAGATAGGCGGCTGCTACTACGCTGCAAGGCTTGCGGTTTCCGACCTTCTCAAAAAGGAGAACAAGCAGGCAGCCGTCGTGATACTGCGTGAGGCCCATCCGGGTTACATAATGCCGATGGGAGTGTGGAATGTGAGAGAGCATGTAAGGGACACCCTAAAGCGAGTCCCATCGCACTTCACAACGCTATCCGAGTCGCTAAAATATGCCGGCTCAAAGATGGAGATACCTCTTCCGGTCTGGATAAAGAACAGCACGATACTAAGGTACCTCCAGGAGCAGCGAAGGCTTTTCACATAGTTTTTTATTAGATAAATAAGAGATTATTTCCATGGTTCAAGGTCACAGACTGCAGGGTGCAATGGAATATTTGATGACCTACGGGTGGGCCATTCTTGTCATTGCAGTGGTGCTCGGGTCACTCTATCAACTTGGAATTTTTGGAACTACTTCTGGCGCGCTCCAGCCCTCCTGCCTTGCCACGACAGGCTTTTACTGCACAAATCCCATAATGAATACCACGGGCTATCTTGGGATAACATTTGGGCAAATAGGCCAGACTATCACAATAACGCAGCTCGCATGCACAAAAAATGTCACCACTCCCTCCTTCACTCAAAATGTTGCGCTAACAATTACTTCTGGATCAAAAGTGGCGCTTGCCTTTAGCTGCCAGACCTCCGCAAACTCGCTTGGTACAGGATTTAAGGGCTATCTTTGGATAACCTACAATTCGCCAACTCAGACCGGCATCATCGACCGCATTGCAGTAGTCACAGGCAAGATACAGACCTCCGGAAACGTTACGAGCGCGCAACAGGCAAGCGGGCAGGGAGGAAGCACCACTACTTCCACCAGCAGCTCAACTACCACCTCCTCAACTACAACCTCCTCCACTAGCACTACGACCACAATATTTAGCGCAACATGTGGCGGAACTCTAACGTCCGCAGCTGGCAATTCCATTTGCACATTCACCTCAAGCGGAACATTCACAGTAACCGGAAATAGTGGGAATGTGGTTCTTCTTGTGGTTGGCGGCGGAGGCGGAGGCCAGAGCGGAGGCGGCGGAGGTGGCGGAGGTGTAATTTCAATCAACTCCTATTCAATTGCCGCAGGTTCATATCCTGTCACAGTAGGATCTGGCGGATCTTCCGGCGCATCCGGCACCAATAGCATCTTCAATGACCAAACCGCAAATGGCGGCGGCTATGGTGGCGCTAGCAACGGTGGTGCAGGTGCAGGGGGAGGCTCGGGCGGCGGCGGCGGCTACAATACTGCAGGTAGCGGATTTGCTGGTGGCTTAGGGACAGCAGGCCAAGGCAACTCGGGCGGTGCAGGAGGCTCATTTGTTGGAGGAGTAAATATGGAGTACACTGGCGGAGGAGGCGGGGCAAGCCAGGCAGGCACAGCCGGCTTTTCGGGAGGTTCATGCAGCGGCATACAATCAGTTCAAGGTGCAGGGGGAAACGGAGTTGCATCTACCATCTCTGGGGCAAGCGTGACCTACGGAGGCGGAGGCGGAGGCGCGGGATATAACTGTGCAGGTTCTGGAGGGACTGGTGGTGGTGGCGCAGGGACCCATGATACTGGCGGTGGCACCGGAACTGCCGGAACTGCAAATACCGGCGGAGGGGGCGGAGGAGCATATGCAGGGACAGGAGGGGCAGGTGGATCAGGGATTGTCATCATTGCCTACAATGCGCTCGGAAATGGAAATCCGTAGGCCTTTATTTAATTAATGCCTTCACATAGTTTTTTATTATAAGGCGAGGAATGATATTTGTGCGAGTCAAAAATAGGCTTCAAAGCGCGATGGAGTACCTGATGACCTACGGCTGGGCAATCTTGGTCATCGCAGTGGTGCTCGGAGCGCTATACCAACTTGGCATTTTTGGGACTTCTACTCTCTCATTGCAGCCGTCTTGCTTTGCAACTACCGGATTTTACTGCACAACCCCGATAATGAACACTACGGGCTACTTGGGCATAACGTTTGGGCAAATAGGGCAGCAAATAACCATAACAAGCCTTGCGTGCACGAGCAACGTAACCGTTCCTGTCTTTACGCAAAATGTGGCCGTGAGCATTCCGTCGGGCTCAAGGGCGGCGCTCGCATTTAGTTGTCCAACCTCGTCAAACGCCCTAGGTACCACCTTCAAAGGGTATTTGTGGATAATGTACAACTCGCAAACACAGACGGGGATAGTGGATAAGTTTGCAACAGTTACTGGCAAGATACAAACTGTTGGCAATGTCACAAATGCCCAGCAGGCGTCAGGTCAGGGCGGAACCACTACAACTTCGACCTCTTCGACAACCAGCACCTCGACTTCGAGCACCAGTACAACAATATTCACTGCCACCTGTGGCGGGACTAATACCATAGTGGGCGGAAATAATATCTGCACATTTACTTCAAGCGGGACATTCACAGTTACAGGTAGCGGCGGAAATGTAGCAGTCCTTGTTGTTGCAGGCGGCGGAGGCGGTGGGAGCAGTGACGGGACATATGGGGGCGGAGGAGGGGCCGGAGGATTACAGTATGTAAGCAGTTTATCCCTTTCTCCACTAGCCTACACTGTCACTGTCGGTTCAGGCGGCTCCGGCGGCGCGAGCGGCGGCTACAATGGACAAAATGGGGGAGACAGTACGTTCAACAGCATAACTTCCACAGGCGGCGGCGGGGGCGGAAGCGGAGGAGGGCAGTACTTATGCGCCACTTCGGGTGGATCTGGCGGAGGAGGCGGCTATGGTGGGTGCGGAGGAGGAGCAGCTGGTGGAACTGCTGGACAGGGCAACAATGGCGGAAACGGAGGTGTCGGCACAGGCGGCGGCGGAGGTGGCGGCGCGGGTGCGGTAGGAAATGCGGGCTATTCGGGTGGAGGTGGAGCGGGCATCTCAAGCAGCATCTCAGGCTCATCGATATATTATGCAGGCGGAGGAGGCGGGGCCCCGAATGGTGGGGGAGGTAGTGGCGGAGGGGCTAATGGTGGAAGCACAACGGGCAACTCTGCATCAGCAAACACTGGAGGCGGCGGAGGAGGTGGAGGCTCATATCCATATCTTGGCGGAACCGGCGGCTCGGGAATTGTAATAATTGCTTTCAATGCGCTTGGGAACGGATCCCCCTAGCTCCTGATATTGTTTTATAGCTAAGGTGCTAATTGTCTCTCATGTTTGGGAAGCACCACTACATAATCCTGGGGATTCTCTCCCTTTCACTTTCCTACATCATGTTCACTGGCGAGCAGTATCTCTCGCTCCCTGCAATGCTCGGGCTTTTTGCTCTTGCCATGCTCGGAATGGTCTTCTTCCTCTTTCCTCACATTTATCCTGACAAGATGCACGACAAGAAAATATTCTTCTCGCTCTTTGCGCTGATGCTGGTTTTGGGGATCTATGAGTACTTATTTGACCTTGTGCCACCTAATGCGCTGAACTCGCTTGGCTATGAGTCGTTTCTTGTTGCAATCTCAAGTGTAATCTCGATGATCGGGATCCATTACTTTGGCAGGGTGATTCAGGTTGAGAAGGGGTATAGATGGTATGCATATGCGATTGCGGGGGCGCTTGCAATAGCCTTTGCGGCCTACGCGATAATGTACATAATAAATACGGTCCAGTGGAATGGCGTTGACGAGGTGGCGTTCAACTACTATGCCGCCTACCTTTTTGTGAATGGACAAAATCCGTACGCCACAAGCATGCAGCCGATAATAATTTCCCACAACATCCAGCCGACCGTTCAGCTTGACGGCACATACGAGTTTGCCTATGATTATCCTGCAATGAGCTTCCTGCCCTTCATAATCCTCCCGCTGCTCGGAATCACAAACTTCCTGAGCTTCACTTACCTTACAATTTTCTTTGCGATCTTTGCGGCACTCGTCTTATATAGAAAATCAAACCTCAACAAGCATCTACTGATTCCGATTGCGGGCTGGCTGATTGCAAGCTACGCGCTTGTGGGCGTTGCGTCGCAGTACCTTGCGGTTCCCATCTTCATGCTGCTTGCATACCTCTACCGGGAAAGGGCTGTGCTTTGCGGAATATTCATGGGGCTTGGAGCAAGCACAATACAGCTTACCTGGTTTATGATTCCATTCCTGCTTGTCCTTGTTTACAAGGAAAAAGGATTGCAATTCGCGACAAGAAGCGCGGCAGTTGCTACGGGCATCTTTGTCCTGATCAATGCCTACTTTATTATGCTATATCCTGCTACAATACAGAATATCTTCGGGCTCTTTGGCCTCACAAAGCTTCCTTTCTACGGAACCAACATAATGCAGTTCATGGTCGCATTCTATTCGCTCCCATACTGGTATTCCGCATTCATCTCCATTCTTTTCTTCTTTGTCATGCTTGTGCTCTTTTACTTCTACACCAGCACGCTCAAGCCGCTCATTGCACTTGTCCCAATTGCAATCTTCTTCCTCTCATGGAGAAACATCACTATATACGGCCTTCCCTTCATACCCATACTACTTGCAATCTACTATTGGGGCGACCATCACAAGCATGCGGATCTCCTAAAGAATAAGTCCAACATAATTGCTGCATTGGGCGCTTTCGTGGCTGTCGGAATAATTGTTGCAATAGCGGCGCACAATTCCTACTCCACTTCCCCGTCCATAAAGATGCAGAGCGTGCTTCCAATAATCGGGGTGCAAAGCGGCTACTACGGCTCTGGGACCTCATTTGGCCTAATCGGGCTTAAGGCATCAGTAAATAACTCATTTGGATCTCAGCAGAATGTCTCCTTTTACATAATTAGCAGAAGCCCGTATGGCGGAGAATACTTTCTCTCACAGGATTTAAACAGGTCTGCCGCCCACTCCATTTCAAATTATACACTCAACTATCCGCTTCAGCTGATTGGGCAATCAACCCAGATTGAGATATTCGCATTCAGCCAGGATTACATCTCCTCAAGGAGCATAAACTTTAGCACGCTTGGGTCTGGATTTAGCCCGCAGTAGGAATTATGTTTCCTATTATAAATTCGGGGCTGTATCTCATCATGTCTGTGTACTTTTCGCCGAGCCCGAAGTAGAGAATTGGGACAGGAGATGATCCAAGAATCGAGATTGTGTTTCCTCCCTTTGCGTCGCAGTCAAGCTTCGTTAGAATTATCCCATCAAGCTTTATCGCATTGTCAAACTCCCTCACCTGGTCCATTATCGCGCTTCCCGTTGTGCTCTCTCCGATAAAGATCTTCAGGTCTGGCGCCGTCACCCTTACCATTTTCCTCATCTCATCCATTAGGCTCTTGTTTGTGTCCTGCCTTCCCGCGCTGTCGATTAGCACAACGTCAATCCTGTGCGCTTTTGCATACTCGATTGCATCAAATGCAACGCTTGCAGGGTCGGCTCCGTATGTTCCCTTGATTGCCTTTATCCCAAGCTTTTCTGCGTGGTGGACAGTCTGCTCAATCGCCGCTGCCCTGAACGTATCGCTTGCAGAGAGGACGCAGTTCATGTTGTTTGATAGAACAAGGTTTGCAATCTTAGCCATCGTGGTGGTCTTTCCTGCGCCATTAGGCCCTATGAATAAAATCCTAAATGGCGTCTGGCCTGCCGCCTTCTTCTCAAGCGCCATCTTTATTAGGTCCTGGCTCGATCCCTTGTCAAGGATTTCATAAAGCGAATCCCTGACAACTTTGTTGATGTAAGGTGTGATCCCTTTTGTTTCCACCGTCGCTCCAATCAGCTTTGCCTTTATCGAGTCGACAAGCTTCTCCGCGACCTCGTAGTTGACATCCGTCTCCACAAGCGAGAGCTTGAATCCCTCCAGAAGTTCATCAACATCATGCTCCTTTATGGTCACCTTCCCAAGGACAAAGCTCTTTATCTGCGAGACAACCGAGAACTTGGGTTTTTCCGTGAGGATTGTTTTTCTCTCCTCCTTTACTTCGGCTGGCCTTTGCATCTGAACTGGGGCAATAACTGGCTCTTTTATGATTTGTTTAATCTGCTCCTTCTTCATTTCGGCTTTTTTTTCCGTTTTTTCTGGAAGAGGAAGATTTTCCTTCTCGACTACAGGCTCAAGCCTCTCCTTTTTCACCTCCTTTATCGGAAGCGGCAAGGATTCCTGTTCAACTACTGGCTCAAATTTTCTGTCCACCTCTTTTGGCGCCGCAATCTCCAGTTCCCTTTCCTTAGGAATTTCTGGAGATGGCGTTTGCTTCTCTCCCTCACTTACTTTCGTCTCCTCTTTCTTCACTATCGACCCTACGAGGTCGGAGAATTTCTTCTTTAAGCCCTCAAACATCGACTCACTAATGCGTATGTGCGCCCTCCATCTCATTTATCTTGTATGAGAGGTCAAGTATCTCCTTTTCCAGCCTCTGCTTTTGGGAGAGTAGCTGGGTTATGTTCATTTGCACCCTCTCCGAGTTCTTTCCCACGAATTCTGACGCCTCCTTTACGCTCTTTTCGACAAGGTATCCGGCGCCCACGTTTGTTATCACGTTCTTTATCTCCTTTGTGCTGACCTCAACAAAGGTCCCTGCCTCAAGCCCGATTAGCATGTGGGTGTTCTCCATGCTCTTCACCTTGTCTAGCGCCTCGATGTTCCTGTCAAATGAGGCGGAGACCTGCAGGTAGCTGTTCATCTCGTTCACCACCGCCTGGTACTCCTGAGTGTAGGCGTTGTATAGGTACTTGAGCTGGTCTACTTCCTCTTCGTGCTGAGCCATTTGATCATCACTTCTATTTTGCTTGGCTTTTATTTATACCTTGCCTTTGACCTCAAATGCGGGCTGAAAATTGAGCTCTACCTTTTCAGATGCGCGTATCTGCACGCTTCTGCCGTTTCTCTTCTTCTCCCCAATTGCAGCAAGCAGGTAGCTCTTCCCCCTTATCAGGGATTTGAAAGTTATCATTCCTCCCTCATCCGTTGCGCCCCTTGCAATCACCATCCCCAAATATGAGAGCTCAACTTTCGCGTTCCTTAGCGGCTCCCCGGCCTCCTTTATTGCAACTTGGCAATCCGTTTCCATTTCGATCTTGCTCAAAGTTAGGGGCATCACTCTATCCCCCGCTCTTTGGCTTCCCATTTGCGCCTTTGCAAAAATCGGCCCACGCGGTATTCTCTCATTGCCTTTGCTCTCTAGATACAGGGCAGCGAAACTTCCCTGCTCAAGCGACCTGAGCTTGCCTATCCCGTCCTGCTCCTCTACCTCGAGCCCAAGGTCCTGCGCAGCGTATCTTGCTATGTCGGAGCTCTGGCGGAAATAGAGCTTGGTCTGGCAGAGCCTCCTGACGCTTGCCGGAATGTCGGTCACGCTGTGAGTTATCAGGCAGAGCCCTACTCCCTTCTTCCTAAAGTCCTGTATCCTCTGCTTTAGGTCCAGGTTGATTGCGGAGAGCTCATTTTGTGAAAGCGCGACCTGCGCCTCCTCCAATATTATCGCAAGCCTGAGCGATTCGTTTCCCATCTCATCAAGCCCGTCCGCAAAGGAGTAGATCCTGTTTAGGATCAGCGCATAGAAGAACTGCTTCATGTTGTTTCCCACATTTGAGAGGTCAAAGACCACTCCCTGCCTTAGCATCTCCTCAATATCAATCCCATCGGTCGCGGCAAATTCGGGCCTAAAAAGCATCTGCCTTAAATTTTCAAGAGCCGCCCTTATGTTTTCGCCGTGCTTTGTGTACTTGACTGCGGTGTTGGTGCGCTTTGCATGCCTCTCTATTATTGCCTCCTCGATTTGCATGTACACCTCCGTCGGGTCGGGACATAGCTGGGAGGAGTAGACCGTCCTGAAAGCGGTGAGCAGGCATTTCTCAAGGGAGTTTTGGTAGGGGCCGGCATTTGAGGCGTGCGCAAGGAGCATCGCGAGGTTCTCGTAGAATTTTTCCCTTGTGGCGGCGCTCCCGCACCTGAAAAAGTTTATCGGGACATTGGAGTAGTAAAATCTTATCAAGTTGAGCCCGTTTCTTGCCGCAAACTGCCCCCACTCCTTGGTCGGTGCAATAACTGCGATGCTGGTTCTGCTCCCCTCCTCCCCGTTCAGGTCTGAGAAGAGCGACATTGCGGCAACGCTCTTCCCTGTGCCGGGAAGGCCTGTAAGTATTGTCCCAAGATTGAGGGAGGATTTGCGTATCCTTATCGGCAACTTCGTCTCTATCACCCCATCCTCAAGGACTCTCCCGAGCTCGATCTCGCCCTTCGCCGATTCCGCCTGCCATGTCTTCACAATCTTCCTTCTCTCTATCCTCTCGGAGAAGCACAGGTACTTTGCCGCAGATTGGTGGCTAAGCGGCGCAGCCTCCATCTCCCTCATCTTCGAGTAGAGCGACTCCGCATTCCTGCAGTTTAGCGCCATTGACTCAAGCACGAGCCCCTTTGCGCTAAGGTACCTCTCGAGGCTATCGCCTTCCTCATCCGCGATGAGCACCACCCTATATCCGCTCCCATTTGTCGCCGTTATCAAATTGAGCTCGTTTAAGAGCGAAAGGAGCGTGGCCCTCTCATCGGAGTTGTAGTACAAGTCGGATTGGATCGAGTGGGACGGCGCGAATTTCCCACCGTTCATCTTGGTGATTCTAGTTTCCCTCCTGCTAAGCAGATCCTCAACCCTTCTTTTGAATACGAGCGCTCCGTGGAAGTCTGGCTTTGCAAAAGAGACATAGAGCCGTGCCTCTTTTTTTCCAATGATCCTATAAATGTCAGACAGGATTTCAAGTGCGTCTGCGGGAGGGAATAGGATGAATGCCTTAAGCCTTGAAATGTTTGGGCAAGAAGAGGGAGTTGCCTCAAATCCCGGAATCGCTTTTGAAATTCTCTCGACCAATTCGGGGTCATCGCAGAGAAGCGAGGTCCTATGGCTAGAAAAATCATGCATTAGCATGAACTGCGCGCCAAGTACGCTGGACACCATGGCAGGCAGATCGAGAGTCTCCGGCAGCGAGGTTATCGTGTAAGCCCTTAGGTCGTTTTTTGTCATAGCAAAACCAGCATCAAGAGCAGCGCGGCCAGGTTCAAAAGCGCAAATGATAATGCGCCTTGATACGCCTGCACGCTAAGCACGGATTTTCTTTTGTGGAAAGCGAAAAGCGCAAGGGCTCCGATTGCAATGAGCGGCGCAGGGTAGTAGCTTCCTAATCTAAAATACGAAAGGGCGCCGAAGATGTCCAGCCCAAAAGCGCATCCCACAAGGAGATGGGACAGGTAATGGTAGTTCAGGTGGGTGGTTTTGTACAGCTGTGCAAATTTGCTGGTGTAAGCCATGCTCGCAACCCGCCAAGGCTCTCCTGCACCCATCTAATTTACGGTTGGACTTCTTTTAAACCTCTCGAAATTTTTTGCATTTTTTCCTGGCCGCACTGCAAACTATTTTAAACTCCTTTTTCCTATTGTGACTCATGTACAGCTCGGAGATTGAGTCCCTATTCAAGCAAAGCCACGCCTCCGTAGGCGACTTAATCGAGCTAGTTAAGGGGAAGGAGAAGTTCCTCGGGACGATAATGCCAAGGCCGGACATAGGGGATGCGGGAATACTTGTGCTAAAGCAGCAAAACGGCTACAACATCGGGATAAAGCTCGACGCATCCGCAAGGATCACAAAGCTTGAGTCCCACAGGGCCGGTGCCCCGTTCCCAAAAGCCCCAATCAAGCCAAACAGGGACCTTCCAAAGATCGGGCTGATATACACCGGCGGCACAATCGGCAGCAAGGTGGACTATGTCAGCGGCGGAGTGTACAGCTTCACAAAGCCCGAGGAGCTGATCGCCGACGTCCCGGAGCTTGAGGGGATCGCAAATCTCGAGATTAAAAATCCGTTTAGCATACTCAGCGAGGACATGAACTACCGTGACTGGGGCGAGATTGCAAGGCATGTGGCAGACTCGCTAAACGGCGGAGCAAGGGGCGTTGTGGTGACCCACGGGACCGATACTATGCACTATTCCTCCGCGGCGCTAAGCTTCATGCTTCAGGGCCTAAATGCGCCCGTTGTCTACACCGGGGCACAAAGGAGCAGCGACAGGGGATCTAGCGACGCCTTCATCAATCTGATATGCGCCGCAAATGTGGCAGCAAGGAGCAACATCGCGGAAGTGGGAGTGCTGATGCATGGCTCCTCGTCCGACAACTTTTGCGATTTCAACAGGGGCACCAAGGTTAGAAAGATGCACACCTCACGAAGGGACGCGTTCAAGCCTATAAACAATTTGCCAATCGCAAGGGTGAGGCCCGAGGGCGCAATCGAGTACCTCTCAAAATACAAGGAAATCTCAAAGGAGCATGTGGGCAAGGTGGTCGCAAACACAAAGTTCGAGCCAAAGGTCGCGCTTATCAAGGTATATCCAAATTCCGATCCTGCCGTAATCGAGTATTATGTTGGAAAGGGCTACAAGGGAATAATCATTGAGGGGACGGGCTTGGGGCATGTCCCTACAACCCCGAGCATGAAGGAGATGTCATGGATCCCGTACATCAAAAACGCAAATGATTCTGGAGTTGTCATTGGGATGACCTCACAGACGCTCTACGGGAGGGTGAGCTCAAATGTTTACCGAAACCTAAGGGAGGTCGCAAGCGCAGGCGCTATCCACTGCGAGGACATGATGCCAGAGACCGCCTATGTAAAGCTCGGATGCCTGCTTGCAAACCACAGGAAAGAGGAAGTAAAGAGATTGCTGGTCACTAACCTTGTCGGGGAGATTACGCAGCGAAGCGAGACTGATTGGGAAATCTAGCCTAGTGATTTAAGTGATGAGAGAACTAACCTTCCTGCTTTTTCTCTTCCTAGTCCTCGCAGTTTTCTCGTATTTTTACCTCCATGTTCCCATCGGGAATTTGGTTCTTGGCCAATTTACGACAACAATACCGCAAACTACAACCCTTCCAAATGGAAATTCTACCACCACTCTCACACCTACCACCATCCCTACGACAATTTCCCCAAGCGGCAACCAATCGCTCTACCAGTATGCGCTCTCGCTGATAAACAACGACAGAGCGCAGTACGGTCTTGCCCCTGTAACGTTATCAAATGAGCCCTCAGCCCAACAGCACTCGCAGAGCATGCTCGACAACCGCTACTTTAGCCACTGGGACATTTACGGAATGAAGCCCTATATGCGCTACACGCTTGTAGGGGGGACGCAGTCTGTCGCAGAAAATATAGCCTATCAGTCAGGCTCTTCCTGCACCTTGCTCTTTTGCAGCGGTGACATTAATCCCTCAAATGCGCTCCAGGAGATGGAGTACAGCATGATGTACAACGATTCCGCTTGCTGCAACAACGGGCACAGGGACGATATCCTTGATCCAAATCACAATCAGGTAAGCATCGGGATTGCATACAACTCCAGCACCATTTACTTCACGGAGGACTTCATAGATAGCTACATCTTCTGGAACGGAAACTCCCCCTCGTTTGCAAATGGGGGCGAGGCATATCTTTCAGGCACGCTTGCAAACGGCTATTCGCTCTCCTCGATATTTGTCACCTACGACTCTCCAGTCACAAACATGACAAAATCTCAGCTTGCCGCAACATCGGAGTATGGCTATGGGCCAAACATCGCCGGGGTTGTTAGCAGCTCCAAATACTACTACTCCGGCCTCTCGACCATTGTGGCAGACCAGTATTCTGTCGATCAGGGGAGCTTCAGCGTCTCCTTCAACATGCAGGACCTGATAAAACAGCATGGTGCGGGAGAGTATACGATACTCCTCTGGCTCAACGGGACCAGCACCGCGAAGGCGTTTGTAGGAGGATCGTACACCCTCTTCATAGGCAGTGATGGCACACCCTTCGTCCCTATGACGGTCTAGGTGTAAGATATAAAAAGCCACAAAGCGAGTGATAGGCTGATGCTATGGACTACAAATTTGCAATAGAATCGATAGTGGGCGGAGCTGTAATCACCGCGATTACCGGGCTCTACAACAACATGTCGGGTCTGATCGGTGCAACGCCATACGGATTCCCCGTGACCTGGATAAGGTGGCTTGCGGTTGGGCCTCAGTACAATCCGTGGCAGGTCGATGCGGTTGGGCTTATGATCGACCTGGTGGTTTGGATCGTTGTTGTCGCAATAATCCTTGCCGCGATAAAGAAGTACGGGAAGTAGATTTATTTTGTCTTTCATCTGGCGCAGCCGATAGGGCTGCGCAGGCTTTTGCCTGCCGAATTTTGTTGGTATTAATGGAAAAGAGCGAAGTCATATTCCTGAATTCGGTATTCTTTGTGCTAGGGTTCACTTTTGTTTTCGCTCTTGTGGGCATCTTGCTCCAGACACTACTCTCAAATGTGGCGCTTGAGGCAATTGCCAAGAATTTCAGGATATACACCTTCACATTTGGGTGATTGGCAAGGAATTTAAACCTTAAATCACCAAATCAAAACATGGGGACGGAGCTGCTTTTCATAACGACAAACGAGTGGAAGGTGGGCTTTGCGAACAGAAGGCTCAACAAGTATGGGATCAAGGTCAAAAGGCACAGTGCAAGGCTGATAGAGCCACAGGAGATAGACGCAAGGGACGTTGCGGTACACAAGGCGCAGCAGATCCTTGCGAGCATGAAGAAGCCCTTCATAGTCGAGGACACAGGCCTCTACGTCAAGGCTCTTAGCGGATTTCCTGGGGCCTTCATAAAGCCGATACTCGACACGATTGGCGATGCAAAGTTTCTGGAGCTGATGCGCGGCCAAAAGAGGCGCGACGCCACAATCCGCAGCATACTTGTCTATGGGAATCCTAAGAGAGGGGAGCTAAAAGTCTTTACAGGGGAGTGCCCCGGAAGGCTTGCGCTCTACCCGAAAGGTAAGCTGTACAACGGATGGACCCTTTCAAAGATATTCATTCCCTACAAGAAAAACAAGACCCTCGCGCAGCTAAACAAAGCGGAGTATCTGGACTTCATAAGCATGCTTGAGAAGAACGACCACTACGAAAAATTCGGCAAGTGGATAACAAGGGGATGAGATGAAGTTCATGGAGAAGCAGATTGATTATGCCGCAATTGAGCGCGAGGCCAAAAAGGACGGGATAACCAAGCATGCGGTTTGCGCTGCAATCTTCCGGGAGGATAAGGTGCTACTTGTCAGGCGTACCGCGCAGGACAAATTCAGGGCGGGGGAGTGGGAGCTTCCGGGCGGGAAGGTCGAGAAGGGCGAGGGATTCAAGGAGGCCCTGATCCGAGAGACAAGGGAGGAGACAAACCTAAATGCGCTTGAGGTAAATGGGTACATCGGCCATTCCGACACCCCCATTTTGGGAACCACGATGAGGCTTTACATGTTTTTGGTGAGGGCCGACGATTCCGAGGTGATTTTGATGCCAAGGGAGCACCAGGATTTCATGTGGGTCGCAAAGGACCGGGCGAAGGAGTACCTCTTCCCGGACCAGTTCACGCGGCTCTTCCTCTCTTATGTAGAAGCGCTTTAGGTGTCATGATGGATTTCATATTTGTCACCTCAAACAAACACAAGCTAAGGGAAGCGGAGCAGATACTCGGCAGAAAGATAAAGCATGTCGCACTTGAGCTTGATGAGCTCCAATCGCTTCAGGTGAGCGACATCGTGAAGAGCAAGGCGGAGAGCGCATACAAAATTGTGAAAAAGCCGGTGGTTGTGGACGACACGGGCGTCTACATAAAGAGCCTAAACGGATTCCCTGGTGCGTTTGTAAAGTGGGTCCTCATGGCGGGCGGAAACGAGATCATCTGCAGGCTGCCAAAGAGCGGCCAGAGCCGCGAGGCCTACGCGGAGGTGTGCATCTGCCTATACGATGGCAGGCAGCATCATGTCTTCTCCGGAAAGGTCCATGGGAATATCGCGAAGAGGCCCATGGGGAATGAGAAGTTCCACTGGGATCCGATATTCATACCCAGGGGCTACAGGATCAGCTTCGCCCAGATGAGCGATGCTGAGAAGAACCGCATTTCGCATAGGGGAAAAGCGTTCAGAAAGCTAAAGAAATTCCTTGGAGGAAGGAAATAATCACCTGGGCCTAACTTCTGCAATTAGGATTCTTGCCTTCTCAGTGTAAATCTTTTTTGTATCGACTGTTGCCCCTATTCCCTTCATAATCGCAAATGACTCATTTAGCTTCATCATCTCTTTCGCGTTGCCCGTCCTTGCGAGTAGCTGCCATGCATAATAATCAAATATCCCTCCAGTAGAGCAAGTATTCCCATCCCAATTCGTTTTCACGCACATTCCAGAGATACGCGTATCTCCCCCTAGCTCATCCATCATCACGAGGGCTTGATGTATTGATTTGCCGCCGTACGAAAGGTCTGCGGCCATTGTTATTGTGGTATCTACATACCCCTGGATAACAAAGCATGGCGCCTTGTACTTCTCACTCTTTCCATCCGCAATCTTTTTGAGCAGCTTTGCAACTTCCCTTGCAATCTCGTTTGTCTCACCCGTTTTTGAAGGGCCGAAATAGTATACATTTGACCTTGGCTGCGTCTTTTCAAGGTACTCCTTTACAGCCTTGCATGCGACATCGTTGTTCCCCTTTTGCGTCTGCGTTGTCGTCTTTCCCTCCTTTTCCCTTGCTCGTTTTTCAGGGGTGAGTGAGGTCATCATATCCAGTGCCCTTCGCGCCTCTGCATATGCGTTTAGAAGTATTCTCCTTTGATGTGAGTTTGCCGAAAGTAGCTTTTCGGTGTTCGCAAAATACATAAAAACAGACTTAATCTGATTGCGCCGTGGTATATTTATATATCTTGTAGGGGTTTGTTTAGTAGCTATTTTGTGAGCGCATGCATGATGCTGATTACTACCGCAAGCTTGGCTTCAAGTGCGGCCTTGAGATACACCAAAGGCTAGCCACGCGCCACAAGCTCTTTTGCTCATGCAACCCAAATCTCACGCAGGAGGTGGAGGTCGGGACTGTCGAGCGAGTCCAAAGGGCGGTTGCGGGGGAGATGGGGAAGGTGGACGTCTCGACCAGCTTTGAGAGCGCAAAGAAGCGAAGCTTCATTTACAACTCCTTTAGGGAGGCGACCTGCCTGGTTGACATCGACGAGGAGCCGCCACATGAGCTAAATCGGGAGGCGCTTGAGACAGCGCTTCTTATTTCATCCACATTCAATTCGGATGTCCCTGATGAGATTGAGGTAATGAGGAAGGGAGTGGTTGACGGAAGCGATCCAAGCGGCTTCCAAAGGACGATGCAGGTAGGGTTTGCCGGCCACCTTGAGGTAGGCAAGAAGAAAATCCCTATCCCCTCCATCTTCCTTGAGGAGGAGTCAAGCGGAATAGTCTCGCAGGACGAGAACAGCGTTGTGTACAACACCGACAGGCTCGGAATTCCTCTCATCGAGATCGACACGGACCCGGTCATTGCAACGCCGCAGGAGGTGAAGGAGGTTGCATTCAAGATCGGAATGCTTCTTCGTCTGACCGGAAAAGTTCAGCGAGGTATCGGATCAATCAGGCAAGACGTGAACCTCTCAATTGCTCAAGGGACAAGGGTCGAGCTCAAGGGATTCCAAGAGCTTGACATAGTGGATGTCATAGTGGAGAATGAGGTTGAGAGGCAGCTTAATTTGCTTAGGATAAGGGAGGAGCTAAACAACAGGCATGCGGAGGTCTACGAGCCCATTGACCTCACGGAGATATTTGCAAACACCTCCTCAAAGATAATCAAGGAGAACACAAAGGACGGCGGAGTTGTGTTTGGGGTCAGGCTTGAGGGCTTTGATGAGATCATCGGCAGGGAGATAAATCCAAACAGGAGGCTTGGCAGCGAGATAAGCGACTACGCAAAGGTCGCAGGCATAAAGGGAATAATCCACAGCGATGAGGAGATGCCGAAGTACTCAATCTCCGAAAGCGAAATCAGCCAGATTAAGGATAGGCTTGGGATGAAGGATAGGGATGCGTTCATGCTAGTCAGCGGCCCAAGGTCCTCGGTCCAGACCTCGATTGAAAGGGCGATAATGCGGGCAAGGCTTGCGCTAAAGGAGATACCCAGCGAGACTCGCGCAGTTGACTCCAAGAACCTGACCACCCGATTCATGAGGCCAATCCCTGGGGGCGCAAGGCTCTACCCGGAGACAGACTCCATGCCCGTCGAGCTCAACAGGCAGTCATTTGAGCTGCTAAAGAAGAGCATTCCAGATATTGAAAAAACAACAAAGCAGCTTGCAAAGCAGATCGGAAATATGCAGCTTGCGGAGCAGATGCTAAGATCGGCCCATCTTCCGCTTTACAAATCCATAATCAAGGAATCAAAGGCAGATCCGAAGTTTGTCGCTGCATTCCTCCTTGAGAAGATGAAGGACATGAAGAGGTCCGGTCTCGAAACCGAAAAGGTGCCAGACGAGGTCCTTGTGTATCTGTTCACGGGCTTTGCAAACGACAACATAACGAAGAACGCGATGGAAGAAGTCGTCAGGCAGCTTCCGAGAACCACAGGCGATGTGGATAAGATAATTGATGCAAAGAAGCTCGAGCGCATTTCCGGAAAGGCGCTAAAGAATCTCATCGATGGCTTTGACGAAAAGGACCGGGGAATGCTCCTCAAGAAAATAATGTCCCAATACAGGCTCAATATTGACGGCGAGGAGCTCAACTCACTAATCAAGTGATTCTTCCCTTATTTTCGCCAGGGTTTCCGTGTCATTTACCGTGTGGCGCTTTAGCTCCTTCCTGAGCCTTTTGTAATCGGGTGCAAGAGACTCGACGACCCTCCAGAATCTCTTTGAGTGGTTCATCTCGGTTAGATGCGCAACCTCGTGGCTAACCACGTAGTCAACTATCTCGATCGGCATCATTGAAAGGTATGCGTTAAACCTTATTTTCCTCTCCGAGGTGCAGTATCCCCATTTTTTCATCCTCCTGAACTTAGTCTCGATTACCTGCTTTCCGCTTTGCGCGAGCTTTGCGGTCATTATCGGGAACACGATTCCTTCTGTGAGGAGCTTTGAGAATTTGAGGAGCGCAATCATTCCCTTCTCCTTGTTTTGCGACTCGACAATCACCTTGTTTTCAAGCCTTGTGACCCTCGAGTGCCCGTATTTATGAGCATACTCAATTTGATGGTAAACCCCGTTGATCAGGATTGCACCATCCTGCAGTAGATTCTTTGAGTCCTTTATCTCGGTATAATGCTTCACTATCCAGTTTAGGTGGTCCTTTAGCAGCCTATCGATATTCACAAGCGAGTATCTCGGTATTGCAACAATCAGCTCCGAGTTGTGGAACCTGAGCGAGACGCTCTTTCTTCTCTCCCTAACAACTGAGTATGGGATCTCTCCAACTTCTGTGCTCAGCCTTTTTTCCATCTTTATTGCCTGTCTATTCTCTGCCTTTTAATCGCGGAAATCTTGTCAAGCAGCTCCAGCTCTCCCTGGTTTATCAGGTGCCTGTACCTTAGCCTTAGTAGCTGCTCGCTCTCGTCATCCACAAGCGTGAACATGAACATATTCTCCTTGATGTTCCTTCCGCACACACCATCGTCAATCGAGATCGCGATGCTGTCTCCCATCCTCGCCTCCTGCATCGATACCGCATTGTGCTGTATCTCGTTTATCTTTCCTATCTTTCTTCCGTCCTGGTCCACCAGGATGTATGACGGCTTTATCCTTCCTCCAACAACGTCCACCCCGATCACCGCAGGGTTTGAGACCCTAAAGAAGCTGTTTGGAAGCACCCTTATCGCGCCCGGGAAGGTTATCGCCTTCTCTGCCTCGGCCTTTTCGCGCATCCTAGCCTCCTCCATCCAGATCTTGTAGTCGTCAAGTATCTTGTAAATCACATTCTCGTTTATGACCTTGACTCCTGTTGCAAGGCTCTCATTTTCTGCGTCCGTTGCGATGTTCACGTTGAATGAGAGCACGATTGAGCTGAACTGGTCGGATGCCTTCATCGCAAACGCGTCAAGTATGTCCCTCTTGTTAACGTCTCCAAGCCCCTTCTTGCTGATGTGGATGTTCATTCCCGCAAGGAGCTTTGAGAGCGCCTCAAGGCTCCCGATTGTATCGACCTTCAGTATGACCCCTGTCTGCTCTGTTGCAAATGCCTCCTGTATCTCGCTCTTTATCTCCTCAGTGTATCCAGGGAGCTGCGTTGAGATCACAAGCGATCCGGGAAGCGCATCATCAAGCCCACTTCCGCTTATCTTTATTCCGGATGCCGCGGCAACTGAGTCAACATAGTCGAATTTGGATGCAGACTCCCTTAGGTCCTGCATCGACTTTGGCTTTAGCAGCGCCTTTATCTTTGCGGTTGCTATCCCGCTTGTTGTTGCAAATGCAATCGTGTCATTGACGCTTAATGTCCCGTTGTAGAGTATGACGTCTATTGTGGTTCCAAGCCCCTTCTCCTCCTTCTTTTCGAGTATGCTTCCCTTTCCTGGCTCGTTGAGATTTACCTCAAGCCTTGCCTCAAGGAACTTTTGTGAAAGACCTGTCGCATAAACGAGCAGCTCTGCAATTCCCTCACCCGTCTTCGCGCTAAGCGGGAATATTAGCAGCTCCCTTTGAAAATCCCTGACTCTGTCATATCTCTCGCTGTTGAAACCAATCTCGCTGAACTTCCCTACCAGCTCGTAGAGCTTGGCTTCGAGCTCATTGACCACATTTGGATTTTGCTGGGCAATCGATTCCGCAAAAGAGTATGTCTCCTTCTTCATCCATCCTGTTACAAGGTCTATCTTGTTTGCAGCCACTATGAACGGGGTCTTGTACTCCTTTAGTATCTCAATTGCCTCATACGTCTGCGGCTCAAAGCTCTTTGTCACATCTACTACAAGTATTGCAAGGTCTGCAACGCTCCCTCCCCTCTTCCTCAGGTTTGTGAATGCCTCGTGGCCCGGAGTGTCAACGAAAAGCAGCCCAGGTATCACCATCTTCGCGCCAAACTTGGTGAGAAGGTCTCCCGCAATCTTCTCGATCACCGAAAGAGGCACCTCGCTTGCCCCGATGTGCTGCGTGATTCCCCCCGCCTCCTTCTTTGCGATGGTTGTGGTCCTGATTTTATCTAGCAGTGAGGTCTTGCCGTGGTCCACGTGTCCCATTACGCTGATTATCGGTTGGCGAATCATTGCTATCACAAAATAAGAAAGCTATAAATATTCTTTAATCCAATTGGTTATTCAATATATAAAATTCTTGGTATTTGGATGGAAAGAACATTGTTTATAGTGAAGCCTGACGGAGTGGCAAGAAAGCTGGTCGGAGAGATAGTCTCAAGGTTCGAGAAGAGAGGATTTACGCTAATCCAGATGAAGCAGTTCACATTCTCAAAGGCGCAGGCGCAGGAGTTCTACTCCGTTCACAAGGAGAGGCCATTTTACGGCGAGCTTGTGGACTTCATGAGCTCAGGGCCTGTTGTCGCTGCAATAATCGAGGGAACAAACGCAATCGCAACCACAAGACTGATGGTCGGCGCGACAAAGTCGTTTGAGGCAGCGCCTGGAACAATAAGGGGAGACTTTGCGCTTGAGATCTCAAACAACATAATCCACGCCTCAGACTCGCAGGAGAGCTTTGACAAGGAGTCGAAGGTAATATTCGGTTAATTTTGGTTTTAAACGAAGTCGGGGATAGCCCTTTAAATGCCCCCTTCCATTTCTTCCTGTTTGTATGGCACTAGCGCAACACCGTGGCACATTCGCCTCAACAATCGAAAGGCTTGGGCATGTGCGCCGCATTGTGGATGAGAGCGGCCCTATAACATATGAGCAAATAGGGAAGATAGTCGGACGGACTCCTAGCAGCGTATCTAGCTATATCTGGAATTTGAGGCTTCAGGGGCATAGCTTCGAGGTCTGTTTCCTGCACCTAGGGGCGAATGGGGTTTACTCGATGAGCGACCTCTTCAAGCCCTCGCTCATTGCCCTTAACAACAACTCCTTCGTTTATGATTCTAAAAATGTTCAGCACACGTATCGTTTTTTTGAGCTGATTGCCGATGGGCTGTTTGCCTCCTACACTAAGGAAAAGCGGGCATCCATCACCCACAGGTTCAAGAACATGCTTCCGCACGATGTGAACCTACTGGTATCAGAAAAGCTAAAGAGGCTCTAAGCCTACATCCCCATCATTGTGTGCTTGATGTTTGGCGTGATCATGTCAGGGTTCCACATCGGCTCCCATTCAAGCTCGAGCTTTATCTCTCCATGTCCCTCTATCTCCTCAAGCCTCAGCTCCGCATCCGCCATTATTATGCTTGTGACCGGGCACATCGGGCTTGTCATTGTGAGCTTCACTGTGATGTTGCTGCTCTTGTCCACCTTGATGTCGTGGATCAGCCCCAGGTCCACTATGTTTATGCCAAGCTCGGGGTCTAGGCATTTCTTCAGGACAGCCTCTACATCCTTCACGCTTACCATGCAAGTTCCTCTCAATCAAAATCTAAAAGGCTTAGGCAACAAGGCACTTTTGGGAGACGGACATCCAGCTGCACGCGCTGTTGGAGGAGCAGGCGTTGTTTCCCATGTCCCTGTTGAGGCTTGTCGAGTTCTGCGAGAATTTCACGCAAGATATTCCGGATGCGATTCCCGAGAAGAAGTTGTTTTGGAAGAGGTCTATCGTTGAGTTTAGCAGAAGCGCGCCTATTCCGCCATTCGTCGCGCTGTTGTTCGTGACGGTGTGGCCCGTCCCCTTCACAAAGGTGAAGCCGTTGTCCGCATTTATCGCGATGTTGTTTAGGATCATTCCCTGTATGCTGTTTGAGAAGAAGTATCCGTTCGTCGCGTTAAGCACCTTGTTGTTCCTGATTATAGGGTATGCGTTGTTCAGCACCGCAATCGAGGTGTTTGCGGTGGATGCGATGGTGTTATTCTCTATTATCGTCCTGTATCCGCTTGTCCTGACAGCATTGGTGAATCCCTTCAGGTAGCAGTTCTCAAGGACAACGTCAGTCGAGTTGATCACGTTGAGGAAGATTCCTCCATTGGATGCAAGGATTGTGTGGTGGTAGCAGTTTATGGTCGTCTCGTTGCCGCTTGATCCCCTGTTCCCGTTCTGCCCTGGTGAGTTGTAGACGCTAAAGCAGGTCCCACCGAATCCGTATACGTAGTCGGTGTCAAAGTTCACGTTTGTCCCCTGGTTTATTGCAAGGCATGTCTGTGCGAGGACCGCAAGCGGATTCACCAGAACAAGCCACCTGCAGCCGGTTTTGTTTACCCCGAAGTTGACTCCCTGGCTTTGCGCATATATTCCCGAGCTCGAGTTCGTGCACGCCCAGTCCGCCTGGCCGTTTGTGAATGCGGAGTTGTTGAATACGCTGTTTCCCGAAGAGTTGACGAACGAGAGTCCCCATCCTGTGTTGTGGGTGGCGTTGTTGAACGACACTATATCGCGTGTCGAGTTTGTAAGTGTGAATCCCTCCGTGGAGTTTATTCCTGCGCTTCCAAATGCTGTGTTCGCATATATCGTCGAATTAGTCACATTAGTGAAGACATAGCCTGAAGATCCGCTTGCCCCTGACACGTAGTTGTTCTGCACGATCGCGGTGCTAACGTTTCTCAGCAAGATCCCCGTCATGACCGTGCCCATCACGCTATTTTGTATGGTGAGCCCGCTCGCATTGGCCGCAAGTATTCCGTACTGGTACCTGTGCACCTTGCAACTGCTTATCACAACGTTCTTGACGTTTGACCTGACAAATATTGCGCTGCCCTGCAGGCTTCCTGTTATATCATACCCGTTGCAGTTCACATTCACATCCGATGCCTGTATGTTGAGGCACTTGTCCGTTCCGATGATGTTTCCGCTTAGGCTGTAGTTCCCTGCCTGCGTTATCGTGAAGCAGGTGTTTATCGGGAAGAGCCCTATTGGCGGCTTCTGCTTTATTGGGCAGCTTGTCGCCCATGCGCAGTCTGTGCTGCCGCAGTTGACGTTCTGGAACTGGTTTTGGGTGCTGTTGTATGTGTTTGCGCTGCAGAAGACGTCCGTCTTTGAATTTGAGAAGAGGTTTCCGCTGCTGAGCGAGACTCCCGTTGCGCTGTCTATGAACGTTCCGTATGTGTTGTTGTTCGCGTTGAACTTTCCAATGCTGAGAGCGCCTGTCGCATTGACGTAGAATCCATATGTGTTGTGGCTGGCTATCGTGTTCGTCACTGTCGCTATTGTCCCGTTTGTGAGCTTTATCCCAAAGACGCTTCCGTTCACGCTGACATTCATTATGTTGAGATTGAAGTTCGAATCGGCGGAGATCCCAGCAACGCTTTCATTCTCAAATATGCAGTTCCTGATTGTGGTATTGAACTGCCCGGATGCATCAACCCCATAAGGCGCGTTTATTATCCTGTGGTAGTTGCAGTTTAGCGTGACGTCGGGAGCGAGTATGGTTATGCATGCCTGCGTGTTTGAGAGGGGATTGGATACGTTCAGGTAGCTCTCCATATTGAGGTCGCCCGAGAGGGTGTAGACTCCGCCCGCATTTATCCCTCCGCAGCTGCTTATCGTTGGTGCGCTGAGGGTGAATGACGATACCTGCGATGGCAGGTTGGATGAGCTGCACTGCGCGAAGTTGCAGTAGCTGTTTGTCGCGCAGCTTGATTGTCCCCCGAAGAGGTTTGAGTGCCTAAAGCTTGTGTTCAGGAATGGGCAAAATACGTCGACAGGGTTTTTTGTGAAGACGTTCCTTTGATATGTATTGTTGGTTGAGTTTGAGACCAGCCCGTAGTGTGCGTTATTGATTATGACCTCCCCTATTACCCTGTTGTTCCCTCCCCTGAACAGGTTTATTCCCCCGCCAAGGCCGGATATTCCCGTTATTGTGTTGTTTAGCACAATGTTGTTTGTCGATGTATTCAGGAAAATTCCCGACATTGCCATCTTTGTCACATTGTTCAGCTCAAGCCTTGAGCCCGTGGTTCGGTTGAGGTATATCCCATACGAGAATGAGGAGAGCGCAAAACCGTCGACCGTCACGTTGATGTACTGCCCCACATAAATCCCGTAGGTGTAAGGGGCAACCCCGACAAACGGCCCGGTTCCCGTTATCCTGTTTTGGTTCCCGATCAGATGCACGTTGTCGCTCATCACGTTTATGCATTTACCGCTGCTTATGGAGACGTTAATGTTGCCGCTTAAGTAGTATGATCCCGGCTGCGTCACGTTCGTGCAGCCCGTTATCTGCATCGCGCCTGCCGCTATCGTTGTCACTACTGTGCTTGTGCCAGGACTCGTGCCCTGATTTCCATTGAGAAACGAGATTATGCCCACGACAACCGCCAAGACGACTATAGCCGCCAGAACCTTACCTAGCGTGCTTATGGTCATCTGCGTCCTTACCTTCTTAACCGCCTGCTGGTTGTCCCCATTTTGTTCCGGCATTTGGGACTGGGCCATTTCTCCTTCCATAAATCATCAACAAAGTAGAGTCTTTTATAATAATTCGTCTACTTATTTATACCTAAGCTTAGTGCGCCTCGGTAACTCAGCCTGGCAGAGTGCTTGTTTCGTAAACAAGAAGTCGAGGGTTCAAATCCCTTTCGAGGCTATTTCTTTTTCAAAATAGGCTAGCTGTTGCGCAATCCTTTTAAGCTTTGATTGCGCCAAACAACCCATGGGATTGGATCTTCTCTGGGAGATACAAAACAGGCTCCGCTACCTCTTCTTTTGGCTGGAGGTGCGAAAGGACGTGCCGAAGCTCTGGTTCAAGGGGAACTACAGCCCGATAAAGCTTGCACGTTTTTCCATGGTGCTTCTTGCCCTTCTAAATTTCTCGGCGGTGGCCCTCGGCTCGCCAAACTGGAACGCCGCAAGCGTCTATGCGCTCTGGCTCGGGTTCGCATCGGCCATCTACATAATCGTCGCCATAGTCTACCTGCTTGGCTTTAGGATGTGGTACGGGCTCTCCTCCGGCTTCCTTGTGATCAGCGCAATAATAAATTACATGTTCGACAGCTCGGGCGGACCTGATGCGCTGAGCGCCACCGGGGTCACATTCAACAACCTGATCGCGCTTAGCTGGCTCTACCTTGTACTGATGGGGCTGATACTGATGAGGTACGACAAGGGGTCGAAGCTCAATTCAGTGCTTCAGGAGAGCTAACTGCGCCTTTGCAGGTTTTGGGATGGGGCTGCGCTGGGCATTGGGAATAAATTAATAATCTATTCTGCCAAATTATCTCATGGACAAAAACGCCCAGCACGCATCAGATGAGATAAAGCGGGTATACCATCTTGTTTTAGAGCTTCACAACAAGGTCGCCGATTGCCTAAACCATCTTGCGGTCGAGAAGGAGAGCCTCGAGGATATGGTGGACGCGCTCAATAGGGTCAAGAAGATGAGTGCAGAGATGGAGCTTTCACTGTCCCATCTAAAAATGCAAAGCGGAGGGGACGAGGCATCTCTCTCCCAGCTTAGGCAGTTCAGGCAATCCGAGCAAAAGCTCGAGCTGCTGCTTGCGGATTATTCGGCAAGAAACAAGCTCGTATTCTCATATGCAGGCGAGTTTGCGCAGTCATGGAACCAGATTGAGGAGCAGCTTGGGCTGCTGATCGAAAAGCTAAAGTCAAATCCTGAGAATCCGCCTCCTTACATAAGGTAGGCAAAGGGCGCTTTAAATGGCAAAACCAACAGCTCTATCCGAACCAAAGCTCAAGAGGGAGGCAGGGCTTTTGCAGCTTGTCTTTTATGGCGTGGGCAACATAATCGGCGCGGGCATATACGTCTTGGTTGGAGGCGCCGCAGGCCTTGCGGGCGGCGCGGTCTGGTTCGCATTCCTCGCGGGCGCAATTGTTGCGCTGTTTACCGGCCTGTCCTACGCCGAGCTTGCCGCGATGTACCCCAAGGCCGCGTCCGAGTACACTTACCTTGGAAAGGCATACGGGAACCACTTCCTCTCCTTTATAACCCAGTGGATGATGCTCTTCACCGAGCTTGTGGCGGCCGCCGCGGTCTCGCTGGGATTTGCGCAGTACTTCCAGACCATTTTGGTCTCGCCGTCATGGCTGGTCGCGATCGTCTTGCTCGTCTCCCTTACGGTCATTGGGATAGCGGGAGTAAAGCATGCGCTTAAGCTAAATTCTATCTTTAGCGTGATTGCGATATTGGGCCTGCTAGTCGTGATCGCGGCAGGGGTGCCGAAAATAGGCTCGATAGACTACACCTACTCGCCAGGCGGCCTGACTGGGATATTCGGGGCCGCGGTGCTTGTCTTCTTCGCGTACATAGGCTTTGACAACATCGCAAATCTTTCGGAGGAGACCAAGGATCCACAGCGAACGCTCCCGCGCGGGCTGCTGATCTCAGTTGCGATCTCGATGATACTGTATGTCCTTGTGGGGATAGCGGCGGTCAGCCTCGTGCCATACCAGCAGCTTGCAACCTCAAATGCGCCGCTTGCGCTTGCTGCATCTAGCACATTCGGCCCTATTGCATACGATCTCCTCACAATTGCTGGCCTTTTGACAACGCTAAACACCGTCCTTGTGCTCCTGATAGTTGGCTCTAGGATCATATACGGGATGTCGAGCGCAGGGGTTCTCCCAAAGGTGCTGAGCCATGTCAACGCAAGGACAAGGACTCCGATATACGCCTCAATCGCGACGCTTGGTGTTGCGCTTCTCTTCATACCGATCGGGAATGTGGGCGAGGTTGCGAAGATAACAAGCTTTGGCTCGCTGATCGCGTTCATACTAGTTAACATCGCCCTCCTGCATCTTCGAAGGACAGCCCCGCACCTTAAGAGGCCCTTCAAGATTCCGCTTAGCATCGGATGGGTTTCGATAACCGCAGTTTTGGGGATAGTCACAAGCGCACTGCTCCTAAGCCAGTTTGACCTCCAAAGCGTGCTGCTTGGCCTATCCCTTCCGATTTCCGGGATTTTCTTCTACTTCCTGGTCAACCGCGGAAGCATCTTCGGGGTAGACAAAAAACTCCACCAGCGACACGAATAAAGCGGGGCCGGCAGTTCAAAGCGAATCTATTTTAGCAGCACGCCCCCGTCAACTACAACCTGCGTTCCGGTCATGTATGAGGACATGTCCGAGGCAAGGAAAAGCGCCACCTTTCCGATGTCGTCAGATTCTCCTAGCCTGCCCATCGGTATTTTTGAAACAAATTCCTTGAGCATCTTGTCTATGTCCACATTTGCGGGAAGCGGCATCGCCTGCTGTAGTCTTGCCACCCCAGGGGTCAATATGCCCCCGGGCGCTATCGCATTTACCTGTATGTTGTACGGAGCAAGCTCGAGCGCAATGTTCTTTGTGAATCCCCAAACCCCGTGCTTTGAGGCGTCATAGTGGGCGAGCCCTATCGAGGAAGGATGAAGCGCATCTATCGATGTCACGTTTATTATCTTGCCCCCATGCTTCATTTTTATCATCTGCTCGGTGGCATATTTAGTGCACATGAACGTTCCCCCGAGATTCACATGAAGCACCTTTTTGAAATCATCCACGCTCATGTTGACCAGAGGGATTGATGGGTATATTCCTGCATTATTCACCAAGATGTCTATCCTGCCATAAATCCTGATCGTCTCATTTACCATCGTTTTTACGCTCTCTTCTAATGAAACATCTGTCTGTATTGCGGTTACGTCCCATCCCTTTTCTTTGAGGGCCCTTGCTGCGCTCTCCCCCTCCTCTTTTGTCCTGTTCGCAATCACTACCTTTGCCCCAGCCTCCGCAAATCTGTATGCAATCCCATATCCTATGCCTATCGCGCCTCCCGTGACTATCGCGACCTTTCCCTGCAGATTTAGCAAATTCGCAATTGGCTCCATGAGTTGTTTTCAGAATTGCAAAATTATAAATCTTCATTTTTGTGGGGCTCTTGAGACTTCCAGCACAAGAATGTCCTCAAAGAAAATGTGCTTCTTCGCAACCGTCTTCATTTGCAGCCCCACTTCTCTTGCCGTGGCTCTCAATTTTTTAAGGTTGCCAAAGCTGCTCACAACCATCAACGCCTTTCCGTCCCTGCTGAGGTGCGGGCCGAGTTTTGATAGAAATCTAATGCACACCTCAATGCCCTCCTCCCCGCCGCTAAATGCCCTGTTTAGCACCCTGTTGTTGGTGTTCTCATCATCGGGCAGATATGGTGCATTGAATATGATCAGATCGAAGCTTGCCTTTATTTTTGAGAAAAGGTCCGTCTTCACAAAACTGCAGCTTGCCCCGATCAATTTTTTGTTAATGGCATAATTCTTTCTTGAAAGTCTGATTGCATTGGGATTTATGTCTGCAAATGTGACCTTCCCCACCCTTCCGCTCGTTCCGGCGGCAAGTCCCAGAATCCCGCTTCCGCTTCCCATGTCCAAAACGCTCATTCTCTTTCCCTTTATTTTTGGAATCGCGCTCTCGATCGCCATCGCCGCAAGGAAGCTGTCATCGCTCGGCTCATAGACATTTCGGGAAGTTTTTATGTTGAGGTTGTTGTAGTCCACTTCTTTACCCAAAATAAGTCTCTTGATGTCACGTTTCCAAGGGTGTTGTAGGCTAATTGAAGGACAAAATTAATAAAATACACTTTCTTCCCGCCGCAGCTGCTCAATTATAAATACCTATTTTACGTTAGCTAAAGCGTGTCCACATGCAGTTTGAATCGGTAGCAAAATACTATGAAAAGCTTGAGGGAATCTCCTCTAGGCTTGAGATGATAGACGTCCTAACCGAGATGTTCAAGGAAGTGAAAAACCATGAGATCAGAAAGCTAATTTACATGACCCAGGGCGTACTTGCTCCGCCATATGAGGGAATAGAGATAGGCATTGCGGAAAAGCTGGTGAGCGAGGCGGTGGGCAGGGCGACGGGATACACAAGGGAGGATGTATTTGCGGCATACAAGAAGAGCGGGGACATGGGAATCGCCGCGGAGCAGATAATCTCAAAGGGCAAGCTCAGGAGGATGAGCAGCAACAAGTACTCGCTGATCGAGGTTTTCGATACGCTAAAGAAGATAGCCGGAATGTCCGGATCGGGCAGCCAGGATGTGAAAATAAGGCTCATGTCAGAGCTGATTGCAGCGTCATCGCCTATTGAGGGGAGATACATCGTGAGGTTTGCAATGGGGACGCTCAGGCTGGGGCTCGGCGATGCGACAATCCTCGAAGCGCTCTCAAAGGCCTCAACGGGAGAGAGGAAGCTCAAGCCTGAGCTTGAGAACGCATACAACCTGTGCAGCGATCTGGGAGAGGTGGGAGAGGTGCTGCTCAAGGAAGGAACAAAGGGAATTGAGCACTTTAGGGTAACCCTTTTCAAGCCAATTCGCCCAGCCCTTGCGGAGAGGCTTCCGACGGCAGAGGAGATACTTGAGAAGATGAAGGGGAGGGCCTCCGTCGAGAGCAAGTACGATGGGTTTAGGGTGCAGGTGCACATGGACAAGAAGAGCAAGAAGGTCGAGATTTTTTCAAGGAGGCTCGAGAAAGTAACCCACATGTTCCCCGAGATAACAAAGGCGGCGCTTGAGGAGCTCAATGCGGATTCGATAATCTTTGACGGCGAGGCAATCGCATACAACGAGGTAACAAACGAGTACTATCCCTTCCAGGAGACCATCCAGAGAAAGAGAAAGCATGGGATAGAGGAGAAGAGCGCGCAGCTTCCGCTGCACGTTTTCGGCTTTGACATAATGTTCTTCAACGGCGAGGACTTCATGCACAACGGATACGAGAAGAGAAGAAAGACACTTGAGAAGATTGTGAAAAAGAACGGGATAATCAGGACCTCCGATGAACGAATTGTAACTACACCAAAGGAGCTTGAAAGATACTTCAAGAATGCAGTTGACGAGGGTCTGGAGGGAATCGTGGCAAAGGAGCCCAATGCCCCGTACGTTGCAGGCGCAAGGAAGTTCTCATGGATAAAAATGAAGAGGAGCTACAAGGGGGAGCTCTCCGACACCCTTGATTTAGTCATCATAGGATACTACCTGGGCAGAGGGCAAAGGGCGGAGTTCAAATTCGGCGGACTTCTCTGCGCAGTTTATAACCAGAAGAGTGACATGTTTGAATCCGTGACGAGGATAGGGACAGGATTTTCTGAAAAGCAGATGAGTGAACTGCAGAAAGTTTTGGACAAGGCAAAGGTAAAAAACAAGCCCGCAAGGGTCGCATCAGTTGTTGAGCCGGATTTCTGGGTGGCTCCAAAGTACGTCGTCACTGTTCGCGCAGATGAGATAACAAGATCCCCGATGCACATGTGCGGGCTTGAAAAAATGCCGGATGGATCCGAGGTCGGGTACGCACTACGATTTCCAAGGTTAGTAAGCGATGGTGTGCGAGGGGACAAGAGCGAGGAAGAGGCAACAACCACAAAAGAAATCATAGAGATGTTCAATTTGCAGAAAAAAATCCGAGTCGACTCTTGAAAATGCAATTAATTAATGTTACGCTCTTAAGACATGATAAGGAAGTGGTGAAATATGGCCCAAGCAACAAGACTGCAATCAGCAACAGAGTATCTTTTTACCTACGGCTGGGCAATCCTAATTGCTGCGATTGTGGTTGCGTCACTTTACCTTTTTGTTTTCGCGCCCTCCACGCTTGCTCCATCAAGCTGCACCTTTGACTCTGGAGTATTCTGCCAGGATCTTATTTTAGGATCCTCTTCGACTCTATCAAAGATGGCGATGCTGCTAACAAACTCCAATCCCTATCCGATACTAGATCCTAGCATAATCGTCAACATAAGTGGCGCCGCCCCTATCCACGGAGCATGCGTTCCGAATTTTGTGCTTCCAGGGGGGGCAGTGATCTGCAGTGCGACAATCAGCCCTGCTCTTTCAAAAGGTGCCCTTGCTACTGGCAGTTTTATTTTTACCTACATTCCATGCCCTGGGGGTAATGTGACAGAATGCTCTACTAACGCAAGGCAAAGCTATACTGGCTCTTATGATACGCACGTATCCCCTCTTCTCTCTCCAACAGATATCACAATAACACTTGCGGCGCAGAATTCCTCCCAAGTTGCGGTTCTTACAACGCTTGACAAATTGACTGCAACTGTCAGACTCCTTGGAAGTCCGCTTTCGGGTGCAACAGTCAACTTCACCTCAAATTCGATCAATGCCTCTATAAGTCCTCTGGTTACGACCACCGATGGGTCTGGAAATGCGGTCACGCACATATCTAGCTCCAAATCTGGAAATGTGCTTGTTATGGCATCATTTGCGAATGCTATTGCAAATACGATTATCTCATTTACTCCTCCTATCTGCTACACCCTTTCTGTTCCCGGGCTTTCTGGTGCAACGTCAAATGCGCTTTCGATTGACGGAGTGGGATACTCCTCATTTCCTGTTCAGCTATGTTATGGAAGAGGAACCTCCCATACATACTCGTTCCAGACCACCGTTTCAGGAGGCGCAGGTATACAGTACCTCTTTAACTTCGTCTCTGGATGCGGATTGACAACGCAGTCAGGAACGCTTCCAGGCATTTCAAACTGCACTTTAACTGCTAACTACACAAAGCAATACTTCCTAACAACTTCCGCCTCCCCTTCAGTCGGTGGAACTGTTACTCCGCCAAGCTCATGGTACAATGCAGGAAACAGTGCAACCCTTGGCGAGACGCCTTCGGCAGGATACGCGTTTAATGGATGGACTGGAGCGGGAACCGGCAGCTACACTGGCTCATCAACGTCTCCTCTGATCACTTTCAACAGCCCTATAAGCGAGAGCGGGCTATTCACCTCTACATCGACAACCTCAACATCCACCACCTCCACATCAAGCACCTCAACCTCGTCGACGAGCAGCACAAGCTCCACTGTATCGACTTCGGTTTACACAACAAGCGTCCCTCAAATCCAGTGCGTGGGTCGAATTGTCTGCTCCATGTGCGGAATCTGCTTCTGCTGGTCAGCTTCTGGCGGATCTTGCAATGTAGGCTGCGCATGCGGATATGGCAGCCAAGGTTATGGCTGAAAATCAGAGGGGGCCTACGCCACAAAAATGCAAATAAACTTAAAAGTGATATCATGCAAAAGTCGACTATCGGATCGGTTTTGATTGCAGCCGGAATTGTGCTGCTGCTTTATTCTAGCTACTGGCTTTACCTCTACAATTTTGCGAACCCCCAAAATGAGCTGGCATCCTTCTGCACCCTAAGTAACGTTCCAAATGCGAGCATGTACTCTTTCCAATGCAGCTATGGATTGATCACTGTAAGCGGAGTGAGCCCGACCCATGAAATACCTCTGCCGCAACTATCAACTATAACTCGAATGATAAGCGTGGAGCACGAGGTGCTGATTGGAATCAGCATATTGCTTTTAGCAGCCGGCCTTCTTTTTAAATATAGGTGAGAGTTTTCCCAACAATTACCTAAAGCGAAGCCAGAACATTCGCAAAAATTATTTTATCTCACCCTCTCGTTTTCGAGTGCTCCAATTTCAAATTAGAGAAATTTGGGCAAAATCTCCATAAATCCAGTTTTTATTTATTTTGTCGTCGTAGATTTATTTCAAAAATTGAGAAGCGAAATGCAGTTTCATATATTGCCACTATTCTCGCAACTGCACAAGACTTATAAAGCTTATTATTGTATATAAGCTCGGCGATAAGTATGGTAGATTTTGCAAACGAGTTTTTGAGCAACAGCAATGTTACGCAAGCGGACATGAACCCTCAGATAAAGATAGTTACAATCGGCGCAGGAGGCGGTGGTTGCAACACAGTCAACAGACTAATTAAGGTTGGCGTGAAGGGAACAGATTTGGTAGCGATTAACACGGACGTTAACCACTTCAAGATTATTGACGACCGAATAAAGAAGATTTTGATCGGAAAGTCAATCACAAGAGGTCTCGGAGCAGGAGGAGCACCATCAGTCGGAGCAAAGGCAGCCGAGGTAGACAGGCCACTTCTTGAGGAAGTCTTGTCAGGAGCACAGCTTGTATTCCTATGCGCAGGAATGGGAGGAGGAACAGGAACAGGTTCGCTTCCAGTCTTGGCACAGATCGCAAAGGAGCAGGGCGCAATTGTAGTTTCGATGGTCACATACCCATTCGACCTCGAAAGAGTGAGAAAGGTAAAGGCCGAGGAAGGAATCACGGAGCTAAGGAAGTATTCCGACAGCGTTATCATCCTTGATAACAACAGGCTAGTCAAGCTTCACCCAAACTTGCCAATGAACGAGGCATTCGCGGTTGCGGATGACATTCTTGCAAAGGCAATCGGAGGACTTGTCTGGACGATAACCCAGCCATCCCTGATCAACATTGACTTCGCGGACGTTAGGTCAATCATGGGAAGCGGAGACGTTGGATTCATTGCATACGGACTAGGAAAGGGCAATGACAAGGTCACAAGCGCTGCAGAGGCAGTCTTGAAGAACAAGCTACTCGACGTTGACTACGAGAACGCAAAGGGCGCGCTCATTCACATTTCAGGAGCATCAGACCTCACCCTTGGTGACGCAATCAAGGCAGGAGAGTTGATAACTGAGAGAATGGATCCAAAGTCGAACGTCAAGTGGGGCGCAAGATTGATTCCAGGATACGAGGGACAGCTGGAGATAGTTGCAATCGTCACCGGAGTTAGTGGCTCAAGCATTGTCGGACATATGGCGAACAAGGAAAAGAGCTCGTCATATAGCGGCATCGAGATGATTTAAGAAGTTTGATTGATTTTCTTTTATTTTTTTCTTTTACAGGCATGGGAGTGCATAGGCAAGGATGTGGCGTCGGCCGAGAACCCGTCGCTACGCAAAAATCCTTGTCGATGTGCTAAATAAATAGTAAAAATGGGATAAAAATGGCGACCTTTGACAACCAGATAGATTACAACGCATTCTCACCGAGAATTGCCGTTGTCGGATTAGGAGGACAGGGATGCAACCTTGTCAACAGATTGTACAATGCTGGAATCACCAGTGCTGACACAATTGCTATTAACACGGATTCAAACCACCTTAACATAGTTCATGCTCACAAGAAGCACTTGCTAGGAAAGGCAATCACCCAAGGACTTGGAGCAGGAGGATATCCTGAGGTCGCCGCAAAGTGCGTCGAGATGGACAAGGGAGAGATTGAGAAGCTCGTTGAGGGCTACGACCTTGTCTTCGTCTGCGCGGGAATGGGAGGAGGAACAGGAACAGGTTCAGCCCCAGGAGTCGCAAAGATCGCAAAGGAGGCAGGAGCAACAGTCATCTCAACAGTCACATTCCCATTCGCGCTTGAAAGGTCAAGGGCGCAGAAGGCAGCGTGGGGAATCGAGCAGCTAAACAAGCATGCTGACACCACAATCGTAATTGAGAATGATCTTCTGCTCAAGTACGCACCAAATCTTCAGATTGAAAAGGCCTTTGAGGTTGTGGACAATGTAACGCTTCATGCAGTCAAGGGAATCGCAGATGCGATTATGGTCCCAAGCCTAATCAACCTAGACTTCGCAGACCTAAGAACGGTGGTCGGAAGGACAGGAACGGCAGTGATCAGCGTTGGGACGGGATCGGGAGCTGATAGAGTGGAGAGGGCAATAAAGGACACAAGGGCTCACCCACTGCTCACAGTGGACTACGAGGGCGCAAAGGGCGGATTCGTGCACGTCTCTGGAGGAACATCACTTTCAATTAGCGATGCTACAAGAATCGGAAACGGAGTCACGGAGGGACTTGCGGATGACGCAAACGTCATCTTCGGAGCAAGGCTCGCCCCAGAGATGGGAGACACTGTAAGAGTAATGTCTGTAATAACAGGAGTCAAGGCGAAGTTCTTTGAGAAGAAGGCAAACCAGAGCCCTTCGATGCTCCAGACGGACTCATTGGAGAACTATTAGTTTCTCCAATTTCTCTTTTTCTTTTATTTTCTTATCCTTTAGCTTTGCTCTTGAATTAAGTTATTTAAGTTAGTATTTCCTAGTAAATCTGTGAACATTAAACTTAGGGATAAACTGGTTAATCTTGCAAGGAAAAAAGTGAATAATGATCTGTCTCATAGCTTTGATCATATTCTAAGAGTCCTGAATATGGCAGAGCGGATAGGCAAAGTGGAAAAAGCAGACCTAGACATAATTGTGCCTGCCGCCCTATTTCATGATATTGTTGTGTACAAAGGAACAAAAAAACAAAAGAGTGAGATCAAGGAAAGTATCATTATTGCTCAAAATCTACTAAACGGAATCAAAGAGTATCCAAAAAGTAAGATCCCCGCGGTAAAATATGCAATTTCTGTATGTTCCTTTTCGAAAAACATAAGGCCAAAGACCCTAGAAGCCAAAATTCTTCAGGATTCAGATTTACTTGAAGCTACAGGCGCAATTTCTATAATGCGTACATTTGGTTCAAGTGCTGTAATGGGAAATCGTTCTTTTTACGATCAAACTGATCCATTCTCAAAGAATAGAGAGCCAAATGACAAAATGTATTCTCTTGACCTATTTTTCACGCGCTTGCTTATTGCAAAAGACCGTGTGCATACAAAAACTGCAAAGAAGATTGCAAAGAGAAGGACTGCTTTCCTTCAGCATTTTCTTAACGAACTCAATATCGAGCTCAAAGAGTCCAACTAAAGGTATAAAAACTCTTTATGCACAAGTAAATATGCTTTTAATAAGGATGAGTATATGGCAGACGAAATAATGCACGTTTCAGTGGGAGACCTAAAGGCAGGAAGGTTCATCTTAATTGACGGAATCCCATGCAAGGTTGTTGATATTGAAACTTCGGCCCCTGGAAAGCACGGGTCCGCAAAGGTAAGGATTACAGCCATCGGAATGTTTGACGGTTCAAAGAAGACGCTTCTAAAGCCAAGCCACTCTGACGTGGAGGCTCCGGTTATCGCAAAGACAAAGGCGCAGGTGGTCTCGATCTCGGGCACGAATGCCCAGCTCATGGACATGGAGTCCTACGAGACCTATGATCTTGAGATACCTGAGGAGCTAAGGGCGCAGGTGAAGGCTGGCGTAGAGGTCGAAGTTATAGAGGCAATGAGCAAGAAGGCGATGACAAGGATCGTCGGCGGTGTTTAAGATGGATTTGAAACTAGGAAAGGAGAGCGAAAACAAGCTGCTTGGAAGGAAGGAGATATCATTTACAATGTCTCATAAGGGAAAAACCCCAACGGTCGAAGAAGCAAAGGTTGCAATCTGCAAGAAGTTGAACCTTAGCCCTGATCTAACGGTGGTCGTGAGCATAAACCCTATCTACGGAAGCACCGAGAGCGAGATACTTGCCCACTCATATGCAACAAAGGAGGCGATGAGCGTGGAGAAGAAGCACCTCTTTGCAAGGGCGGAGAAGAAGGCGGCAAAGTCCGCAAAGGCGGAGGCTCCTGCGGCTGAGAAGGCGGCAGAATAATAATTAGTGATTAAAATGGCAGACGCAAAAAAGGAAGCAGCACCAAAAGAGGCGCCAAAGAAGGCAAAGAAGGCGCCAGCAGCATACAAGCCGGGAAAGGCCTGCCCTAAGTGCGGCTCAAGGATGGGCGAGCACGCAAACAGGAACGCATGCGGAAAGTGCGGATACACTGAGCTCAAGAGCGCAGCTCCAAAGGGCGATCACTCTGCCGCGAAGAAGTAAGAAAAGTGCAGCCGGCAAGCTCGGTCACCTAATTTACTCTATATTCCTCATTATAATTATCCTGACTTTTTTTGTCTTTGAACTGTACTCCAGCGGAGCGCTTGACATAGACACTGCGAATTTCTATCTCACTGCGCTGCTCTCGCTGTTCTTTCCCTTCCTTGCTCTTTCCTGGATGATAAACAAGGGGATGAGCGCCACGGAAGTGATAGAGCGCCTCGGGCTTTCGAGAAAGAAGATCTCACTGGGATTTGTTTCACTGGGGATTGTGATATTCCTTGCCCTATTTTGCCTTGAGCTTATGGTTAATTTGATAAGCACCATAACAGGAGTGACAATCAACACAAATGTGGATCTGCTTTTGTCATCTGCGCCGCTTTGGTTCTTTATCTTCACATCAGTGATTGCACCGATAAACGAGGAGATCTTCTTCAGGGGATTCTTGGTCCCGAGGCTTGGCATTGTGGTGAGCGCCGTCATATTCGGGCTAATGCACGCAAGCTATAACTCCTCCTTTGGGATTGAGATAATAGCGGCGATAATATTTGGTCTGGTTGCGGGATACGTCTTCAAGAAAACAAACTCGCTCTATCCTTCGATCGTCGCCCACATACTACTCAATACCCTTGCGGTTCTTGCGTTCGCAGTGATCTAATGATCCTAAAAGTCATAATCGTCTCCCCAAAATACCAAAACAACCTCGGTTACATTGCAAGAGTCTCAAGTAACTTTGGGGTCGAGCAGCTGCATCTTGTTAAGCCAAGGGCAAAGCTCAATGGGAAAGACACGATAATGTACTCAAAGCATGCGCGCAACCTAATTGAGGGAGCAAAGATCTATCCAGACTTCAAGAGCGCGATAAAGGATTGTGACCTTGTGGTTGGGACAACGGGCGTATTGCTAAAGGCAAGGTCAGATTTCAGAAAAGTGTATCTTCCGGAGCAGCTTGTCTCACAGTTAAAAAAAGTAGCGGGAAAGAAGACAAGAGTCGCCCTTGCAATCGGAAGGGACGACACCGGCCTTTCAAAGGAAGAGATGGATATGTGTGATTTCCTCACATTCATCTCAACCAATCCGAAGTACCCTGTTCTCAACATCTCTCACGCGCTTGGAATAATGCTCTATGTCCTTACTGATAAAAAGCTCGAGCAGAACCTTGCGCTCGACGAGTCAAACACCCCGAACAAGGCGGAGGTCGCAACTCTCTTCAAAATCTTCGATAAGCTCATTGAAAATAAAAGAATTAGAAACAGAAAAACCGTGAAGACGACCTTCAGGCGGATAATCGCTCTCGCGCAGCCGACCCGAAGGGAGGTGCACGCGCTCATTACCGCCTTGAAGAAGTAAAAAACTTACTTCGAGGCCTTTCTCTTCTTGATTATCTTTACCTTTGTTGGTGTGAGGATAATCCTTGACTCGTCGATCTGGGCGATGTCGCCGTTGATCTTGACAATGTATGCCTTGAGTCCCGTGATTATGTTGTTCCTCGTGTTTGGCCTCTTGTTAATCTCATCGATGTTCAAGAGAATGATGTTCTTCTTTGCAAGCTCATCCTGAATAAGCTTGACGTCCGCCTCGCTTGTTATCGAGACTGGCTTGATGTACATGTCAGCCGGCTCGTTGAGTATGTCAACGTTCTCCATCTCTGCTGATCCCATGTATTCCTCTATGCTGAGCTCCTTAGAAACTCCAAATGCTTGTCCTAGTTTGTCAAAAATTCCCATTTTGTTCACGGTCGCCGCTAAAACGGTCACTACAATATGAGAAGTAAATTATTTAAATACTTTCCCTCGACGCCATGGCAGAAAATACCTGTTTTTGGCCCAAAAACGATAGTTTTGGACTATTCAAAACGCACTTGGAGCATGATCTTTTTGGCAATTTCGGGCCCAAAGAGCCTCTCAACTGTCTTGTCCATGCCTGGATTTCTCAAATCCGCCACCCTCTTTATCCCATTTGCGTGAAGTATCCTGGCCCTAACCCGTCCGACCTGCTCTAATTGCACAAGGTCAAGCAGCTCCTTTTTGATTCCGTACCTGACCCTGACGCGAAGCTCAATTAGGTCCACTGCGCTTATCCTCATTATCTTTGCAATCTCCGCGGCGGAGTAGAGCATCCAGTCCGCATTTGTCATCTTTGTGAAGAGCGCCCCTGGCGTTGTTCCATACTTCTTCACAAGCTCTGGTTCGCCCTTCTCATCTATCCAGTCCTTAATCATCAGCGCCGTGCTGAAAGGTTTTTCAGGAGAGAAGTAAAAGTCCTCAATCTCGTCTCCCTCCACATTCGAGGCGAGCAGGCTATTGTAGTAGACAAACTTGTCCTCAGCCTCCTCCGTCACCTTCATGTGCGGCTTCATCTCTATCGTATTTGCAATCATGAAAAGGCTCCCGACCTCATCCCTCTCCTTGACCAGCATGTTCATTATTTTCTTTGCCGAAAGCGGATCGATGTAGAGCTCGGAGACTCTTGCCCCGAGTCTTGTTGCCTTGTATGTGCCTGCCTTCTTCTCAATAAATCCCCATCCTGCGAGCTCGTCAAGCACCTTTGCTATGTTGTGATTAATCTCTCGCATGCTTGAATACTGGTATCCATAGAAAGTCTCCGAAAAGAAGTTTGCAATCGCCTCCTCGCTCCTTAGGAACTCTGTTGCAATGAATGCGAGCACATGCGTCCTCAACACCGGTAGGATTCCAAGGCTTGAGTCAATCGGCTCAAGCTCCGCATCGATGTACTTTTGGTATAAGTCGAGTATCTCCCCCCTTGCCCTTGCGATTAGAAGCGCCCTTCCTTCTGTATCATATTTCGGACGGCCCGCCCTTCCAAAGAGCTGCGTCACCTCATTTGCGCTTATCTTTTCTGGCCCGTTGTCCCCGTACCTTGTTGTGTCCCTCACCAAAACGGTGTGCGCCGGCAGGTTCACCCCGAGCCCGAGCGTCGTTGTGGAGCAGACCACCTTTATCAGATTGTTCTTGAATGCATTTTCGACCTCCTTTCGCTGGTCATTGACAAGTCCGCTGTGATGGAACGCCGCTCCGTTCTCAATTGTCTTCGAAAGCTTCTCGCACTGGGCTGTCGGCTTGCTAAGAGCATTTAGTACCTTCTTGCTAACATCAGCAAGCCTCTCTTTCTCAATCTGCTTTAGGTACTCCTTCACCACTTTCTGCATCTTCTCCGCCCCTGCCTCGGCGTTTCGCTTCGTCGAGTAGAAGATTATTATCTGCTTGTTGCGTGCAAGCACGTCCTCCACTATCCTTATCTCGGAGAGCTTGCTTTTTCCCGCAAGGCTCTCCTCTGCGTCCCTGTAGTATGCCTTGTCCTCAAGCACGATCCCTTTCTCAAGCTTTATCGGGCGGTACTCGCTCTCGACCAGCTTTGCGCCCAGCCACTTTGAGATGTCTTCTGCATTGCCTATTGTGGCGCTGAGCGCGACAAACTGCGTTTCCCTGCAAAGGCGCTTTAGCTTTGTGATGAGAATCTCAAGTGTAGGCCCCCTTCCCGATTCCCCGATCATGTGGACCTCGTCAAAGACTATGCATCCCACGCTTTCGAGCCAGTTTATCCCGTGCCTAATGAGGCTGTCTAGCTTCTCGGTCGAGGCAAAGACCATGTCGTACTTGGAGAGCCATGGGTCAAGCGAGTCAAGCTCGCCAATTGACATCGCGCTCTTGAGGTACGGGTACGCAAGCTTGAACTCTTCATATTTCTCGCTCACAAGCGCTCGCATCGGTGCAACGTAAATCGCCTTCTTTCCTTTTCCCAAAACAGACTTTATCATCCCCATCTCCGCAATCAGCGTCTTTCCGCTTGCGGTCGGAGATGCGATCACCAGATTCTCGCCCTTTAGCAGCCCTGCCTTCACCGCAAGCTCCTGCGGAGGGGTCAGCTGCTTAATTCCGCGCTCAGAAAATGATTCAAGAAGCTCGTTTGGCACCTGGCCCTTGAGCTCTGTGATAAGCATAATGCCATTTGGCATCTTGCAATATTTAGTTTTTCAGTTGGGCCCCTTCCCGAACCATAAAGCAAGGTATTTAAAATAAAAGAGCAATTCTTACTCGGTGCTCAATTGCTAATCGGAATAAAGAGGATCTACGACAAGCCTGACATAACAGATGGGCAGAGGATCCTGGTCGATAGGCTCTGGCCAAGGGGAGTGAAGAAGAGCACCTCAAACATAGACCTTTGGCTAAAGGAGGTTGCGCCTAGCGACGAGCTAAGGAAGTGGTTCTCGCACGAAACCGAAAAGTGGGAGGAGTTCAAGCGAAGATACAAGACGGAGCTTGACTCAAACAAGGCGTTCAAGGAGCTGCTGAAGACCGTCAAGGAATCGGATGTCACGTTTGTGTTTGCGGCAAAGGATGTTGAGCACAACAACGCGGTTGCGCTTGCCGAATTCGTCAGGACAGCGCTTAGTGGATGAGCCTGCTCTCCCTTTTCACTATGAATCCCGCATCCTTCAGAGTGCTTCCCCTCTTTTCTATCTTGAACGGGTTTATCTGGCTCGATCCATTTACCACAAGGTCGGCCAGTATCTTTAACACGGTGAATCTCTCCTCGAGCGTGAGCGACTCAGCATCTATCTCCTGGTTTATGAGCTCCGTCGTCTCGCTGTTCTTCCTGTTCTCTGTGAAGTTGTGGAAGAAGTATCGCGTGTTGTAGCTGCTTATGAGTTCGTCAAGCACCCTGAGCCTAGTTGGCTCCAAATCCCTCTCAATGTGCCTGTATGCGCCCCTGGCGATGTCAAGCATCTGAACCATCCTTGTCCTCTCAAACCTCTGTGAGGTAAGCTTGTACACCCAGTTTTTTTGGGTCGAGTCAAATCCCATCTCGTCCATCGTCTTCTTCAGCTGGACATGGCTGGGATCTTCTCGTTTCATCTTCTCTAAGACCATCTATTCATCCTTGGAGAACATCTTCTTTGCCTTGCCTATCGCATTAATCGCAATGTCTATCTCCTCTTCATTGTTGTAGATGTAGAAGCTCATTCTTGAAACTGCTGTCTCATTTAGCACGCCCCTAACAAGCGGCATTGCGCAGTGGTGTCCGCTTCTTATTGCAACTCCCTCGCTGTTAAGGACCTCCGCAGCATCATGCGGGTGCACTCCCTTTATCGTAAATGAGATCACCCCGAGCCGCGAATCAAGATGCTCAATGCCTGGCCCATGGACCTTGATGTAATCAAGGCTGGCTAGTTTTTCAAGCGCGTATTTTGTCACCTTCTTTTCGTGCTCATGGACATTTTCCATCCCGAGCTTCTTTAGGTACTTTACTGCTGCCCCGAGCCCTATTGCGCCCTCTATATTTTGCGTCCCCGCCTCAAATTTCCAAGGCAAATCGTTCCATGTGCTCTCCTGAAGCTCAACGCTCCGTATCATGTCCCCTCCGCCAAAGAGCGGGTTCATCCTGTCTAAAATCTCCTCCTTTGCATAAAGCACTCCTATTCCCGAAGGCCCTAGCATCTTGTGCGAGGAGAATGCGAAGAAATCGCACCCGATCTCTTTCACATTTACCGGAATGTGCGGCACGGATTGAGCCCCGTCCACCAAGACCACTGCCCCCGCATCATGCGCAAGCTTTGTGAGAAGCGCCGCATCGTTTATCGTTCCAAGAACATTGGATGCGTGAGTGAATGCAACTATCCTTGGCTTTCTTTGCAGCTTTTTCTTGTAGTCCTCGATATCAATCTGCATCTGCGAATCAAGCTCAATGTATTCAAGGGCTGCTCCCTTCCTCTTTGCAAGCATCTGCCATGGGACGAGGTTGCTGTGGTGCTCCATCTTGCTTATCAAGATGCAATCTCCCTGCCCTATGTTGTCGTTCCCCCAGCTAAGCGCGACGAGGTTTATCGCCTCTGTAGTGTTCCTGACATAAATTATCTCAATCCCTTTCTTTGCGTGTATGAATTTTGCAATCCTCTCCTTTGAGTCGAGGTATCCTGCTGTTGCCTCCTCCGAAATCTTGTAGATCGCCCTGTGTATGTTTGAGTTGTAGGTCTTGTAGTATTTGCTTATCGCATTTATTACCTGCCTTGGCTTCTGGGAGGTCGAGGCGCTGTCAAGGTAGACAAGCCTCTTTCCGTCCATCTCGGTCTTCAGTATCGGGAAATCCCTCCTTATTTTCTCAACATCAATTTCCATTTCTACACCTTTTTGGTGAAGGATTCGTATCCTTCCTTCTCAAGCTTTTCAATCAGGTCAGTTGACCCCTCTGCGACAATTTTGCCCTCGCTCATCACGTGCACAAACTGTGGCTTCATATATGAGAGGATCCTGCTGTAGTGGGTTATTATCAAAAGCGACATCTTGTGCTTTGCAGCAATCTCGTTTATGTTTTCTGCGACCACTTTTATCGCGTCAATGTCAAGCCCGCTGTCCGGCTCGTCTAGTATTGCGACATTCGGGCTCATCACCGCAAGCTGCAGTATCTCCGCCTTCTTCTTCTCTCCGCCTGAGAAACCCTGGTTGAGCGACCTTCCCACGATTCCGTTTGTGATCTTCAGTTTCTCGGTAAGATCCTTGATATCGCCCATGAACTTGTTCACATCCACATCTCCCTGCACGACCGACCTCTTTGCGGTGTGCAGGAAATTGACAAAGCCAACTCCCTCTATCTCTATTGGATTTTGGAACTGCAAAAATATTCCCAGTTTTGCCCTTTTGTCCGCGCTCATTCCCGTGATGTCCGTGCCGTCCGCAAGTATCTCGCCCTTTGTGACCTTAAGCCTTGGATGCCCCATTATTGTCTTTGCAAGGGTGCTCTTCCCGGAGCCGTTTGGCCCCATTATCACGTGAAACTCCCCTTCTCCTATCTTCAGGTTGACGCCCTTGACTATCTCCTTGTCCTCTATGTTTACGTGCAGTTCTTTTATTTCCAAATCCATTCTACTCTCCTCTGTATTTGTAATGCCCCTTGAATATGCTTGAGCTCTTCTGGACCGTCCCTGCAAGCCAGAGGCTCTCCGTTGTCACCTTTGGCATGGTCCCGAATTCCTTTGTGGTGACCTTCTCGTTGATTATGCTTGCCACGATCTCCCTGACCATAACATCGTCTATCTTCCCTATTATTCCCGCAATGAACCCGTTAATCACCATCTTTTTTGCCTCTATCTCGCTTGCCCCCCTTGACATGAGGTAAAATATGGACTCCTCGTCTATCGGCGCAGTGGCGGATGAGTGCGTTGCCTTTACATCGCTGTTTCCGATGCTCATGCTCGGTATCGAATCCAGATGGGCGGTCTTGTCAAGCACTATTCCCCTTTCGTTCACGTATGATCTTGAGCCTGCAGCGTCCTTTAGTATCGAGGCATACCCCTTGAGCAGGCAGACCGATTTATCCATCAAAACTGCCTTTGACTCTAAAACCGCATTTGAATTTTTGGCAGTGTTGATTACGTTTGTCGAAATATCCATCTTCTGCTCCCCTGCGCTCACGATCAGCTCGTTAACCTCCGCATCTGCCTCCAGCCCGCATGAATCTACCTTGTTTCTCGCCCTTGTGAACGTTCCTCCGCAGTAGACAAAGTTGACCTTCACATTGCTCCTCTCCCCCCCCCTGATCTTTGCCCATCCAAGCGCAAGGGTATTCTTGTCCTCGTTGTGCACGATGTTTATTTCCGCAGCTGCATACTTCTCCGCTGTTATCTCGTGCAGGGCCCCGAGAAGCGACTGGTCCGTAGTGCTTGAGGTGTAGCACTCAAACAAGTTGAGCTTCGCCCCCTCGCCTATTTTCACCAGGACCTGGACCGGAAGCGGCGAGGTTGTGTTGACAAAGAGAAGATTTAACTTTGCCGTCGTTCCCTTCGGCACGTCAATTATCACTGTCCTGCTTGAGTATGCCTGAAGGAATGCGGCAATCTTGTCCTCAGAGCTCTTTGTCATCAGCCCGTTAATAATATCGGAATCAAGCCCCTGGGATTTGATTACCTTGATGTTCTTTGAGTCGACCATCTCTCCGTTGCTCCAGAAAATCGCCTCGAATTTTCTCTCAAGGCTTGAAATGACGTCCTTTATCTGGTTTTGTGGGCTCATCTGCGCAGGCTTTTGGCTTGCGATTAGATTTCCCATCGCCTCAAGCGGCATCGCCACGAAGTACCTCTTGTAGAGCTCGTCGGTCTCCTCGGGCAGCGTCCTAAACTGCTCTAGCGCCTGTGCAACAAATGCATTGTACTCCATGTGAAAACCTCACCCGACCGAGTTTGTCATGTCAAGGTTGATTAGCCTCTTGAGCTCAAGAGAGTACTCAAGCGGAAGCACGTCAGCTAGCGGCTTGATGAACCCGAGTACTATCGTTGCTATCGCCTCCTCCTCGCTTAGGCCCCTTGACATTAAGTAGAACAGCTGCTCCTCCCCTATCTTTCCGACGCTTGCCTCGTGGCTTATGTCCGCATCATCGGTTGAGATTTGCATGTAAGGGTACGTGTTTGTCCTTGCATGCTCGTCAAGCAAAAGCGCATCGCATCTTACGGTAGACTTTGCGCGCAGAGCACTTGGCCCTATATGCAGCAATCCCCTGTAGGATGTCACTCCGCTCCCCCTCGAAACAGACTTTGAAATTATTCGCGAGGTCGTGTCTGGCGCAAGATGGTATATTTTGCCTCCCGAATCCTGGACCTGTCCCTCTCCTGCAACCGCGATTGATAGCACCTCCCCCTTTGCGCCCCTTTCTTTTAGGAAGACGCTTGGGTACTTCATGTTGATCATGCTTCCGATGTTTCCGTCAATCCATTCGACATAAGCATTTTCGTATGCGAATGCCCTTTGGGTAACCAGATTGTAGACATTCTTCGACCAGTTCTGTATTGTGACATACCTAACATGTGCATTTTTGTGTGCCACAATCTCTACTATTGCAGAGTGAAGTGCCGATGCCATGAAGATTGGGGCCGTGCAGCCTTCAATGTAAGTGATATCGCTTCCCTCATCCGCAATTATCAATGTTCTTTCAAACTGCCCTGCCTTGTCCGAGTTTATCCTGAAGTATGCCTGGAGCGGCATCTTGACCTTCACTCCTTTTGGCACGTAGATGAAGCTTCCCCCAGACCAGACTGCGGTATTGAGCGCAGCAAACTTGTTGTCCGTTGGGGGTATGACTGTTCCGAAATATTTCATGAATAGTTCTGGATACTTCTTTAGCGCATTATCCGTGTCAGTGAATATGACCCCCTGCTCTTCAAGGTCCTTTCTTATGTGGCTGTACACTACCTCTGAGTCGTACTGAGCCTCTGCCCCTGCAAAGAATTTCTGCTCCGCTTCCGGTATCCCGAGCTTGTCAAATGTCTTTTTTATCTCGTCTGGAACGTCCGCCCAGTTGCTTCCCTTCTTGTCGGTTGCCTTTAGGTAGTAGTAGATTTCATTGTAGTCAATTTTTGAGAGGTCTGCGCCCCAGGTCGGCGTTGGTTTTGAAAGAAATATTTTGTATGCTGCGAGCCTCTTCTCGAGCATCCACTGTGGCTCCTTCTTCATTGCAGAGATCTCTCTCACTATCTCCTCATCAAGTCCTTTCCTTGTCTTGAATTTGTACTCAAAACTATCGTGGAACCCGTAGTTTGTCTTGTAGCTCTCATCCCTCTCTACAAGCTGCTCTTTTATCGTATCGGACATTTTACCACAATCAAATTTTCACTGTCTTTGCCTTCGAGAATGCGCACTCGCACTTGCTTATTGTCCTGCAAACTGTGCAGATGCATGCGCTAACATATCTCTTGTCTCCCTGGGCTATTTTTTCAACGTATCTGTCAATTAGCTTTTTGTCAAGCGACTTCTCTACTGCCCTGACCCTCTTTGAGGATTTTCCGTTCACGTACTTGCTCACCGCGGCCTGCGCAACGTCAAGAAGCTCCCCAACTTTCTCCTCGCTTAGGTTATGGGTGTTGACTAGCTCCTTTGCCATGTATGACCTGACCGCAGGTATGGTCTCGTTCGCCGCTGTCTCGTAAACTGATGCCATTCCCCCCAACTTATAACTGAGTTATACTAGGTGTTGAAATGCTAAATACCTTGCCTCCTTGGCCAAAATTAGAGTTCGATCTTCTTGACTTCAAGCTTTGCGATTGGGGCGATTGCATTCGCCTTCTTCATTGCCTCAATCTGGAATGAGCCGTCGATTACCGCCTTCACAAACTCCTCTGTGGACTTTGCTGTGAGATACTCCTTTGCGTATCCGATTAGCGCCTTTCTTATTCCCGCCTTCTTTGGGGTGTTGATCTTGTACCTGCTGATCCCAATTAGTTTCAAGACTACCGGCTTTCCGTTCTTGTCCTGCATCTTTGAGATTGTGTAGATAACGCTCTGTCCCCTTCGAACAAGAGAGTGTGTGTAGCTGTAGATTAGCTCCAAGTTGTCAAGCTCCGTCTGGGCCGCATCGCCGTTTGCGCTGATGACCTTTAATCCCGTTGTCATAAATGAGTGGGCTGGGTTCTTTGTTACCCATGAAAGGCTAACCTTGATTATTCTTCCGAGGACCACCTTTTCGTCCTGCGCCGGTATCTCACCGATAATTGACTCGCCTAGGATCTTAGGCGTGTGGACGTTGAACCACTGCTTGGTCTTCCACTTTTCAATAGACTTAGTTGTTGTTGCCAATTAATCATCTTCCCTTCACGAGCAGCGCTGCCTTCTCCGGCTCGTACTTCCAGTCCTGAGGAATAACTCCGGTGCTCTTATAGTACTTGGTCAGTCTCCAGATTTTTGACTCAACCCTCTTTAGTCGGGTTGTGTTGTAAACGTCCCTGTGGTTCTTTGTTAGGTGGCTTCTCATGACCACCGCCTTCTTGATTAAGTCAAGGAAATCTTGTGGGTATGCGTTTGCAACCTTCTTCTCTCCCAAAATCTCTCCGAGCCTCTTTCCAAAGACCTGCTTTATGTACTTTATTCCGTGCTTCTCCTTTAGCGCCTGTCCGATTTGCGCCTGATGCATGTTCTGCTTTGCGTACTCGACGATTATCTCCTCGAGCTGCGCCTTTGTTAGCGTAACATCCTCAGGCATCACTCCTAGCTCTACCTCAGGCTTCCTTGACTTAGCCTTTCCGTGTCCGCCAGTGTGCATTCGTGCCATGTATAATCCCTTAGTTAATCTAAGATATTGAATTTTTGAGATAGGAAAGAAACAATGTTTTACTTTGAAGTCAGTCCTATCTGTAGATATCTATTTATCAAGAACATTTATAAGTATTTTCCTTACGTCTCACGCCTTGATTGAAAGCCTCACGCCCTCCTCAACGTACATCTCTCCTGTTCCAAATTTAACTTCCTTTATCTTCATCGCGCTCTTGAGCTCCTCAACGCAGCGCGAAAGCCTCTTTTCTGTTTCCTTCGAGATGGTCACTTCGCCAACTTCCGAGTTGAGTGCAAGCCTGTTATCATGCTTCCACTTCCTGATGAATAGAATTACCCTGACCAAAAGCTGAGAGTCTTCTATTTCCTTCTCCTTTTTCCCGTGCGGCTTTGGCCAGCTCTCAAGGTGTATCGACTTTGCCCTCTCCCATCC
>JAGWHN010000040.1 GCA_028866785.1 Microcaldota archaeon
CTTCTGCAGGTCCTTGATGTCAACTAGGATGCTTCTCTTCTTTGGGTAGCTAATGTACATGCTGTTTACATGGTCCAAGTAGTAGGCGTTGTAGAACTCGACAAACTTGTTCTTTAGATCAGCGCTCTCGATTGCGTCCATGCCTATACCCCCAGAGAAGTCGTAGAGTTATGTTACCACATTAGGGTTTAAAAGGAATAAAACGGCTGACCGAAACTTCCACTAAAAGGCTAATTTTGGGGCTAAATGAGGCCTAATCTCACCAAGTAATAAAAATAATGGTATCCCAATAGTGTTATACACAAAACATGCTGATTTTGAGGGCGTAAAAAGGCATTTTAGGTGTTGATGATTGAAATGAATTCTCGCAAATTTTACATTACAACCGCAATTCCGTACGTGAATGCGGCACCGCATATAGGACACGCCCTTGAGTTCATACAAGCGGACGCAATTGCAAGACACAGGAAGGTGAACGGATACGATGTCTTCCTGACAACGGGAGCTGATGAGAACAGTCTCAAGACTGTGCAGGCGGCGGAGAAGCTTGGGATTTCGACAAACCAGCTGATCGATAGAAATGCGCAGGCGTTTAGGGAGATGGCAGAGAAGGTTGGCCTTGAATACGATGCGTTTGCCAGATCCTCCATAAAAGAGGAGCACTGGGCAGGCGTGGAGAAGATTTGGAACCTCTGCAACAAGTCTGGCGACATTTACAAGAAGTCGTACAAGGGGCTTTACTGCGTCGGATGCGAGCAGTTTTACACGGAAAAGGAGCTTGAAAATGGGCTATGCCCGGAGCACAAGACAAGGCCCGAACTAGTCGAAGAGGAGAACTACTTTTTCAGGCTCTCGAAGTACCAAAAGCAGATTGAGGATCTGATTGTTAGCGGAAAGCTAAAGATCATTCCTGACAACAGGAAGAATGAGGTACTCACCTTCATACGCGAGGGGCTCGAGGACTTCAGCGTCTCGAGATCCGTGAAGAGGGCTAAGGGATGGGGAGTTCCCGTTCCCGGAGATCTGTCGCAGATAATCTACGTCTGGTTCGATGCGCTCGGGCTTTACCTCACCGGAGTGGGATACGGCAAGGACGATGCGAAGTTTGCAAAGTGGTGGCCCGCAGACATCCACGTGATCGGCAAGGGGATAATCAAGTTCCACGCGCTCTACTGGCCTGGGATACTGCTGTCGGCAGGCATTGCGATGCCGAAGGCTATTCTTGTGCACGGATACGTGACCGCAGAGGGCCAGAAGATGAGCAAGAGCATAGGCAACATTGTGGATCCGATTGCGGTTGTTGACAAGTACGGTGCAGATAAGATTCGATACTACCTGCTAAAGGAGATCCAGACTTTTGAGGATGGGGATTTCTCCGAGAAGGCGCTAATTGAGAGCATCAACAACGAGCTTGTGGGGAATATCGGGAACTTTATACATAGGACCTTGACGTTTGTATGGGCAAAATTCGGAGGGACGGTAAAGAGCTTTGAGCTGAGCCCCGAAGAGAGGGTCTTCATCAAAAACATCTCCGCAAAGGTCGCGGAGGTTGACGGTCTTTTGGGAGAGAATAAGCTAAGGGAGGGGATGCTCAAGATACTCGAGATAGGAAACGATGCGAATAGGTACTTCCAGGCAAATGCGCCTTGGGAGCTTATAAAAAGCGACAAAGAGAAGGCGGAGCGCGTAATGTTCGTCTGCACAAATGTGTGCAGGATAATAAGCGGGCTGCTCTACCCTTACACTCCCGAGTCATCAAGAAAACTTCTTGAGATACAAAATGAGAAGCCTATGCCATTTGAAAGGCTGCTTGAGCTGAAGGACGCAAAAATAAACGAGCCTTACATCGTCTTTGACAAGATACAAGTCGAGGTAGTTTGATTATGAAAACCGTCCTTGCGTTTGGGTCATTTGACATACTCCACCCAGGGCACCTGCTCTATCTCGAGAAGGCAAGAAGGCTGGGAGACAAGCTGGTTGTCATAATCGCAAGGGACGATACTGTCAAGAAAATAAAGGGGAAGGCACCCTTCTTTAGCCAAGAGGACAGGGCAAGGATGATTGGCTCGCTGAAAATTGTGGACGAGGCAGTAGTGGGCAGGAAGCTGCTCAAGCCGCATGATAAATACAAGGTCATTGCCAAGTACAGGCCCGCAGTGCTTGTGTTTGGATACGACCAAAGAGTGAATCTCCCCGAACTAAAGGAGTGGCTTAGGTCAAAGAAGATTGGAGCGAGAATAGTCAGGATAAAGGCGCGCGAGGATCCGAGAAAATACAAAAGCTCAAAGGTAAAGTTCTGATTTTTTTTAGGAGTACTTTCCGGTAATTGAGGCTATTTCCTGGGTGACGCCCCCGTACCCCGGGATGCTGTAGTTGAGCCAGATGTATCCGAAGAAAGCATTGCCGAGGGCACCGGTTGCCTTCCCTGCCGCGTTGTAGCAGTACATCTTGAGTGTTTCGGTGGTGGTCGTTGGAAGGTTTGTGATGATGTTAGCCGGAGCGTAATTTGCGGGATAGTAGATTGTGTTTGATTTTGTGTAAATGTTACCGTAAAGAGGCTTGTCGCCAGTGCTGTTCTTTGATGAGGAGCAAGAAAATCCGTTTATCGTGATTGTGCCGCCTGTTGCCTGGGCAAATGCGAATGTAAGGATTCCCGTCGTGGCGTTAATCGAGAACTGGCTGCAAGCAAATCCAGGGAATGCATAGCAGGACGGAGGAATGATAAGCGGATTTAGAAGCCCGGTCTTGAAGATTACCGCGATTGCAATTAGGATGACCATGAAGGCTATCCCATAGGAAAGCATGAAGTCGACTGCGGCCTGTGCTCTTTTTGAAACCATTTCTTACTTCGCCTTCATCTCGACTTTCGCTTCGAAGTCCGAGACCTTGTATTTGAAGTCGTCGTTTGATTTTATTAAGCCTTTCTCTTTCATGTACTCTCTTGCAAGGAGGAAATATACCAGAGCAAGCGACCTCCTTCCCTTGTTGTTGCAGGGAATGATTAGGTCTACGAACTTGATCCAGTTGTCCGTATCTGAGAGTGCAATCACTGGGATGCTTGTCTTGCTTGCCTCCCTTATTGCCTGCCTCTCGTTCCTTGTGTCGCTCATCAGTATGATTCCAGGCTCTGTGTAGTCCGCCCTGTTTGAGTTTGTGAATATTCCAGGCATTACCCTTCCCGGCATGAACTTTGCTCCGACGATCTCGGCGAACTTTGATGCTGCGGAGATTGCGTAGATTCTCGATGCTGTGACGACGATGTCCTTTGGCTCGTATCTTGCTAGCATCTTTGCGGATGTTAGTACCCTCTCGTTTATCGTGTCAAGGTTTAGCAAATATAGTCCGTCCTCCCTTATCTTGTAGATGAACTGCTTCATCCCCGGGGACTTTGTCTTTGTTCCAATGTGAATTCCCACTTCTAGGTACTCAGCATTGTCAACGAGCAATTGATTGTTATTTTCTTCTGCCATTTTGTGCACCTACTTTCTTCCATAGCTGATGACGTCATCGATTAGGTCGACGTTGCTGATAAGCATTCTCCTGCAGCAGTATCTCTTGATCTTCAGATCATCGAGCACCTTTGCCGCCTCCTCGTGGTTCTTGTTGACTCTCTTGTCATACTCCTCCCACTTGTCGGCGATTACCTGCCCGCATGAGAAACATCTTACCGGAATCATCATAGTATCATCGTTTTAACGGTATGACTTCTGGAACCTTGCCCTTGCCTTTGTTCCAAGGAACTTCTTTGGCTCGACCTGTCTCACGTCGTCTACCAGAAGCGTCCTGTCATATTTTAAGTATGCGCTCTTAACAACCTCGGAGTTTGCGGCTGCTGTTATCGCCTTTGCGATTGCGGTCCTGCTCGCCTGTGTCTGCCCGGAGAGCCCTCCTCCCTGGACATTCACCTTTATGTCCGAGCTGTTTACAATGTCCCTTGTTGCCGCTGAGAAGTTGATCGGCTCAAGCATGAGCTCTCTTACCTCTTTTGGCTTGAATAGGTTGATGTTGATGTTGTTGATCGTGACCCTTCCGCTCCCCTTTGTGAGCCTTGCCCTTGCGATGGCCATCTTTCTCCTTGCCTTCACAAGGATCGTCTTCTGCTTTGGGGCAGTTCTTTTCCTCTGCTTTGCTGCGGCAGGAGCCTTCTTGTCCTCCTTGACCTGGATTATTGCCGTCAACTCCTTGTTCAGATTTTCCAATGCGTTCGGTGCTGCGTCTGCCATAAATATCACTCCTTGTTGTATCCGAGCTTTGAGACAAGGTCCTTGACCTTCATCGTGCTCTCGAATATCTTGCTCTGGGGCTTTGTGTTTACCTCAACCGCCTTGAGCTTCTTGAATTCCTCTGGGAATCCGATGTAAACCTTTAGATTCTTGAATGCCGCCTTTCCCTTTGCCTTCTTGAATGGGAGCATTCCCCTGACCACCCTCTTCACAAAGAGGTCCGGCCTTCTTGAAACGTAAGGCGAGTGCTCTGGGTTTGCCTTGTCCTGCCACTCAAGCTTCTCCTTGTAGTTCTCAACGATGTCCCTCTTGTGTCCGCTGATGAACGCATCCTCTGCGTTTACTATCGCAACCTGGTGCCCGGTTAGCAGCATCTTTGCCACCTGGCTTGCCATCCTGCCGAGCACCTTGTTGTTTGCGTCGACAAGCTTGATCTCCTTTTCATTTGCCATAAATATCACTTCAAACAATTATCTTTGGATTCTCCTTCTTAATCATCTGGTCAATCCCGACCAGCTCAACTCCGCTCTCCTTTAGCTTTTCGATCGCGCTCTCGGAGTACTCAACTGCGACGATCTTGAACTTGTGGCTAACGTTCCCGAAGCTCAGCACCTTTCCAGGGACGACGACAAATTCGCCCTCCTTAGTAAGCTTCTCGAGCTTGTTTAGGTTGACGATCGGCCTTTGCCTTCTTGGCATTGAAACCCACTTGCCCGTCTTCTTCCAGAAATCCGCGTTCTTTGCGTCGGACTTTACAGTAGCAATTGCCTCTCTCCAGGCATTGATTGAATCCTTCTCGATTACTCTTCTCATTACATTCACTTTCTTTTTCCTTTATGCTGGGGTAGGGATTTGAACCCTAGCAAGCACTAAAGCTACTAACCCCTCAAGCTAGCGCATTTGACCAAGCTCTGCCACCCCAGCACGCAATGCAGCATCACTTCTTGAGCTCCTTGTGAGTAGCCTTAAGTCCTTCATTAATTATGTCAAGAGACCTATTTAAGATTT
>JAGWHN010000041.1 GCA_028866785.1 Microcaldota archaeon
TCGTTCGCACTGAACGATCCTATGGAGTACTTGCCCCCAAATGCCCTAGCTATGTCGTGGTCCATGGTGCCGCATGTGGTCATCAGCGCATCGAAGTACTTCACCATGCTCGAGATTACGCCTCTTGTGCCTGTTGAGATTATGTCTGCCGGGAAGGAGAGGAAGTTGTAGGAATCCCTGTCCTTCATCATCATCTCTATTATGTCTATTCCATGGACAAGGTTCTGTCCGGAGAATCCACCAATCTGGCGCATTCCCTCAATTAGCTCCTTGACCTTCATCCCCTTTTTTATCTTTAGGTCCTTCACCTTTGTCTTTAGCAAATCCTTTTTGTTGTACAAGTGCACACCTTCTTTTACATAATTAGTTGGAGCAGAAAGTTATTAATGATACTGAAATGGAATCGGAAAATGGACACAATGTCCCTCGAAAATCCCCAGCAACTTTATATGCTTTTCTTTTTATAGATATATTGGCGAAAGTTTAACCAGGTAATTCGATGGCAGAAGGAACCGTGCACATCTCTCAGGATGACGAAGAGCTGCTGCGCTTTATTGAAAACGCAAAGCCGAAGATATACATTGTCGGCGCAGGGGGTAGCGGATCAAACACCATTTCAAGGATGGCGGAGCTCAGCATTGAGGGCGCGACATTGGTTGCAATGAACACGGACGCTTCCCACCTTGCAAAGACAAAGTCAACAAGAAAGATTCTGATTGGAAAGAAGTCGACCCGCGGGCTTGGGGCGGGAAGCGAGCCAAAGGTTGGAGAGGAAGCTGCCCTTGAGGACAAGGAGAACATAAGGCACATTCTAGGGGACGCCCAGCTTGTATTCATAACATGCGGACTTGGGGGAGGAACAGGAACCGGATCCGCGCCGGTCATTGCCCATGAGGCAAAGGAGATGGGAGCGCTCACTGTCGCAATCGTCACGCTTCCATTCTCAAGCGAGGGACGCGTAAGAATGAGAAATGCTCTTGAGGGGCTCAACAAGCTAAAGAGGGTCACAGACACCACGATCATAATTCCAAACGACAAGCTGCTTGCAGTCGCACCCGATCTACCGCTCAACATGGCATTTAGGGTAAGCGATGAGGTCTTGTCTAATGCGACAAAGGGAATCCTCGAGATGGTCACAAAGCCGGGAATGGTAAACCTCGACTTTGCGGACCTAAGAAGCGTTCTCAAGGACTCAGGATACGCGCTTGTCGGAATCGGCGAGGCAAACTCAACACAGTCCACAAACCGCGCGCAGATAGCAATCGAGAACACTCTAAAGAGCCCGTTGCTTGACGTGGACCTTAGCACCGCGAAGAAGGCGCTGGTCAACATAATCGGAGGCGAGGACCTAACGCTAAGAGAGGCGGAGTCCATCTTCCAGGAAGTCGCAAGCAGAATCAGCGACGAGGGACTGCTCAAGTGGGGCGCAAGGATCGACCCTACAATGCAGAAGAGCGCGGTGAGAGTCATGGTAGTTATGGGCGGAGTAGAGTTCGCCGAGTACACGGAGACCGGGCTCAAGAGAGGAATACAGGAGAACCAGGACATAGATCTCGACGAGATATTCGAGGTCGGAACGAAGGGAAAAAAGTAAAGTCTGGAGATTTTTAGCATAGTTAGATGATTTGATGCCGTTTAGGAAAATGGAAAGGGACATCGAGCTGGTGAAGGCAGTCAGCCTGACCTTGGAAGCACAGAGCCTCTCTCTTCCGATGATGAGGTCAATCCTCACAATGCTTGAGAAGAACGCGTCACACGCCAAGGTGGAGATTGTGAAGTCCTACGACTGGAAGGGGATAACGGGCCAGAGCGAGATATTCCTAAACTACGATGGAAAGGTGCCGCTTGAGGTGCTCAGGCTAGTTGGCAACAAGCTCTTTGACAAGAAAAATAAGCTAAACAGCTATGACACCTACGGAGTCCAGCTCGTGGGTTTTGAGAGGCTGCTCATCAAAGCTGAATTGCACGGAGTCGACAACAAAGGGTATGAGAAGATATATAGCACTGTAGCGGATGAGCTTGCAAGGCAGATGATTGACGAGTACCTAAAGGCACACGGCATGATGGTCAGAAACTAGCCGCTCTTATTCTTGCCCGGCCTTTTTTCTTAGCTTCTTTAGATCACTAATCCTTTCCCTGAAAGATGCTCTTGCAGAATCTATCGTCTCGGTTCCGGGCTCTATACACATTGCTGCAAATAGGCAAATGACGCCCGTGCCTATCCATGCAACGAAAGATACAATCTCATATCCAGTCCCTGATGCAAGCCCGTTTATGATAGGAACTGTATACTGATGGGTAAGCGAGACTATGTGCTCGATTGTCATTGGGGCAGGGGTAGACCCGGAGAAGATCGGCATCCCGTTTGTCATGTTTACGCTATCCACCTTGGCATGAGTCCACACAAGCTTGACCATTTCCAAAGACTGCTTCATTTCCTTTAGAGCATTTCTTATTTCCTTTGAAATCCTGCGCAAAGTGCTGATCGCGCCTTAAAGCGCAATCAAACTGTGGCAATTCATTCTACGACTGAAGATCGTAGGATTTCTTGCCCACTCCCTTAAATAGTTGTCTCGCCTACTTTTTAAGTGTTATAATGACAGGAAACAGACTGCAAAGCGCAATGGAATACCTATTCACCTACGGATGGGCGGTACTTATCATTGCAGTTGTTCTGGGGGCACTGTATCAGTTGGGGATATTTGGCACGTCATCAGGTTTGATATCACCATCATGTTTGACATCTGCGGGGTTTTTATGTAGAAACCCGACGCTTAACACTACTGGTGGACTGGCGGTTAACTTTGGGCAAATAGGAACTGGGACAATAACCATAACAAGCACTGCATGCACCGCCAATACTACTGCGCCTGCATCCACAACCAGCACAAATATAGCCCTCAGCTCAGGGGCAACAACTGTCATGTCTTTTTCATGTCCTATTTCATCGTCCAAGATAGGGAATGGATTTCAGGGATATTTGTGGATAACCTATAACACAGCGACGCGGACCGGTATTGTGGAAAGAGTTGCTGTTGTGAGTGCCATTGTTTCCACGACAGGCAGCTCGGTAGCGGTACTAGGTGGGGTGGGGAACGCTGCAGTGTTTGGGCCTTTGAGTTACGTCTATTGTGTAGGGGGGCAGCAGGGGAGCACATACAGCAATGTGTATTATTCATCTCTTTCAGCAACTGGGGTCGGAGCATGGACTTCTGCAAACTCCTATCCTATACCCATACGTGTAAGCAGCTGCACTGATTATGGGGGCTACGTATACTGCATTGATGGGATAAATGGCGGAGGGGCAGACGTTAATAACGTTTACTATGCGGCATTGTCAAGTGGCGGAGTTGGAACGTGGGCATTTGCAAGCAACTATCCTCTTACTGAACACTACCATACTTGCGCCGCAAGCGGAGGATATGTCTACTGCGTGGGCGGATACACAGGTTCGGTGGTCAACAACGTATATTACGCGGCAGTTTCGGGGTCAGGAACTGGAGCATGGTCGCCCACGACAAACTATCCCATCCCCATATATGATGCTAATTGCGCGATCTACGGCAACGTGATTTACTGTATTGGTGGGGGCAGTTCTGGATTTGCGCCGCTCACGTACACTTATTATGCACCAATTTCCTCAGGAGGCGTAGGGGCATGGAGCTTAACTACCCCGTACCCCGCAAATGTGCAAGATACGTCCTGCGCGACAAACGCAGGATACATATATTGCGTGGGGGGATCCACAAACGGAAATACAAATGTGTACTACGCGGCAGTTTCGGGGTCAGGAATAGCCAGCTGGACTGCCACTAATAGCTACCCCGTCGCAATCACCTCCCATTCGTGTGGCATCTCTGGAGGAGAGATATATTGCATAGGGGGTGCAATTTCAGGATCATCGCCAACAGGGGCAGTCTACTACGCAGCAGTTTCAAGCGCCGGAGTCGGGGCATGGACGGCATCCAACAGCTACCCCATCGCTCTAAGGGACTTGCGCTGCGTAATTCAGTAGGTTCAAAGGTAGAATATAAAAGGTTAATTCGCTATGTAATATTTGTTAAAATGAAACTAAGTTTTCTTCCAGACTTTAAGAGCTTCTACGCGAACGCAAGGCACGTAATAAACATCAGCTACAAGCCGAATGTGCAGCACTTCTCAAAGACGCTAAAGATCGTCCTTGTGGGCACGCTGATAGTAGGGGTGATGGGATACATAATCTCATTCATCGTGGAGCACCTGATCTGATTTTTGCTCATGGAGATAGTAATTGACCTGGCCGAGACGGCGCAGGGGAATGCGAACGAGTACTTCTACAAGGCCAAGAGGGCACGAAAGAAGATAGAGGGAGCGCAGCAGAGCATCCGCGAGCTTGAGGAGAAGCTTGCCAAGGCAAAGGAGCGATACGAAAGGAAGGTGAGCAGCAAGAAGGTCAAGATTGTGGCAAAGAAGGAGTGGTATGAGAAGTTCCACTGGTTTAATACAAGCAACGGGATGCTTGCTATCGGGGGGCGCGACGCTGTGCAAAACGAGCTGATAAACTCCAAGTACTTCGAGGACCGCGACCTCTTCTTCCACGCCGACATCTTCGGCGCATCGGTTGTGATACTAAAGGAAGGGGCGGACGCGGAGAGGAAGGTTCGCGAGGAGGTGGCGCAGTTTGCCGCCTGCTACTCAAGCGCCTGGAAGCAGGGGCTCTCAACAGTCGACGTCTACTGCCTAAAGCGGGAGCAGATAACGAAGTCGAGCAGCAAGGGCTCGCTTGGGACCGGAAGCTTTGCGATGAAGGGGGAGAGGGAGTGGTTTAGGAGCATGAAACTTGAGCTCTTCGCGTTCCTTGAGACAAAGGAAACAGAGGCTGGGGAGATAAAGAAGCTTGTCGTGGTTCCGGGGGTATACGCTGGCGCAAAGGGGCTGAGGATCACGATCGGTAACACAAAGAAATCAGACACCGCGAAGTTCATCGCAAAGAGGCTCGGCTACGACGACCTTGACCACATAATGCAGCAGCTTCCGGCAGGGGAGTTCTCAGTAAAATAGGCAAGGGAGCCTGCATTAGCTATTTATACATTTCAACCCCATTTATTCTGGGAGTGTTGAATGAAGATCTACCTTATCAGCAACGTCCCTGAGGGAGG
>JAGWHN010000042.1 GCA_028866785.1 Microcaldota archaeon
CTTTTAATAATTATAGATAGAAAAAGCTATAATGAATGGGCCCGTAGCTTAGCCTGGTTTGAGCGTTCGACTGATAAGGTGTTTTATCACTCCGCAAAAATCGAAAGGTCATGAGTTCAAATCTCATCGGGCCCACTTCATTTAGGTGAAACCGTGTCTGCAAAGAGAATTAGCTTTTTGGTGAATAAAGATAGGTTAAACGGTACCCTTTTCTTCCCGACAAAACTAAGGCCTTCAAATCCTGCCGTTCTGTTTATACACGGTTGGAAAAGTAACGAACTGGGCTATGTAAAAAGGGCAGAGCCCCTTGTAAAACTCGGATATATCTGTTTATCATTTAATCTGCGTGGCCACGGAGACAGTGCAGGCAGTATAGATACAGTGACACTTGCAGACAACCTAAAAGATGTTATTTCCGCCTACGATTTTTTAGCTTCTCAAAAAGAAGTGGATAAAAAGGCTATTCATGTTGTAGGAACTAGTTATGGGGGTTATCTAGCACAAATGCTTACATCTAAAAGAAAAATAAAATCATTGGTATTGAGGGCACCAACAATATACAAAGATCACGATTTAAACAAATCCAAAAACTCTGTGTCTGTGGTAGAATCGTGGGGAGACTTCAAAACGAAGGAGCTTAGTCCACAGGGCAATAAAGCACTTAAAGCGCTATCAAAGTTTTATGGAAAAATATTCCTAATCGAATCAGGAAATGATGAGACAGTACCTCATCTAATAATAGAAAGCATCATAGGTGCTTCAAGACAGAATAGACTTGAACATAAAATAGTACGTGGCGCAGACCATCGCATGTCAAAAGAGATATGGCAGTTAAGATTTAGACAGTTGCTTGCAGACTGGTTTTCGAGACAGAAATGAATCAGTCAGTCTTTCTGTGCGAGTTCCAAAGCTTTGCCTTAAGCGCTCCGACCCAAGGGTTCGTATTGATCGCGTTTTGGAGATCAAAATTATTCACTTTGGAAAGCTCATCAATGAGCACCAAGTGCTTTGCAACCGCAGGCAGCGATGCGTACTTCTGGAGTTTTATCGCATCGTCAACAGAGTTCTTTGAGCTCTCGATCAGCTTTCTGACCTGCTGGACGCTAAGTGCCGAGAGCTCTTTTGCCTCAGAAGGCGTAATCTTTTTCTCGTTTCTAAATACCTGTCTTTCCATCGTCATGCTATCGAGAAAACTTGAGTTTCGGGATTTAAATATTTAACTAATTCTTCGTTTTTCTCTGTTTATCACGAATAAAAAGATTGCCTACCAAGTACTCCTTGGTTGTATGACAGTCTATTCGCTCAGCGAGGGAACGGAGCTTGTCAGGGCGGCAAGGCACTGCATAGAACTCTATCTTAAATCGGCGAAGTTTGACAGACGGATAATAGACAGGATGGTGTGGAGCTTCACGCAGCACAACGGCATCTCGGTTTCGATTAGGCACTACCCACTAGGTGAGCCTAGGGGCTCGGCGGGATTTGTGAAGGGGGTTAAGCCGATAAACCTGGTTTTGATTGACGCTGCGATTGCCGCAGCCACAGAGGATAGGGGATTCGTCCCGGTTTCCCATCACGAACTTGAGCACATCGTAATTGAGGTAGGGGTCTTCTCCGAACCGCAGAAGCTCAAGAAGAATGGCAAGGTTGGGAAGGGAGGCGTAATGGTCGAGTACGGTTTTAGGAGAGGATTTATCCTTCCCGCAGAGATAAAAAAAGGGGAGAAGACGGAAAAAATCCTTGAGGAGGTGTGCAAAAGGGCAGGACTTGCGCCCCACGACTCCAAGAGGCCCGACATCACATTCTACACATTCACTGCTCAGACCTTCAGGGAGACTTCGCCCAACGGATCGGTTGAGGAAGTAAGCAAATGAAGATAATAATGCTAATTGACATGGACTACTTCTTCGCGGCCTGCGAAGAGCTGCGGCATCCTGAGTACAAGAACAAGCCGCTTGTTGTGGGCGCGGATCCAAAGGGCGGAACTGCACGCGGAGTAGTCAGCACCTGCAACTACCTTGCAAGAAAGTACGGAATACACAGCGCCATGCCTATCTCAACTGCGTACAGGCTAAAGAGCGATGCGATTTTTCTTCCTGTTGACTATCCCTACTACGAAAAAATGTCGAATCAGGTGATGCAGATCCTAAAGTCCTTTTCCGCAAAGTTCGAGCAGGTCAGCATCGACGAGGCGTTCATAGACGTGAGCGGAAAGATAGACGGATTTGGCCAGGCGGTAGAGTACGCAAAAAAGATCAAGGGATTCATCAAGAATGAGACTGGACTCCCCTGCTCGATCGGAATAAGCTCCAATAGGCTGATGGCAAAGATGGCCTGCGAGGCAGGAAAGCCAGACGGGGTGAAGATGGTGATGGAAGAGGAGGCGGAGAAGTTCCTTGCGCCCATGCCAGTTGGCAAGCTGTATGGCGTCGGAAAAAAGACAAAGGAGAGGCTGGAGTCGATGGGATATAAGACAATCGGAGATCTGGCAAGGGCAAACACAGTTAATCTGGTGAGCACCTTTGGAATATTCGGGGCGGAACTATACCGCAGCGCAAAGGGACAGGGAGAGGATGTTCTGGTCGAGAATTACGAGATAAAATCGATTGGGAGGGAGAGGACATTTGAGAGCGACACGGTAGACAGGGAGATAATAGTTGCGCAAATTCGCTCAATCGCAAATGAGGTTTTCGAAGAGGTGAAGAAAGAGAAGGTTTCATTTAAGACAGTGACTGTGAAGATAAGATATTTTGATTTTTCAGAGCACCTAAGAAGCAAGAGCATTGGGCACTACTCAGACGAATTAGAGGACATAGTTGAAAATTCGATAAAGCTCTTCGACTCATACGCGGAGAAGAACGAGCCGATAAGGAAAATAGGAGTTCGCGTCTCGGGATTCTCAAAGCAGGGAGGACAGAAAAGCATGAAAGAATTTATTGGTGCTTAGCCCTCTGTTCTTCCTCGAACTTCATCATGGAAAGATGTTCCCTGACTCTAAGCGCAGCCTTAACGCCGCTTGCCGCGGCAGTTACAGCCTGCTTGTAGAATCTGTCGGCAACGTCTCCTGCAGCATAGACTCCTTCTATGTTTGTTAGCACATCGTCCTTTGCGACAAGGTATCCGTCCTTGTCAAGCTCAAGCTGCCCTACAAACAGTGAGGTGTTTGGTTGGTGGCCTATCGCGACGAAAACACCATCGATCTTCATCTCGGTCACTTCGTTGTTCTTGATATTCTTTATCTTTACTCCCGTGACTTTCCTGTCTCCAGTTATCTCCTCCACAACCGTGTCCCAAATCACCCTGATTTTTGAGTTGGTGAGCACTCTTTGCTGCATTATCTTGCTTGCCTTGAATGAATCTCGCCTATGGACTATTGTAACGCTGTTTGCAAACCTTGTCAGGAAAAGAGAGTCCTCCATCGCCGTGTCTCCGCCCCCTACGACAAGAACGTCCTTGTTCTTGAAGAATGCGCCGTCGCAGGTAGCGCAGCTTGAGACGCCCCTGCCTGTGAAGTTCTTCTCTGATGGAAGCCCGATCCACTTTGATGAGGCGCCTGTTGAAACAATTAACGTCAGGGTCTCGATTACGATATCGTTTACATGAAGCCTTATCGGTTTTGATGTGAGCTCGACCTTTGTTACATCCCCTTCTAGGAATCTTGTCCCGAAGCTGCTCGCCTGCTCCTCCATGAGCCTGATTAGCTCTGGCCCTGCGATCTTGCCGTAGCCTGGGTAGTTCTCAATGTCTGTAGTGAGAAGTAGCTGCCCGCCAGCTCCGCTTCCCTTGATCAAAAGAGGGTTGAATCCCTCCCTTGCGGTGTAGAGCGCAGCCGAAAGTCCGGCAGGCCCAGAGCCTATAATTACGACATTTTCGACCATTTAATCATCAAGAATTTGCAATACATAATTTGTTTGAATACCTATTTAAAGTTTGATTCTGATGTTCTAGAGGCGACCCCATGTCCATAGGAATTGACAACTACGACATCTCCCTGGACCTAGCGCATACCGTCAGCAACCTCAGCTTTGTCTCGCATGCGCACAGCGACCACACAAACCGAGCAAAGAAGGGGGCGTCCATACTTGCAAGCGTTGAGACAAAGGAGCTAATAGAGACGCGAAAGGGGGTAGGGCTCAGGCTCGCAGAGATTCCAACCAACATAAAGCTGCTTGATTCGGGCCACATTCTCGGCTCAAAGCAGCTCTACATTGACTCACCGGAGTTTGGATACTCGGTTGTCTACACTGGGGATTACCAGATGCAGAAATCACCTACTGCAAGCAAGATCCAGATAAATCAGGCTGATGTGGCGATACTCGACTCCACGTATCCGGACCCAAACATGGTGTTTGACCCGCGTGAGGAGGTGATCGACACGATCCAGTACTACGTCAACAGAAAGATAGAGAACGGCATAGTGATCTTCGGGGCATACTCTCTTGGAAAGGCGCAGGAGCTCATAAACGTCGTCAACCAGATAGGGATAACCCCGGTTGTCAGCAAGGGGATATCGAGACTCAACGGAGTCTATAAAAAATTCGGAATCGACTTGAAGTTCGAGTCAGTTTATAATTCTGAGTCAAACTTCGAGCAGCTTGTGAGGAATAATTTCGTCGGGATAGTCGAAAGCAGCAGGCTACAGGAGCTGGGAAGAAAGCTCTCCTCAATATACAATAAGCGCGTTTTCACTGCGGTCGCGACAGGATGGGCCAAGGCGTTTAGGTTCGGCACAGACGTGCAGTTTGCGCTAAGCGACCACGCGGACTTTAGGCAGAGTGTGGAGTATCTGCAGGCTACAAACCCAAAGATGGTCTATGCCGTCGGGAAAGAGGCGAAAATGATGGCGAGCAACCTCTCCAAGGCAGGATACAACGCAAATCCGCTTGTCACCAGCGCGGACTTTAGGAACCTAAGTCTCTGATTCT
>JAGWHN010000043.1 GCA_028866785.1 Microcaldota archaeon
AAACCTTACCGCCGACAAGGGCTACGATTCGGAAAAGAATCACGAATTTGCAAGGGACGAGATTGGTGCATTCTCTATAATACCACCTCGGTGGTACGCGCCTCCATACAGAACCCACGGAAGGTACAGGAAGAAACTTCGAATGCACTTCCCATACAAACTCTACCATCGTAGGAACATGGTGGAAACTGTGAATTCAGTGCAGAAAAGAAAGTTTGGAGACGAGTTACGGAGCAGATTGTGGTACATGCGCAAAAAGGAGCTAAAAATTATAGACATTGTTTACAACGTACACCGATACCTGCAAATGGTGACTTTCGTCGTAATCAGAGGATTTCTACTATACGAATCAATAATCATGGTTTTAAAGCTCCGGAATAGATGTGAATTGTAGTCGGGCGACTACTAAGTCATGTTTATGGAAAAACTTAGAAAAAGAGAGCCACAGTCAATTTTAGGCTCTGCCACAAGAAACCTTGCGCAATACATAGACGACCGCACAAGGAACTCTCCAGATCGATTTACAAAAGGTAAAGATGATGCGGAGAGCAAGGAAGAAAGGCAGCTTGTGATACTAGAAAACACATTACGCCTATTCGAAAGCGGTCAAAACAGGGGATATGTCAATGCGATAACGGGATTTGGAAAGTCCTACATGATCAAAGAGTATGCCGTTGCGGTAAATCCAAAAAGAATGCTGATTGTCACCCATTCAAATGTCGGAGTAAACCAGAAGGAAGAGGAATTTACCTCCGGAGAGCGCGTATTCGATGTGGGCATAATCAACAAAGACAAACACGAATACGGGAGGCACATTACAATAACGACTTACAGCTCCCTTTTGGCAGGAATTAGCAATTATAACAAAGCGGTAGAGGAAGCAAAGATGCCTGCGCTTCCCATGCATGTAAAGGGCGTATCCACGCGAGTGATGATAGATCCTAAGGACTACGATTTTGTTGCTCTTGACGAGGTACACAAGTCCCTGGGCCAAAAGACATTCCCGCTGATAAAGGAAGACTTTTCCAAGGACACGATCATAATCGGGTACACGGCTACACCAAAGTACCACCCAGGCAAGCAGGTAGCGCACCTACTGCACAACAAGATTGATGAAATCAACGGGATTGAGTCATCAAGGAAGGGTTGGACTTCCTCATTCAAGGTAATCTACGCCGTGACGACCATCTCTCTAGACGATGTGGAGATGACGCGAAACAACACGGATTACAGCATGGGCAGCCTTCAGAAGGCGATAAACACAGCTGCAGGCAACATGGCGGCATTGGAGCTATACCAGTATCCGGAGTTTATTGGCAGGCAGTGCCTGATCTTTTGCGCCGGAGTAAAACATTCAAAGGAGGTGGCAAAGCTTTTCAGGAAGAATGGAATAGTTGCAGAAGCGATATATGGAAACATGACGACCCAGGAGAGAAACAGGATTCTAAACAAGTTCAAGGAGGGCAAAATTGCAGTGCTTGCCAATGCTGATTTACTAAGGGAAGAGTTCAATCACGACAGCTTAGAAGTGGTATTCAATCTAAGGCCAATGAGATCCGAAGTCGCCGTATTGCAGCGAGGCGGCAGATCCGTCAGAATAGACAAGAACAACCCAATGAAGTTCGCAAGGATAGTCGAATTCCTCTACCTTTCAGAACTGCCTTTTAAGACTCAGGTAACTTTTGATGAGGCGATAAAGGCTCCGTACATTGCGCGAAACAAGGAGATAATGGCACTAATGAGCGCAGAGCAGTTCAGGATTGAGCACAACCAGAGGGTCTCTGTGGTCCCGGCAGAGTCGCAAAAGAGAGTTCCGCCCACGATAAGTGCACTTAGAAAAGTAATCGTCGACCCACTAGAGATCATAAGGATACAGCGCGAAAGGACAGAGAAGAGGCTGGATGCCAAGTTCATGCCGGAAAACTTCACCCCCTTTGACCATTTCCTGAAGAGCTCCGGGATTAACAGGCATTATGCGCTTGATGTGATAAAGGCGTATAGAAAGGACAAGGCACACTCAGGAATGTACATCGTGCCAGAAACAGGGCTAACTGAACTATGCATTTCAAACACCCTCAAGGACAGAATTGCAAGGATGCTTCCCGTTTCCAGCGATTACGAGCCCGTTATTTTGGTCGCAAAGGATCTGGGCTGGAAAAAGTCATTTACCGTAAGAAAGGCAAAGGAACTTTTCGGGGACGACGTGGTAATACAGCGTAAATTAGGCATGTACGAGAAACCCGAGAGCTACCTCTCAGGGGAGATAGCGGATGCACTGAGGAAGGACAATGCAAGCGATTAAAACTGATAATGAGCCTGTAATAATATTCATCCGCAGAGACGCGGCCGATAGACTTAGAGAACTGGCAGCACGAGGCGCCCTCAAGGACTCATATCGTCCCAGAACCCCATTTACCGAAACCGAGAAGACAAGCATAAAGAAACTAGCGGAGGAGGGAAAGACCCCGAAGGAGATAAGCCAGGAGATTGGCAGAACCAGGGGAGGGGTCACCGATTATCTAAAGGCGCAGAAAATACCCTACAAGCTCGCGCGCATCAATTCAGGACCACTAAGCGAGGAGGACAAGAGAACCGCGAAGATTCTTGCTCTTAAGGACAAGACACAGACCGAGATTGCAGCAGAGATTGGTAGGGGATACTATGTGGTTCGCGATTATCTGAAAAAAGGGGGGATAAACTTCAGGAAGGCGGTAGATACCACGCCATTGTCTGAAGTTGAGAAATCGAAAATAAAGGAGCTTGCGGCACTTGACACCAAAATTTCAATTATCTGCTCCTCCATCAAAAGGAGCTCCAGGGCAGTTCGCAAATACCTCAAGGATGAGGGAATAAAATATAGAAAGGAGAGGGAAGTTAGGCGGTTTACAGAAGAGGAGAAAGCAAAAATAAAGTCCCTTGCACTCGAAGGGAAAACCCCCGTCCAGATCTCCCGAGAGACCGGCAGGGGCCACTCAAGCATTACCGATCTTCTTACCTTTGAGGGCATAAACTACAAAAGCAAAAGAAGGCCGTCAGGCCTGGAGGCGATTTGATGCAAGTCACCAAAAATAGCAAAGAACCAGTTCTCATATTCATCCGCAGAGACGCTGCTGACAAGCTTAGAGAACTTGCTAGAAATGGTGATATACATATTGGCGGCAACCGAAATATATCTTGGGATAATCCTGACACATTAAAAAGGGAACTCGAACGAATAAAAGAATGGATTCAAAATAACTCAAAAGATGGAATTGCCCCTTCACATAAAGAATTTTTTGAAGCCCATGGGCCTATGAGAGGTGCTCTCCAAGAAGGCAAATTCCCTGAGATCGGTAGAAAATACTCAGATCTTATAAAATATTTTGGGTTGAAAGGCATAACTGTAAACTGGAGTGATGAAAAAACAAAGTCTGAGAAACTAACCGAGGCCATAAAATGGATCAAAGATAATTCAAATGATTGCATTGCACCATCAATAAACGAGTTTTCAGACGCTTGTGGGCCATTTCTTGGTGCTCTACAATCAAATAAATTTCCTGAAATAGGTAAAAAATATTTGGATTTTGTAAAATATCTAGGATTGAAAAGTAAGAATCATGAAAAAATTAATTGGGAAGACCAAAAAATTAGAACCGAAAAATTAGAACAAGCAATAAACTGGATTAAAGATAATTCAAACAATGGAATTGCTCCCTCTATGACTGACTTTAAGAAAGTGTTCGGTGCTTTCGTAAGTGCTTTGCGAGAAGGCAAAATCCCAAATATCGGTAACAACTACTTAGATCTTATAGAACACATCGGTTTGAAAAGCTATACCTATAATGTGGTAGACTGGGCTGATAAAAATACAAGAAATTCTATGATTATAAAGGCTACCAAATGGATTCAAAATAACTCAAAAGACGGAATTGCCCCCTCAATTAAGGAATTCGAAAAACTCCACGGAGCCTTTTGTCAGGCTTTAATTTCCGGTAAAATCCCTGAAATAGGAACAAGATATTCGGATTTTATAAATCATATGGGTTTAAAGATTCAAAGTTATTACAGGATTGATTGGCTTGATGAAAAAGCAAAAAACGAAAATTTTGTTATGGCTTTGGAGTGGCTAAAGGAGAAGTCAAAAGACGGAATTGCTCCTTCTATTGACGAATTTAGAAGTTCCTTCAATAATTTTCTCCTTGCTTTGCGCAACGGTAAATTTCCGAAAGTAGGTACAAAATACTCAGATTTTGTACACTATGCAGGCCTGAAAACTAAAACGCTAAATTGGGAAAATGACAAAACAAAAACTGAAAAATTAAATAAAGCGGTAAAATGGATAAATAAACATTCAAAAGAAGGAAGTGCCCCGTCTGTACACGAATTTAAGAAAATTCATGGCCCACTTTTAAGCGCGTTGAGATCGAACAAATTACCTGAGGTTGGTACAAAATATTCGAATTTTGTGCAATATGCAGGTTTGATAAGTAAACGCAATAAGCCTAATTGAAATGTTATAAATAAGAAACTAAAGATAAATTAAAGTATCTCAAAATATGTGTGCTTATTCTATTCCTTAAATATTGTTGAGCCTTGCCTTCATCTCCTCTATACCTATCTTTGTGGTTAGCAGAGGAATCTTCTCAATCTGGGCGATCTTGATTGCGAGCTTGTCCATGCTCTCAATGTTCTCAATCACCACTATCCTCGGCTTGATCGGCGCCACCCTTATGACGACCATCGGAGACCTCCCCGTGCTGACCTGCGAGAAGATGAATGCCCTCTCGTTTGTCGTCCCAAAGAGCTTCGGGTACTCGCTCGGCGAGATCTCAAGTATGACCCTGAGGCTGTCTAGCAGAGTATATCCGAAGAGCTTGATGTTGTCTAGGTAGTTTGGGTTTGCGATTATCTTCGCGTCTATTATCCT
>JAGWHN010000044.1 GCA_028866785.1 Microcaldota archaeon
AGCTCCAGTCAAGCCCCACGTTCTTTATCTCCTTTAGCACCTTCTTTGCCTTCTGCGCAATTCCCTCGCAGAGCACTAGCGGTATTCCTCCCCTCACCCTGTTTGAGACCCGCACCTCCTTTCCATCAAGCCCGATCTTCTTCATGTCCCTGTGCACGCTAACCTCAATCTCCTCGGTAGGCAGGCTGTCCACGCAAATTGGGCAGCTCTTCACTATCGCCCTAAGGTCGTCATCGCTTGGCTTGTACTGCAGCCTCACCGCACGCGCATTGTAAATCTCAACCTCCTCAACGTACCTCTCAATCTCCTCCTGGGTTGGCTGGTATGCCCCAAGGTTGAAGATTCTCCTTGCATAATCAGCGAATGCAACCGATAGCGCAACCGAGGTTCCCCCTGCGCTCCTAATCGGCCCTGTGAAAACCATTGCAAGATACTCAGACCCATCTGCGTTTTTGTACTGCGTTATTCCATAGACTCCTTCTGTGGGTGCAACGAGCACTCCGTCGGTTTGCAGCGCAAGCCCGACCCTCACCGCGAGCTCTAGCCTCTTCACAGTCTCGTAGTTTGAGAACTTTTCGTTTGTGCAGATCTCCTTAACTACCTCAAAGGCAAGCTCCGACTTTGATTGGTGTCTTTCTTTGCTCTTGATTATCTCTGCGATTCCAGGAATTCCGATGATTCCCTCAACTCTGCTTGCAATATCCGGCGCAATCTTAATCTCAACAAAAGTCTCAGGGTCAAATCCCTTGCTCCTTGCGATCTGCGCGGTGCTCTGCGCAATCTCGTAACCCTTTGAAAGGGAGGCAAAGTACTCTTTTGTGTCCATATTAATCACTCTAGATGGTTGAAGTCAACGTTTGAGAGCATCATGCTCTTCGATTCATAGACTGGCATAACTCCTGGCGAAGGCACGTGTCCCTGCTTTACCTGGAATGCGGTTCTTGCCTGCCAGGTTCCGCTGTTTACGATGAGTGTCCCATGGTAGTCGCTAACCCCGTTCTTGTGCACGTGCCCCATATGAAGGATGTCTGGGACCTCATCGATCACAAGCGAGTCCGTCTTTGAAGGAACAATCACGTTTCTTCCGTATATTGGGGAGAGGTGACGCCTCTTTAGTATCTCAGCCATTGCGACCTCTGGCTTTGCGTAGCTGCAGTCCGGAATGTTTTGTATCACCGAGTCAAGCGAGGTGCCGTGGTATGCGAGAACCTTGAGCCCCTCTATGTTTATGTGCGAGGGGTTTGAGATGATGTGCACATTGTCCATTGCAAAATCGCCCATCAGGTCCTTTGAGAGCGGAGGCTGCGGCTCAGCAAGCTGCACAGCATCGTGGTTTCCCGGCGTCACAAAGACCTCGATGTACTCAGGGATCGAGTAGAGGAAATCAAAGAAGATGGAGTACTGCTTGTAGATGTCAAGTATTGCAAGGTCCCTGTCCTGATTTGGATAGACCCCTATTCCGTCCGCAACATCCCCGTTGATTATGATATACTTTATCTTTCCCGCAAGCTCCTTCCTTGAGTCTATGTTGCCGTTGAGCCACTTGAGCATCAAGCTGAACTCCTTTTCCATGAAGAGCTTGCTTCCCACGTGCACATCCGACATCATCGCGACCGCGATGTCGCTCTCGGTAGGCTTCCTTGTATGAATTGGGATGTCGGGCCAGATCATCTGGTTTGCGATCACCAGCTTGTTGTAGATCTTTCCCTTTATTGCAATCACGTCTTCGCTCACAAGCTTCTTTGCGTTCTCAAACACCGCATTTTGCTGCGGGTTTGCGGACTTCACAAAAAGTATCTTTGCTGTCCCTTCCTCGTCCTCGAGCGTAATCAGGAGATTTCCGTTTTTTGTGATGATCTTGTCATAGACCATCCCGATCACACCGACCTCCTTCCCCTCCGCATACATCTTGATTGCATCAACGCTGCGAAGCATCCCTGACATCATTGACCTGTGCATCATGATGAACTCTCGGAGCTTCTGGAACCTGTCTCTGAAATAATCCGCAAAGTCTGCAGCTGTCCCCCCTGTCTTCTCAAGCCTGCTCTGCCTTACTGTGAACTTCTTGTCAAACTCCTTTGCAAGCGGCTTAAAGTCGCTTGACCTTGAGATCTCAATCACCTCAGGAAGCTTCTCCTCTACCTGCGCTTTCACCACCTGGTCAAAAATCTGTTTTGTTAAGATTGAGACTCCCTGCTTTTCCGAAAAGAAGGACTCAATTCTAGCGGTTAGGGCCTGCATGTCAACTCCCGCAAGATCAGGCTCCGTGATCTCCGAGGCTATGACTACCCTGTTGTTTAGGCGAGATGCAAGCTCAACAATAAGCTTATTCGAACCGTCCATTAGCCCCCAAAGGGAATACGCAAAATAGGTATAAAGCCCTTTAGAGAATCTTTGGGCTTTAAACGAAAATATGGCATTATTTTATAAACGAAACCGCCAAACTCTTTTTATTCTAGGGCGCAAGGATGGTTTGGAGGAATTATAATACAGAAAATCCCAGCAGCAAGAAGGAGGCGGCAGGCTACGTTGGAATGCTGGTGCTCAGCAGTGCCATTGCAGTTATAGATTCGGTTACTAAGGGAGACCTTGTGAGTTTTGCTGGAGCAGGCGGGATAGCGATGCTCTCCGCATGGGGGCTCATGAATCTGCGCAGGGACAAGCCTGAGTCAGCATTTGACGAGAAGGATTAGCTACTCCTTTATCGACTCCAGCATGCTCAGAAGGTTCCAGATTACCGTCCTTGCATAGGGAGGGAGATTTATGTCGTTTGAGACCTCATCGATCTTGTAGGTCGCGCCGCTTGCCCTTTCCGCGTAGCTCGTCTTTGCATCGAGCGCCTTCTTTGCCTCGTCAAGCGCGCTCTTCACGTTCCTTGGCACGCTGGAGTCCCCCATGAGCATGTCTATTTGCTGCTTTATCTGCGTTATCGTCTCGTCAAAAATCTTTTCATCTTTCGTCATTTGCTCACCGTTAGCGGCCAATCGGGCCCAGCGGGATTCGAACCCGCGACCTACAGATTAGAAGTCTGTCGCTCTATCCAAGCTGAGCTATGGGCCCAGCATATTAAGTGGAACTTGAAGGTATAAAAGAATTCCCCTAGGCCCCTCTTGGCAAGGCGCGCTATATATAGAAAAAGCCCCTTAGGTTTTCGGTGGTCAGCTGTCCAAGCTCGCTTGTGGAGATTCCCTTTATCCTAGAAATCATCTCCAGCGACTTCTCCACATCAAGCGGCGTCTTTCCCACGACTGGGGAATCTGTTTCAACAACTATGTTCTTTACATCTATCGCCTTTATCGCCTCTTTGCGGTTTCTGTTTTCCACTGGAGGAACCGACATCAGGTAGTTGCGCGATTCAAGCTCCCTTGCGTCATTCGCATCTCCCTCGAAAAAATGGAACATTGCCCTTTTGACCGAGTGCTCGTCAAGAATCTTCATCACCTCCCTTAGCGCGCCGCGCGCATGAATCACTATGGGTATTCCAAGTCCCTTTGCGATTTCTATCTGCCTTTCAAAAGCCTCCTTTTGGATTGAAATCTCCTTCTCATCGCTGGTTATCTTGAAATCAAGCCCGATCTCGCCTATCCCTATTATCTTCCCGTTCGCCTTCACAAGTTTTGGGAGCTCCTCTATCGCATTAAAGTCCTTTCGCGCCGCATCGGGGCCCACCCCGACAATTCCGAAAACTATCTCTCCATGCGAAAGCGAGGCAATCTCCAAGTTGTCCTTTGCGCTACCTCCTGTAGCGAGGATGATCTTCATGCCGTGCTTTGCAGACTCGCTCAGAGCCTCCTTTGGGTTGGGGAAGAGGTTGAGGTGGCAGTGCGCATCCGAGAGCTCTACCGTCTCTTCGAGAGTCTTATAAAGCGAAGTTGTGCTCTGGTACATCTTAAAACCTAAAGCCTACAGGATGTAATATATAGCTTACCTGAGAATTATTATTGTCTTATACTCTATTAATATTTGCCATCTCACATTTCAAAGTGTTACAATGCCTACTAAAAAGAAAAATGCCCCGAACGCGTCTTCCGCCACGCAGACCCTGCAAAATGCAATACGCACCACGCGCATGATTGCAATGGCGGCTTTTGGCATTAGCATAATTGCAATCCTTATTGGGCTAGTCCCACTGGCCACGGCATATCTAAAGGGCCCGGCGCCAAACTTCGGCCACACCCTTGCGCTTGTGAACCAGCCGATTAGCGCATCGCAGCTTGCGGTGATAAACAACGCCTCAGCCTCGTACTTTAGCACCGCCGGTGCAATGTACCTCAACGGCACCCTGCCAAATGCTGGGGTCCAGGCAACTGCGGCCAATGCGTTCATCCTAAACGGAAAGCCCAGCGTTCTTTATCTGGGCGCGATCTCATGCATCTACTGCGGCGAAAACAGGTGGGCGATGGCGCTGGCACTGGGCAGGTTCGGAAACTTCTCTTCGATATACAATGGCTATAGCTCCTTTGGCGACGGCGACCTTCCGACGCTCTACTGGCTGCCTGCGGCCTTAAACGACAGCTCAGCGGTAAACTTCGGAAGCAACTACTCGAGCAGGTACATAAACTTCCTTCCGGTGGAATACATCTCCCCGATCAAGGCGGGATTTGAGATGCAGTCCCTGCCGTACTTTGTGGCACAGGCTAATGCAACGAAGAATGCAGTCTACCTGAATGTGACAAAGACCTTCGTGGCGCTCAACAGCTTCCAGGGCACTCCATACACGCTTTGGGGCAGGTCTATTGCCGCCGGCGCTGACGCAATCGACTTTGCAAACGACACCACCCAGCTGCAGAACATGACACATGCCCAGGTATTCAACCAGCTGCGCAACCCCCAAAACACGTTTGCCTGGACCGAGTACGCAGCAGCGGACCTCTATATTGCAATGACCT
>JAGWHN010000045.1 GCA_028866785.1 Microcaldota archaeon
ACCTGAAGTGAACGAAGTGGAAGTAACTGATAATATTTTTGGTTTACCTATAGGTATAACTACACCTACAAAACTTCCACTAAGAGTAAATATTATTTCTGGATTTGTTGTGAATGTACCGCTGCCTAGACTTATGGCAAATGCAGTTCCTCCGCCATAATTTGTTTGGGTAGCAGAATAACCTTGTATAGACTGGCCTGAAGTTAAAAGCTGTGCAACGTGTTGGTTGTTTATAGAGTAATCATTCTCAGCAGTAGTATTCATACAAATAGCGAGATTTGAGAGTTCTTGTAAATTATTATCAGGGCTATATCTTGTTGGGACAAATGAACATCCAATATTATCAAATGTTGCTATTGTAGGTATGAAGTTTGTGTAACCTTCAGTTCCAGAATATTCATTTATATTTTGAATATCCCACTGATTAGTTTGTTGGTTGCTTATAGCTACAGATTGGCCTCCTGTGGGTGCTTGCGTTCCAGTCACTAAACTACCCACCCATTGAGCTTGAACTAGTCCATCTAGAGATGTTGCAGAAGTTGAATTAGAATTCAAATTCAATTTCTCTAGATTACCATTAGCGTTAAGGGTAAGCGCAGATGAAAATTGTGTGTCTGCCAGAGTGATTGGATACTCTGCGGCAACCTGTTGTTCGTAGATACAGATCCTAGCGACTGTAATTTGTTTAGACCCAGTTATTGTTTCATTGTATATGTAACTAGTAAAATATGGGGTTGCACACTCAGGGGCAGAAGTACCGCTAGATTGAAAGTAGCCGTAATTGTAAGACCCGACATAAGTTTTAGAAGAAAATTCGTATATTGGTTCAGGCTGATTATTACTGATTGTATAAATTGCGGTTTCTGGATTTGTAATCCCAGATATTTGAAGTGGGTAATTAGATGTTATTAATCTACCTTCAGAATCTCTATAATTTATTGAACTATTACCTAAATTGGCAACTAGACTTTGCCCTCCGCCGTTAAATACTGCAGTAATCTCCCATTTAGCTTGAGAAGGTGGCTGGCTAGCATTTAGTAACTGTCCTGGATGCAATACATTAATTAATGATACGCTAGTGACCGTAAACCCCCCGCCTGTTGATTGCGCATAGAAATTTGGTATAAAAATAGCAAAAGCTAGAATTGCAATTAAAATTAATAATTGTTTATTCGTAATACCCCCTTATTTGATAGTCCTATTAAAACTTAAAAACCTTGCTAGTATTTTATAAAATTTTGGATATGGATACCCAAATAACCTCAACTACACAATTCCAAGAACTTCAGCCATATAGAGATTTTCCACAACTTACTGAAACGCCTTGGGGAGTACGAGATTTGAACTCGTGTCTCCAGAACCCGAATCTGGAAGCCTGCCAAGCTAGCCGAACTCCCCATAAGTAGATTGATAAATTACAGTATTATTGCGCCTTCATCAGCTATTAATATATCGTCCTCTATCCTTGCCCCTCCGAAGCCGTTTATGTAGATCCCCGGCTCAACGCTTGTGACCATTCCGGCCTTGAGTCTGCTCTTCACATCTGGTGCAAGGAGGTGCTGGCCCATGTCATGCACCTCTATCCCTATGGGGTGGCCGAGCTTGTGGATGAACCTTCCCTTGTACTTGCCATTGTGGGCGGTGTTGATGTGGTGGTTTGCGATATCATATATCTCGCTTGCGATCGCACCTGGCCTGATCGCATGTATCGCCTCTATCTGCGCCTTGCGCACAGTATCTATTATCTCCTTCTTCATAGGATCATGGGTTCCGAAGAGGAAGGTCCTTGTCAGGTCTGAGCAGTAGTTCTGCACCTTCACCCCTGCGTCTATGATTATGAAATCCCCGTCCTTTAGCTTCGTATTATCCGGAAGGTGGTGGGGCAGGGCGGTGTTTGGGCCGAAGCTGACAAGCGTTGGGAATGATGGACCGCTGGACCCCAGGGTCATTGCAATGTAGTTGAACTGTGCCGCAAGCTCAAGCTCGGTCATCCCTGCCTTGAAGTACTTCTGTACCTTAAGCATCGTCCATTTGGTTATCTGCACTGCGTGGCGTATCTTCTCTATCTCCTCATGCGTCTTTATCTCGCGGGCAGCATTGAATGCCGAATTTATGCCCTTGATCGCCTTTGGCCTGAAATTTTTCTTTATCATGGAATTTATTGAGACTGGCAGGAACTCCTCGTTTATCCCTATCCTTTTCCCTCCTATCAGCTTTTTCATCCATCTTGCGAGCTTTGCCTTATCATAGGTTGCGTCTATCAGCTGCATCCCTGGCTTCTTCTGCAGCCTTGCGGTTTCCATCTCCAGTGGGGAGGTCAGAAGGTATACCTTCTCCCTTGTGGCCACAAGGAAGCTGTCCTCAAACAGTCCGCTTGTGAAGCCTGTTAGGTAGAGGAAGTTGGGGTCTATCATGGGCTCCTGCATGTTGGCCAAAACTATCGCGTCTATCCCCTTTGCACTTGAGATTATCCTATCAAGCTTATCTTTCAAGTCGCCTGCTCGCATCGATCGCACCCTTTATCAGCTTCGTTATCTCTTCCTTATCTACAAATATATTAGTATATTCGCGCTCCTTCACAATTTCAGGCATTGTGGCCCACCTAAAGGCGCTGCTCTCAAAGTTCTTCCTGACTTTGTTTGTATCAGAATGAAAGACAAAGAAGGTATTCTCCCAAACAACTTTATCCTTCTTTACCGCATCGAAAAGCCTTACGTTGTCCCTCTTAATTATCAGCATAAGGTGCTCCTTGTCTATTCCAACCTCCTCTTTTGCCTCGCGGTATGCTGTCTCAAGATACTGTTCCCCTTTTTCCCTTCCCCCCTGCACTAATGTCCAGATTCCAGGATTTGCTATGAAAGGCCACTTTCTGCGCTTTATTAGAAGAACCCTTCCCATGTTGAGTATTGCGAAGGTAACTCCCTTATGATTCCTGAGCGTATACTCTGAATAATCCTTCATCACAAGCCACTCCTGACAAGCTCCTCTGTTGGCATTCCAATGAGCTTCTTCCAGGGAACACCCAGCTCCTTCTTCCTTTTCTTCACTATCAGGTATGCAATCGTATACCCACACCATAGCGGGTACTTTGGGTCCCCAGCGTTCGTGAAGAACCTGCGGTAGTAATCAGCCTTTTTGTATTTTCGAATCTTTGCCCAGAGCAGGCTTGCCTTCTTTTTTGATACGGCGTGCGCATATGGCGGAAGATTCCCAGTAATTTCCTCTTCGAAGACCATGGCTAAACCTTCCATTGCGATGGAGCCAGATAGGGTCCCCCCATAATATCCTCTGATGTTTAGGCGCTGCATGCGGACAATATGGTTGAATTCATGAACCAAAACATTGCTGAGCCATTTTTTCCAATTTTTTGCCTTTGTAGAGATCTCGATACTCATCTTTTGTCTATTGGAGGTGAATCCCGAAGCTCCATTCATCTTCTTTATTATGAATGGATCAGAGGTAGGTGTGATAGAAACCGCGTAACTTTCATTTGGTTTTAGAACAGCTTCGCATTTCTTTAATGTTTTTTGGGCAATCGGGTTCACTAACCTTAAGAATTTCTCGTCGGCGAGAATCGCTTTCATATGGGAATAAATAACATCTGCAATATAAATTGTTTATGCAGGAGAGCGCCCCTGTAGAGGTACAGAAAACACGCAATCCTATCTACGAGCGCTCTGACACAGTCTATCAGAACATGCGCGATCCCAAGTTCCTCAAGCAGTTCTACCGCTTCAAGACCCTAAACATGCTCCAGAAGGATGAGATTGAGGGCTCATCGCCTCCGGACGTCTTCATCGGAAGGATCGGATACCCGTACGTCTATGTTGGTCCACTTGTACCTCCTCAGTTCGGTGACACTTCGATAATGAGCACTCCTGAGGAGTGGGTGGGCAAGAGCATCCAGGAGATCATCGAATACCGATCCATGCTGATACGAGGTATGCACAGGACCAAAATCACTAATGTCGAATCAGGCAAGATCGAGGGCACCATAAAGGAGCTTGCGCTTGCCGACCGTTTCGTCTACGCTGATGCAAAACTGACCAGAAAGCCAAACATGATGATCTCGATGGGCGAGAACTCCCAGCCTTTCGGCCCGAGCGCGCCCCTCAAGGAGCTGAGCCTTGGAGGGATCCATACCAACACCAAAGTTGAGAATGCTCATTCAGACACTGCGATGAACGCCAGCACCGCGATAATAGAGCTTTATGGAAAGGGGGTCATGGTATCAAAAATCCAGAAGGCGCTCTCTGCTGGGCTGCTTGGGATTGGAGCTAACCGTAAGTTCGTGCCCACAAGGTGGAGCATTACCGCAGTTGATGATACGCTTGGAAGGGAGAACCTCAAGACCGTGAAGCAGTGCGACACCATAGACTCGTATCGCGTATATCACAGCGTTGCGCTTGACAACCGCTGGATAGTGATAATGGCTCCCGGGGAGTGGAGCTACGAGCTGGTCGAGGCGTTCTACCCCAAGACCACATGGAACCTTGACGGGCAGAACATCTCCATATTCTCCTCCCATGAGCTCTATTCTGGCAGGAAGGAGTATGCCGAGATAGGGGGATGCTACTATGCGGCAAGGCTTGCCGCATCGGACGTTCTGCTGCGCGAGCAGAGGCAGGCGAGCGTGATAGTGCTCAGGGAGGCGCACCCTGGCTACATACTCCCTGTTGGGGTCTGGAACGTGCGCGAGCACGTGCGTGACACCCTCAAGCGCGAGCCGCTGCATTTCGCAACCTTGAACGAGACGCTCAACTACGTGGCGACCAAGATGGAGATACCGATCCCCGTATGGATGAAAAACAGCTCCGTGCTCAGGTACCTCTCGCAGCAGAAGCGCCTTTTCAAC